>JAUNHS010000068.1:4658-9495 GCA_030523805.1 Acinetobacter sp.
TGGGGTGCAATGCAAAGCCGTGCCGATTTGATTGCTTTTTTAGATGCTGATGATGCCTATCAAGCCAATGCTTTATTGCCTGTGATTGCGGCATTTCACTTCTTGCCTTTTTTAAGTTTGGTGCGTTTAAAATTAACACCTGTGGATTTAGCGACACGTTATGCACAGCACCCCGATTTAGCCAAAGCGTGGGATATTTTACAAATGACGGTCGGTGGCAATATGATTTTCCGCCGCAATCTCTTTTTGGCAAGTGGTGGCTTTCCACAAGATGATTTATTTAGAACGCTAGGCGGTGAAGATGTTTCACTCGGCATTGCATTTGCCGAAACGACGGCTGTAGGCACACTTTTTGCTGAACATGATGCAGGCGTATTGCATTATTGCCGTGATGGTATGCACGCTGAACGTTTGTTAGATGCTTACTTATTTCAACAGCACGACCCACGCATTACACCTGAAGCACAACAATATGCGGCACAAACCACGCAACGCATTAAACAAAATTTGCAAACGCTCATGCCGATTTTACAGCATGGCAAAGCAGGGCGTACGCCTTTAACCATGCAATTTGAGTAAAATCCACACTGTGATTACTCACACAATTTCATCATTGTTCGCATAAAAGATAAGCAAAAAACACGACTAAAGGCGATAATGCTCTTAGTCAAGATTGCTATTCAATTTTAATAAAGCGTGCTATACTAAAGCGGTTAGTATTGCGGAATGTTTTTAGGAGTTTTATTCATGAGCAGTAAAGCCACAATTATCTATACCCACACAGACGAAGCTCCAGCATTGGCGACCAAGTCTTTATTACCAATCATTCGTGCTTTTACCAAAAGTGCAAATATTGCTGTAGAAACTGCCGACATTTCTTTATCGGGTCGTATCTTAGCAACTTTCCCAGAATTTTTAAGCGAAGAACAACGTATCCCTGATGCTTTAGCTCAATTAGGCGAATTGGTAAAACAACCAGAAGCAAATGTAATTAAATTACCAAACATCAGTGCTTCTGTACCACAATTAAATGCTGCCATTGCCGAATTGCAAGCTCAAGGTTTCAATGTACCAAACTACCCAACCAATCCACAAAATGATGCTGAACAAGATATTCAAGCACGTTATGACCGTATTAAAGGTAGTGCTGTAAACCCTGTATTGCGTGAAGGTAACTCTGACCGTCGTGCACCAAAAGCAGTGAAAAACTTTGCGAAAAAATATCCACACAGCATGGGTGCATGGTCTGCAGATAGCAAATCACACGTTTCAACCATGACTTCTGGCGATTTCTTTGCCAATGAACAATCAGTAACTGTTGCCGATGCAACAACCGTTTCTTTCGTATTTACCGACAAAAATGGTACAAAAACTGAATTACGCAAGCCTTTAGCATTAAAAGCTGGCGAAATTTTAGATGGTACATTCATGAGCAAAAAAGCACTTGTACAGTTTTTAGCTGAACAAGTGGCAGATGCAAAAGCACAAGGCGTATTGTTCTCATTGCACATGAAAGCAACCATGATGAAAGTATCTGACCCAATTATTTTCGGTCATGCAGTAAAAGTATTCTTCGCTCCTGTATTTGAAAAATACGGTCAAGAATTGGCAGCTGCAGGTGTGAATGTCAATAACGGTTTTGGTAACTTATTAGCCAACCTTGAAAAATTAGATGCTGATGTGCGTGCTAAAATTGAACAAGAAATTGCTGATGTTTATGCCAATGCACCTGATTTAGCAATGGTGGATAGCGACAAAGGCATTACTAACCTACACGTTCCAAGCGATGTGATTGTAGATGCGTCAATGCCTGCAATGATTCGTAACTCTGGCCGTATGTGGGACAAAGACGGTAAAGCACAAGATACAAAAGCTGTAATTCCAGATAGCTCGTATGCAGGTATTTATACTGCGGTGATTGATTTCTGTAAAAAGCATGGTGCATTTGACCCTACAACGATGGGTAGCGTGCCAAACGTGGGCTTAATGGCTCAAAAAGCAGAAGAATACGGCTCACACGACAAAACATTTGAAATCACTGCTGACGGTACAGTCCAAGTGATTGATGAACAAGGTCAAGTATTAATTGAACACCAAGTAGAAGCTGGCGATATTTGGCGTGCCTGCCAAACAAAAGATGCTCCAGTGAAAGATTGGGTACAATTGGCTGTAAACCGTGCTCGTTTAAGCGATACTCCTGCGGTATTCTGGTTAGATGAAAAACGTGCTCACGATGCAGAATTGATTAAAAAAGTAAATCAATACTTAAAAGACCACGATACAAATGGTTTAGACATTCGCATTTTAGCTCCTGCTGATGCGTGCTTATTTAGCCTTGAGCGTATCAAAGACGGTTTAGACACCATTTCAGTAACAGGTAACGTATTGCGTGATTATAATACAGACTTGTTCCCAATTTTAGAATTAGGTACATCTGCGAAAATGTTATCTATCGTTCCATTAATGAACGGTGGTGGTATGTTTGAAACAGGTGCTGGTGGTTCTGCGCCAAAACACGTTCAACAATTCAACGAAGAAAACCACTTACGTTGGGATAGCTTGGGCGAGTTCCTTGCACTTGCTGTATCGCTTGAAGATTTGGCTCAAAAGAATGGCAATGCAAAAGCACAAGTATTGGCAGATGCTTTAGATAAAGCAACTGAACAATTATTACTCAATGACAAATCACCAAAACGTAAAGCAGGTGAATTGGACAACCGTGGTAGCCACTACTACATCGCACGCTATTGGGCAGAAGCCTTAGCAGCACAAACGCAAGATGCTGAATTACAAGCACAATTTGCTCCAGTTGCGGAAAAATTAGTTGCTCAAGAAGAAAGCATTTTAACTGAATTGAATAGCGTACAAGGCAAAGCAGTAGATATTGGTGGTTACTATGCACCAAATGAAACTTTGGCAAGCCAAGCGATGCGTCCAAGTGCGAGCTTAAATGCAATTATTGATGCTGTATAATTGAACATACGCAATTTAGCATAAATTATTTGCACTCATTCAAAAAAGCACCCTAGAGTACTACTTTAGGGTGTTTTTTGCTTTGCACTCAATCATTATCTCAAACTAAAGTCGTAGATATTTTCTGCATTAATTTGTTGAATGTTTAATATAATTTATTTACTATCTTTCAATATACAGTAATATTAAGTTTACTCAATATTACTTATTCCGATGATTTTTTCATATTCTGTATGCTGACAAGGAGAGTCCAATGTTTGCAAAATCTTTTCAAATGAAAACGCTAGCTTTTGCTGTAATGGCAGTAGGAAGTGTGTCTGCACATGCGGCTGCTTTAGACCGTTCTGGGCAAGAAATTACTGCATTTTTACAAGATGGAACGTATGCTGAAGCATCTTATACTTTAATTGATGCCAATATCTCTGGTAAAGATACTAGTGGTAATGAAATTGGCGATATTGCTAAGCGTTATGACTTTTTCCGTGGCGGTGTCAAAACTGATGTCAATGATCGCTGGAGCGTGGGCGTTATTTATGATCAACCTTTTGGTGCGTTGGTAGATTATCAAGGTACAAATAATTTTACAGGTGCTGCCAATGGTGTCGCAACTGCCGTGATTGATCGTGTAACCAGCCTAGAACGCCAAGAACAACTGACCAATCAAGCCGTAGATTTAACACAAAAAGCACTAACGGCAATGAATAGTGGCAATGTGAATGAAGGTCTTGCCTATGTTAATATGGCAGGCTTACTCGGTGGTACACAGCAATTATTAGAACGTGTGCGTACACGATTAGAAAATGGTGAAACCCCTACTCAAATTGCAGAATATTTAACAACTGTCTTACCTGTGAGTGCATCTGTTGCGGCTTCTACGGTTGCCGACATTCAAACTCATTTAGCCAGTGGTAATGTATCAGCGACAGCTGCTACTGAAATCACGCAAAATTTACAGGCTTATTTAGCAAGTGCAACAGCATTACGCCAAGCTCCACAAGCATTATCTGCGATTAGTAGTGATCGTGGTCGTACCAATGTGGAAGTACACACACATAATTTGACAGGTTTAATTGGCTATAAATTTGGACAAAATAAAAATGTACAAGTATATGGTGGTGCAGCTTTACAGCACTTAACTGGCGAAATTCACCTGCGTGGTAATGCTTACGCCACAGCAACAGGCTACGATGCCAAAATTAAATCAGATACTGCCCCAGGTTGGGTTGCAGGTATGGCATACTACAAGCCAGAAATTGCATTAAAAGCGGCTTTGACTTATCGCTCAAAAATTAAGCATACTACACCGATGACGGAATATTTACCACTTGCGGCACTCAATGCCTTACCAAGTGATCAAACAGCAATGTTTACTGTAGAAACCCCAGAGTCGTGGAATTTAGATTTGCAATCAGGTTTGAGTGCTAAGCATAAAATTTTAGGTACGCTTAAAGTACGCTATGTGCCGTGGAGTGATTTTGCAGTTACCCCACCCCTTTATCATGAAGCATCAAAAGGTACAGTGGCAAGTGGCTTGAACTTGGTAGATTATAGTAAAGATCAATGGTCAGCAGATTTAGGCATTGCAAAGCAAATCAATGATAAATTTGTGGTACAAGGCTCTCTCGGTTGGGATAGTGGTGCTGGTAATCCAACATCTACGCTTGGTCCAATCAAAGGGTATTATAGTTTTGGTTTAGGTGCTAGATACAACATTACACCACAATGGTCTGTTTCAGGTGGTGCGAAATATTTACGTTTTGGCGATGCAACATCTCAATTGCCTGATCATATTCGTCAAGTGGGCTATTTTGCTGATAATGACGGCTATGCTGTGGGTGTGAAGTTTGCTTATCATCAAAAATAA
>JAUNHS010000069.1:0-2906 GCA_030523805.1 Acinetobacter sp.
CCCAACATCAGCGAATCCAAACCACTCGCTACTCGCATTAAATGCGTAATGGCTTGGGCATTTTCATAACGATACACATGGTGCGACAGTTGGTCGCTGTCTAATTGATGTACATCTGCCAACCAATGAAAAATCACATCTGCGTGCTGTGCCATCGCATAAATCTCTGTGCGATTGCAAGTAGAAACCACCACCATATCTTGCAAATGGGGGTGTGTAGCTTGTTGTTGCAGCACAGTTTTTAGACGTTCGGCATTAAACGCCACCTTTTCTCGCAACTCTACCGATGCGGTTTGATGGTTTACGCCTAAAGCAAAAAAGGACATAGATGCGTTCATCATTTCAAGAAATGGAAAAATGTGTTATTGTGTATAGACAGACATAGACGACTTGAAATTTAGGTCATTTAAATTGCATTACACTGGTTTTTATCGCTTTCACGACAAATTGAAAGCCTATTCTAGCACAATCTTTGCCATCAGTAGTATTTTCTTTGCAGGAAATCTATGGGCAAATTCTATGACGACTATTCAAAATTTGCCACAAGCACAGATTAATCCGAAAACCCAACAATCTATTAGCTCAAAAAATGCACTATTAAGCACCATTTTGGCAGAATTTGATGCCAAAGCCGACCAAGGGCAAGCAGCGATTAATCAATATATCCCTTTGGCACTTTACACACCGTCTATCAATGCCAAACGTCGTACATTTTTACTCAGTTTAGAATATAACGATTTAAACACTGCTTTTGCCGTGGCAAATGCGTGGGTAGAACAAGAACCCAATGACGTACCAGCATTGCTCTACCTTGCACACACAGCAGTAAAAACGCATCGTTACGCTCGTTTTTCGGCAGTATTAGAGCAAATTTTAAAATTAGATGAAAATGCGAATTTAGAACAAATTTTGACAGGAATTTTACCTGAAGAACAGCAAGATCGTGATTTATTGCTAGATACGCTCAATTCTATTCAAAACAAAAAACACCCTTCGCTTTTGGCACTGATTGCCAGCTTGGAAGCGAAAAACAAGCAATATCAAGCATCGCTCAAACATATCAATGCCGCTTTACGCAAACGCCCTAATACTACCAGTTTTATTTTGCTCAAAGCCAATTTATTGATTGAAATGAACCGTGCCGATGATGCGTTAAAATGGTTACACAAAGTCGGCAATCGTCAAAAAAATAATACCGATGTTCGCCTTGCAGAAATTCAATTATTGATTAAAAACAAGCATGAGCAACAAGCATTTGCTCGTATGCAAGACACACTCAAATATAATCCAAATGCCGAAGACGTACTGTTTTTGGCAGGCTTAACCAGCATTGACTTTAAAAATTATGACCAAGCTGAGCATTATTTATTAAAACTCAGAGATTCGGCACGTTATCAAAATGATGCTTATTATTATCTCGCCATCAATGCTGAACGCAGACAACATTTTGATGCAGCACTTGCCTATTATCGCATGGTAGATGGCAATTTATATGTGGTGTCTCGTCAAGCCATGATTGAACTTTTTATTAAAAATCAACAATTTGATGAAGCCTTACGCTTTTTAACTCAAGAGCGTGTCAATCAACCTAACCATGCTAGCTTTCTCTACCAAGCACAAGCCAATTTATTGCAATCGCTCGGTCAGCCTGCGGAAGCATTAACCGTTTTGCAAGAAGCAGCGAAAGATTTACCTGAAGATCCTGACTTGCTGTATGCCCAAGTTTTATTGCTTGATGCCCACGAAGATGAAAAAGAATTGGATCAAATTCTAAATAAGTTATTGCAATTAGAACCGAACAATCCAACCTATCTCAATGCTTATGCCTACACTTTAGCCTTGCAAAATAAACGCTTAACCGAAGCGAAAAAATATGCTGAACAAGCCTTGCAACAATCGCCTAATCAAGCAGCGATTTTAGACACACTCGGCTACATTGCTTTTATTCAAAATGATTTTGACACGGCAAGCCAAATGCTCAAGCAAGCCTATGAACATAGTGATAGCATCAACATTGCGATTAAATACGCACGAGCATTGTATATGCAAGGTGATTTAACTGCGTTTGCCGAGTTATTGCAAACACTCAAAAGCAAATATCCTGACAACACGCAAGTACAACAATTAGACCTGCTCATTTTACCTGAAAGCATAGGTACAAGTAGCGAGCCACCAGCATCATAACCCGAATATTTTTTGGAGATTTTCATGTTATTCAAACAGTTACAGCGTAGTTTGATTTTAAGCACAGCCATTCTATTCACAGCATGCCAAACAGTTCAACTACCACAACAAAGCAAAACAGCAACGCAAACGCTAGAACAATTCCAGTTACAAGGCAAAATTGGCGTACGCACACCACAGCAATCAGGCAGTGCATTCTACACTTGGATACAGCAAAACGATGAATTTGATATAGAATTATCTGGCATTTTAGGCATTGGCAAAACCAGCATTACAGGCAAAACGGGCGATGTTACACTTAAAAATGCCCAAGTTGGCGAATTAAAAGCCACTAGCCCTGAGCAATTATTACAGCAAGCGACAGGTTGGTCTGCACCGATTAGTCATTTAAAATATTGGGTCATGGCAAAGCCTGCAACAGCTCATGCTCAAATGCAACAAGACACGCTACAACGTGCAACACACATCAACGAAGATGGTTGGCAAGTGGAATTGGAATATAACGAACAAACACGCTTACCTAATCGTTTAACGTTGATACAAGCCATCAATACTCAACAGCAAAACCGTATTATCATGACCATTCAAGATCGTTAATACGACTTAAAAATCAATGACCTATTGGAAGATTAACGTATGATTCACGCCCTTTCCCCTGCAAAACTGAATTTATTTTTGCACATCGTCGGCAGACGAGCCAATGGCTACCACGAATTACAAAG
>JAUNHS010000069.1:3006-9448 GCA_030523805.1 Acinetobacter sp.
TTATGGCAATGCCAATGTTCCAATGAGCAATTACAACATCTCGCACTCAATTTAGGGGCAGATGTTCCCTTTTTCATTTTAGGAAAAAATGCTTGGGTGGAAGGCATAGGCGAACATTTAACAGCCATAGATTTACCTGAAAAACATTATTTTGTCATCAAACCTGACTGTTTTATCAGCACTCAGCATTTATTTTCACAAAAATCATTGACAAGAGATACAAAAATCACTAAATTTAGCGACTATCAAATTCAACCTAATCTTTTTAGGAATAATTTTGAAGCAGTAGCGATAGAATTATATCCTGAAGTAAAACGAGCAATAGACCATTTAAACCAAATTGGTCAAGCACGTTTAACAGGCACAGGATCATGTATCTTTGTAGAAATTGATGATAAAATTGATTATAGTGATTTTCTCAAGCAATCACCTTATCCAATCTATAAGGTAAAAAGTTTAGCACAATCACCATTAGTTGATTTTAAACTAGATGATTAAATTCATGCTAGGGGCGTCGCCAAGTGGTAAGGCAGCGGGTTTTGATCCCGCCATCCGTTGGTTCGAATCCAGCCGCCCCTGCCATCTTATATATCATCTCCTTTAGGGGCGTCGCCAAGTGGTAAGGCAGCGGGTTTTGATCCCGCCATCCGTTGGTTCGAATCCAGCCGCCCCTGCCATCTTATATATCATCTCCTTTAGGGGCGTCGCCAAGTGGTAAGGCAGCGGGTTTTGATCCCGCCATCCGTTGGTTCGAATCCAGCCGCCCCTGCCATTATTTTTATCTAATCATTTCAATCGTTCATAATTTCATTGAATTTATATATTGCTTGTGCATAAATAGATTTTTATCCACAATTCATGTAACTATACTTATTACTTTTATTTTAGATGAATAATCATACAGTCATTGCATATTCTACATTTCAACAATGATTTTTTCATGTCATCACTTGACAAAAGCATCTCTTTTTCTTAAAATGCCGTGCATACATTAGGGGCGTCGCCAAGTGGTAAGGCAGCGGGTTTTGATCCCGCCATCCGTTGGTTCGAATCCAGCCGCCCCTGCCATTTTTCTTCATTTATTAGCTAATCGCCAAGGGTGTTTCATGCCCAATCTTGTCGTTTTTAGTGGAACTGCTCATCCACAATTCGCTGAAAAAGTCGTAAATCACTTACATATTCCTTTAGGTGCTGCATCTGTTAGTCGCTTCTCTGATGGTGAAATTGCCGTAGAAGTGAGTGAAAATGTTCGTGGTAAAGATGTCTTTATCGTACAATCTACTTGTGCTCCAACCAATGACAACCTGATGGAAATTCTTGTAATGGCTGATGCCTTGCGTCGTGCAAGTGCGGGTCGTATTACAGCAGTGATTCCATATTTTGGTTATGCACGTCAAGACCGTCGTCCACGCTCTGCTCGTGTGCCAATTACAGCAAAAGTTGTTGCAGATATGCTTACAACCGTTGGTATTGACCGTGTGGTGATGATTGACTTACACGCAGACCAAATTCAAGGTTTCTTTGATATTCCAGTAGATAATATCTACGGCACACCAGTGTTATTGGCAGATTTACGCCAACAACAACACGATAATTTAATGGTGGTTTCACCTGATGTGGGTGGCGTGGTGCGTGCTCGTGCTGTCGCAAAACAATTAGGCGATATTGACCTTGCCATTATTGATAAGCGTCGCCAAAAAGCCAATGAATCACAAGTGATGCACTTAATCGGTGATGTAAAAGACCGTGATTGTGTTATTGTAGATGATATGGTTGATACCGCTGGGACATTGTGTAAAGCTGCTGATGCCTTGAAACAATTTGGGGCTCGTCGTGTAGTGGCTTATGCCACTCACCCAGTTTTATCTGGTAAGGCCATTGAAAATTTAAAAAATTCTGTCATTGATGAATTGGTGGTTACTGATACCATTCCTTTATCAGAACAAGCTCAGGCTTTAGGTAAAATTCGTCAAGTGTCTGTTGCAAGCATGGTTGCTGAAACGATTCGTCGTATTAATAATGAAGAATCAATCAGTGCAATGTTTGATAGCTATATTTAATTTTTGGGCGAATAGATTACGGTCTATTCGCTTAAATCTTGCCTAAAAGTTCGCTTTTAGGTATCGTCTAGCTAAACTGGTCGCAAGTTTGGCTTTTATTTTAATCTTTTGAGGATTATCTCATGACTACTTATGTATTAAACGCTACTTTGCGTACTGCTGAACAACAAGGGAAAGGTGCGAGCCGCCGCCTTCGTCGTGCAGCTTTAGTTCCTGCAATCATCTATGGTGCAAACCAAGAGCCAGTTGCAATCACTGTAGAATACCGTGAACTTGTAAAATTGCTTGAAGATGAAAACTTTTTCTACTCTCCAGTAACAATTAAATTGGAAGGCAAAGAAGAAGTTGCTCAAATCAAGGCATTACAACGCCACCCTGCTAAAAACAACCCAATCCACGCAGATTTCTTGCGTGTAGCTGGTTAATCTTTAGTTAGGTTAAGTCAAAATGAGTGATCGGAACAATTCCATTTCACTTATTGTCGGTTTGGGCAATCCTGGTACGGAATATGCCCAAACTCGTCATAATGCAGGTTTTTGGTTTGTTGAACAACTTGCCAAAGACTACGGCATTGCACTCAAAAATGAAAGTAAATTTCATGCCTACACAGGGCGTGGGCAAATTGCAGGGTGTGATGTTCGCCTATTGCTCCCACAAACTTATATGAACCGTTCTGGTCAAAGTGTTGTCCCTTTTTGTAAATTTTATCAAATTCAACCATCAGCAATGTTGATTGCTCATGATGAATTGGATATGAACCCTGGTGTGATTCGCCTAAAAACAGGTGGTGGACATGGTGGGCATAATGGTTTACGAGATATCGTTCCCCATTTAGGCAGTGATTTTCATCGCTTACGCATTGGTATTGGACACCCAGGTCATAGAGACCGTGTATCAGGTCATGTATTGGGCAAAGCTCCTGCCAATGAACAACAATTAATGGACGATGCCATCGCCCATGCTTTACAAAAAATAGATTTACTCATTCAAGGCGACGTACAAGCCGCCATGAACCAAATTAATGCTTATAAACCTTAAGCACTTTCAATCCCCTTTTGGAGATGTCTTCCCATGCTTTCTCGCTTATTAAAATGTAAAATTCATCGTGCCATTGTAACTCATGCAGAATTACATTATGAAGGTTCATGTGCAATTGATGGCACTTTGATGGATTTGGCTGGTATCCGTGAATATGAAGAAATTCATGTGTGGAATGTAACCAACGGCAAACGTTTTACCACTTATGCGATTCGTGGCGAAGATCATTCTGGCATCATTTCGGTCAATGGTGGTGCTGCACATCAAGCTGATGTAGGTGATATTGTCATCATTGCCACCTTTGGTGATTTTACCGAACAAGAAGCCGATGCTCATAAGCCACGTTTAGTTTATGCGAACCCTGACAATACGGTTAATCATACTGCGAACTGCATTCCAGTACAATTAGCATAAAACGTTTTTATATAAAAAAGCCTGATTTTTTATCAGGCTTTTTTATGCACTTTTTCACCAGCCTATCGCACTGCAAATTGAAAAATAGCGTTATTTACAGTATGATACAAGCATTTCAACAGATGAAAGGTTTCCCCATGCAAACACTCACGATTTTACAACCTGATGATTGGCACGCTCATTTGCGTGATGGTTTAGCATTAAAACGCACCGTACCTGATTTGGCTCGTCAATTTCACCGAGCGATTTGTATGCCGAACCTTGTGCCACCTGTGAAAACTGTTGCCGAAGCTGAAGCCTACCGTGAACGTATTATGGCTCATGTGCCTGAAGGCATTGCCTTTGACCCACGCATGGTGCTGTATTTTACCGACCAAACATCGCCTGATGAAGTCAAAAAAATTGCCGATTCTACTGTAGTTAATGCGATTAAATTGTATCCTGCAGGAGCAACCACCAATTCAGACAATGGCGTAAAAGACATTAAAAATGTCTATCCTGTGATTGAGCAATTAGAACAATATCAAATTCCGTTACTCCTACACGGTGAAGTAACGCACGCTCATATTGATATTTTTGACCGTGAAAAATATTTCCTTGACGAAGTGTTATCGCCATTATTAAAGCAATTTCCAAACTTAAAAATCGTGTTGGAACACATTACCACAGCCGATGCCGCTCAATTTGTACTCGCTCAAGGTAACAATGTTGCAGCAACAATTACACCACAACATTTGCTTTTTAACCGCAATCATTTATTAGTAGGTGGTGTAAAACCACATTTCTATTGCTTACCAATTTTAAAACGTCAAAGCCATCAAGCAGAATTAATCAAAGTAGCAACCAGTGGCAATCCTAAATTTTTCTTAGGTACAGATTCTGCTCCACACGCTCAAAATGCCAAAGAAAATGCCTGTGGCTGTGCAGGGTGCTACTCTGCCCCAACAGCAATTGAATTGTACGCACAAGCCTTTGATGAAGCAGGACATTTGGATAAATTAGAAGGTTTTGCTAGTCATTTTGGTACAGATTTCTACGGTTTACCACGCAATACTAGCACCATCACTTTAGTGAAACAGGATTTTACTATTCCTGAACGTTTTGATTATTTAGATGGCGAAAGCATTATTCCGTTGTATGCAGGGCAAACTTTAAGTTGGACGAAACAATGACTGAGGTCAACCTAATCGCAGAATCAAGCCCTGCCATTAAACCGATTGCCCAACGCTTTCGTGGTTTTTTACCTGTGGTGGTGGATGTGGAAACTGCAGGTTTTAATCCGAAAACCGATGCTTTATTGGAAATTGCCTGCATTCCGATTGTTTATAATGAACAAGGCGAATTTGTGCCTGCACCAGCTTTGCACGCCCATATTCAACCTTTTGAAGGGGCGAATTTAAATAAAGATTCGTTGCGTTTTATCGGAGTTGATCCGTTTAATCCGATTCGTATGGCAATGGCAGAAGATGAAAAAACGGCATTAAAACGCATTTTTAAATCACTCGATGCGACACGCAAAGAGCAACAATGTTTGCATACGGTTTTGGTTGGGCATAATGCTCATTTTGATTTAGGCTTTTTACAAGCAGCAATAGACCGCACGAAAACCAAAAATCAAAACCCTTTCCATCGTTTTTCGGTCTTTGATACGGTTACATTAAGTGCGATGATGTTTGGGCAAACCGTGTTGGCTCGTGCCTGTGCTAAAGCAGGCATTGAGTTTAACCAAAGTGAAGCACATTCCGCATTGTACGATACACAAAAAACTGCTGAACTATTTTGCTATATTTTGAACAAACTCGCTCCGCACCTGCTTGACAGTGTAGATGAAAACCCTTAATATACGCACATCTTATATGTCCCTATCGTCTAGAGGCCTAGGACATCGCCCTTTCACGGCGGTAACCGGGGTTCGAATCCCCGTAGGGACGCCATATTTGACGAATTAAATTAATTAGTCGTAAAAAAGCCGTTGCAATCAGACAATGGCTTTTTTATTTCTCGTATTCTTATCATTTACTGTACATTTCTTTCTTTATTTCGCATCAATTCTCTTTTAAAAGCAACAAAAAAAGCCTGCCGAAGCAGACTTTTTTCTATGATTTGAATTCAATCCATCATATTAGCTTGTCGCATATACAGTGATTTCTACACGACGGTTTTGCTGACGACCAGCAGCTGTATCGTTAGATGCACGTGGAGATGATGCACCATAGCCTTTTGCTGTCATACGAGTAGATGGGATACCTTGAGCAGCTAAATAGTTCAATACAGCATTTGCACGGTTGTTAGACAATGGAATGTTGATTGAGTCATTACCTGTGCTGTCTGTATGACCGTGAATAACAATCGCTAATTTGCTTGCAGTATTATCTTCACGCAATACTTTTGCAACATCAGTCAAAGCTGATTGGAATTGTGATTGAATTGCAGCAGAGTTTGTCGCAAATGTTACGTCTGGCATGACAAGGTTGATTGAACCGTCAGTATTACGAGCAACATCTACACCTGTACCTTTTAATTCTTGGCGTAAACGCTTCTCTTTTTGGTCTAATAATGCACCAGCACCAGCACCTACAACAGCACCAATCGCAGCAGCTTGACCCATTTTGTCTTTATCTGCATTTGAGTATGCAATACCTGCACCCAATACAGCACCAATCGCTGTACCTAAAGCAGCTTTGTCATATTCCATGTTTTGTACAGCTTGACAGCCAGATAAAACTAATGCTCCAGTAAGAGCTGTAACGATTAATCCACGCATGATATGTTCTCCTATAAAATACATCATTTCTGTGATGTGTGTATCATGACGAGATTTTTAAAATTTAACTATAGCCATTTTGTAACAAAAGTTTATTTTGTGTTGATTGTGTCAATCTCATGCAATTTTTTAACGTTTTTATCCATTATTTTTTCACATTTTAATT
>JAUNHS010000070.1 GCA_030523805.1 Acinetobacter sp.
TCAATCTCATGCAATTTTTTAACGTTTTTATCCATTATTTTTTCACATTTTAATTGTTCTACTGCTTTTTTAGCAGATGATGACAGAATGATACGAAGAGCTTGCATATTTTTTGATGTTTTTTTAATCACAAATGATACCTATGTCAAAGATGGCATCAATGTGTAAATATCAAAAATGTACATTTTAACCATAGGTTTTTATGCTTTTTTTGATTATGATATGCAGCAATAGATACAAAAATCACAGGTGTTGCGATGACATCACGCAAAAAAACATCACTACTTAAAAAAATCACACAAGGTGGTTTGGTCAGCTCAGTTATTGCTGGGAGTTCTATTGTCAATGGTAGCTCGGTCTCCTTGATTGGTTTAGGTAAATTGTTTAGTTCATCTAAACGCATAGACCGTGCCATGCTCAAATATGCAAACCAATGGATTTCTACCAACAATTGGCTGATTGATAAAACACTGACCGATTTAACATGGGATATTTATATAGACCCACAGTTAGATTTAAATTTAGACGGTCGCTACATCATGACTTGTAATCACCAAAGCTGGGTAGATACTACAGTCAATCAATATTTTGTACGCCATCGTATGCCACTCACTCGCTTTTTTGCCAAGTGGGAATTAATTTTTGTGCCTTTTGCTGGGCAAGCCTTTAAAGCACTCGGTTTCCCTATGATGAAACGCCACAGCAAAGCACAAATTGAAAAAAATCCTGCGTTAAAATACCGTGATTTGGAAGAAGCTCGCAAAGCCTGTGAACAATTATTAAACGCACCATTTACCCTACTCAATTATTTAGAAGGTACTCGCTTTAGTCCCAAAAAACATGAGCAACAACAATCGCCTTACCAACATTTACTCAAACCCAAAGCAGGTGGCTTGGCATTGGCTCTCAATATTTTGGGGCAACAAGTTGATGCTCTGGTAGATATGACCATTGTTTATGAAGATGCTGTACCTGATTATAGTGAGTTTTGGCTCGGTCAAACACAAACCATCCGTGTTCATGTGCGTAAAATAGACATTCCTACATGGATTTTGCAAGGTTCGTATGCTGATGATGCCGACTATCGCCAACGTTTCCAAACATGGGTAGATGACATTTGGCAACAAAAAGATGCCTTAATTGAGCAAATGAAACAGCAAAAAACAGCACAAATTGCCGTTTAAATGGTCTGTTTTCACTGCCAATGATTGTAGCCATTTCAGTAAAATATTAAGTAAAGTATTCAACAAAGAGTAATCCCGTGTCTCATGCTCCATCGCTAGAAAGCTCACAACAACCCAAAACGCTCGCTTGGCGTATTTTTTTAATTTATGATATTTTCATGATGATTTTGATTTTTATCAATCTCTCATGTTTAGTCATAGATGGTATTTTAATGAGTGATTTTGCGGTGTGGTTTGCCCATCTCATTCATGTGCCTGTGGCTTTAATTGACTATAAAGCAATCATTCACCCTTGGGTAGATGTTACCGAGCATTGGTTTACTTTATTGTTGATTGTGGAATTATTTGTCCGCTGGGGTGTGGCGATTTACCAAAAGCACCACCCACGTTGGTTTTTCTTTCCTTTTGTGCATTGGTATGAAGTCTTAGCCATTATTCCTATTTTGCGTTTTTTACGTTTGTTCCGTGCCGCCATTATTGCCTATCGCTTACATGAAATGGGCTTTCACATTATTCCGAAAAACACGTATAAAAAAGCCGAGTTTTATTATTTTCTCATTTTAGAAGAATTAACTCGCCGTATTGCTTTAACGGGGATTTCTGCGATTGAACGTGAACTCAAAAATAGCTCAACCTTGAAGCACATTATTCACGATATGCTCAATCAGCATCGTCATTTATTTGCAGAAACATTATCAGAATTATTGCAAAAATCATTGGCAACGGCATTGCTACAACAGCAACGCCAAATGAGCCATAATGTTGGGCAAATCGTCAATAAAGCGATTGAAGATACACCAGAATTGCATCAATTATTGCGATTACTTCCTGTGATTGGTAGCCGTTTGGAACATCAAATTCAAAGCATTGGGCAACGTTTAGGCGAAAATATTACGCACAGTTTGGTGCAACCTTTTGTGGAGCATTCCGAAGAAATTGCTAATGATACCTATCAGCTAATTGCTGAAAAAGCCAGCCAAACTGAATTGGATACGCCACGCTTAAATGCTTTAGTGCAATCCGTCGTTTTTGAAAGTTTAGAAATTGTACGCAAGCAAGTAAAAACGAAAAAATGGGAAGAAATGATTAAAGTCAAAGTTAATCCCAAAGATCATTAAAACATCATGTTCATATCAAGGCTATCCATCATTGTGATGATGACAGCTCTAAATAAGGAGTAAATGATGAATAAACTCATCAAATGGGCGTTCCTTCCTTTAAGTTTTGCAATGGCTTCAACAGCTTATGCAGACTTTAAATCGCCAAGTGGAAATATTATTTGTGGTGCAGATGGCAATGGTGTACATTGTCATATTAGTCAAACGGCTAATAGCAAACCTGCTCTCAAGCGTCCAAGTCATTGCCAATTTGATTGGGGCAATGATTTTTATGTCAGCAGTCGTGGTGGTGCTTCAATGCTATGTGTGAGTGATTTCCCTTTTGATGTACATGGTGCACAAACATTGGGATATGGTCAAGGCATTTCAGGTAATGGTTGGACGTGTAGCAGCAGTACATCAGGTATGACGTGTAAAAATAGACAAGGGCGTGGTTTTAGCATTAGCAAAAGCAAACAACGTGTATTCTAAGGTCTAAATCATTGGTTAAATTATTCTCTAAATAATTTCTCTAAAAAGAAATAGCCCAAAAAATGGCGTTGAAACACTTTAAAATTTTTGTTTCAACGCCATTTTATCTAGCACATTTCACTTTACAATTTAGATTTTACTTTCCAATACCTGCACTGCTTGTGCAAACACATCGGCAGCGGATTGCGTTGCATCTAAACGGACAATACGCTGTGGCTCACGCTGATATAATTGCTCATACCCTGCTCTTACTCGGCTAAAAAATTGCAATGATTCTTGCTCAAAACGGTCTAATTGCCCACGATTTTTCGCACGAGCCATACCCATTTCAATCGGTGCATCTAACCAAAAAGTAATGTTTGGACGAAGTTGAATAAAATGCTCATTCAGCAAGGTTAAAGTATGTTCAGACAAGCCACGCCCTGCACATTGATAGGCAAAACTGGCATCAAAAAAACGATCGCTAATCACTACTTGACCTGCATCTAACGCAGGTTGAATGGTATGACGAATGTGCTGACAACGTGCCGCATACATCAGCAATAATTCAGCCGATTCATCTACTTGTTCATCATTTTTTTCTAGCAATAAAGCACGGATTTTTTCAGCAAGGGGCGTGCCACCTGGCTCACGAGTTAAAACAACCGTTCGCCCTTGTTGCTCAAAATAATGCTGTAAAGATTGGATTAAGGTGCTTTTACCTACCCCTTCTGTGCCTTCCAAACTAATAAACATTATTTTTTCTCTCTATCTTTAAGCACTTGTAAATATTCTGCCACGGCTTGATCGTGCTGCTCTAAAGTTTCGCTAAATTTATGCCCACCTTTACCCGTCGCTACAAAGAAAATCGCTTTACTGTTTTTATCAGGGTGCAATGCCGCATGAATGGCACGCTTACTTGGCAATGAAATTGGCGTTGGTGGTAAGCCATTAATTGTATAAGTATTATATGCTGTTGGCGTACGCAAATCGGCTTTGGTAATATTGCCATTATAACGATCGCCCATACCATAAATGACGGTTGGGTCAGTTTGTAGCTTCATACCTATTTTTAAACGACGATAAAACACGCCAGATACTTGTGCCAATTCGCTATCTACATTGGTTTCTTTATCAATAATAGATGCCATAATTAAGGCTTCGTATGGTGTTTTATATGGCAAATCACTGTCTCGTTTTTGCCATTCATCGTCCAATACTTTTTTCTGACGTTGGTATAAATCTAACAAAATTCGTTGATCAGTTTCGCCTTTTTCAAAGAAATACGTATCAGGAGCAAATAAACCTTCTGGGTGTGTTTCGGTGATATTTAAGGTTTTTAATAATTGCTCTGTCGGTAAATCTACTACCGTCTTTTTCACCAAAGGATCTTTTTTCAAGGTCTGAATGAGTTGCTTAAACGTCGTACCTTCAACCACAACGATACGATTTAATTGAACATTATTACTATCAGACACAAGCTGTAATACATCTTTAATGCTCATGCCATCTTTGACTTCATAAATGCCCGCTTTTAGGCTATCTTGAATAAAAAATTTCTGATAAATTTTCAATACAACAGGCATGGCAACCTGTTGCTCTTTGGCAATACGGTCAATAAATCGGCTATAACTATCGCCATGCTTAATGCTAATGGTCTTCTCAGCATTGCTTTTATAAGGCTGTGCCAAATTGCTATAACCAATATAAGCCGCTACGGCAACGCCCAAGCCAGCAAATACGCCTAAACCTAAAGTGAGTTTTTTCCACATGGGCATATTGCTATTTGCTTTTTTGCTACTACGCTTTTTTGTTGCTTTTTTTGCTGATGATGATTTTGCCATAACAAGCTCAACATAATCTCTAGATAAAAAATTATGCGTTATTATATGCAATTTGCGATGAATACTAAAGCAAAACTATGTAAAGATGCGCTACATATTTTGATTGCATAATTCATCAGCGTTTAGTGGTCTAAAGTCTTGTAAAGCTGGCTAAATGGCTTATAATAAAATCTCTCTGGAGTGTTTGCCAATAGGTTTATTCCCCTGAGCCGATAATCTTACCTTACGGATTGTTTTTTGTGTGATATAGCGTGTAGGCCTATCTCGTAATAGGAAACCCAAAGGCATACTCAGCAGTCCAACCTTGAACTTTAGGGTTCAAGGGTGCGACCTGTAGCGGCACTTTCGGAGAACTTTTTTCTTTTCTATCATTCCCCCTATGCCCTTCTTTTCATATTCATCAATTTATGGATGTGTCTATGTTTGCTGTATTTGCTCGTGTTGCTTGTGTTTTGATTGGTACGTTTGCATTCGCTTATTCGCCAATGGCTCACGCCTATAGCAGCGTGCAATGCCGTGTGGTCGCCATTGCTGATGGCGATAGTTTTACTTGCTTACATCAAAAACAGCAAATTAAAGTACGCATGAACCAAATTGATACCCCAGAGAAAAAGCAAGCCTTTGGTCAGGCAGCGAAAAAGCATTTATCACAAATGATTTACCAAAAGAATGTAACCTTACACATTCATGAAAGTGATAAATACCAACGCCAAGTCGCTGATGTTTTTGTGGGTGGTGTAGATGTTAATCGTAAGATGGTAGAACACGGCTATGCGTGGGCATATCGTGAATATTTGCACGATCAAAGTTTATTGGATGTGGAAAATACAGCACGGCAACAACGTTTAGGTTTATGGTCGCAGCCAAATGCCATTTACCCAAGTGAGTTTCGCCATGCTGCCAAAGGTACACAAACCACGCAATCCGTGCAAGCTCAACCCAAGCGTATACAAAAGAAAAGTGGTCAATTGAGCTGTTCGGGTAAACGCTTTTGTAAAGAGATGGCATCGTGTGCTGAAGCAAAATTTTATTTAAATCAATGTGGTATCGTGCAACTAGATCGTGATCAAGATGGTGTGCCTTGTGAAAGTTTGTGTAGATAGCATTGCAAACATCACACAACATTCTCTCCATAAAAAGCACCCAATAAAAAAGCTGGCATAACACCAGCTTTTTTTATATCAATCCGAACAATTACGGCTTATTTTACATACGTTAGCCAATGTTCATATTTTGGATTTTGACCTTTTACTGCATCAAAAAAGGTTTTTTGAATTTCAGTCGTAATTGGCCCACGCACACCAGCACCGATTTGACGGTTATCGTACTCACGAATTGGCGTAACTTCTGCTGCTGTACCTGTAAAGAAGGCTTCATCAGCGATATACACTTCATCACGGGTAATACGACGCTCTACCACTTCATAGCCCAAATCTTTGGCAATCGTGATAATGGTTTGACGTGTAATACCTTCTAAAGCACCACCAGAAATATCAGGTGTGTGCAATACGCCATCACGCACAATAAATACATTCTCGCCTGCACCTTGGCACACAAAACCTTGTGGGTCTAGTAGCATTGCTTCGTCATAGCCCATTGCTGCAACTTCTTGGTGAGCCAAAATAGACAACGTATAGTTACCACACGCTTTTGCTTTACACAACGTAATGTTTGGGTGATGATGAGTAAAAGATGATGTTTTTACACGAATCCCTTTTGCCATTGCTTCTTCGCCCAAGTATGCACCCCACGACCAAGCTGCGACAGCCGTGTGAATAGTGTTACTGGTTGCCGCAATACCCAAACGCTCTGAACCAATCCAAATTAATGGACGTAAATAGCACGATGCTAATTTATTTTCACGCACCACATCAATTTGTGCTTGCTCTAAAGTCGCTTGATCAAAAGGCACTTGCATTTGATAAATTTTTGCAGAATTTAATAAACGCTTCGTATGGTCTTGTAAGCGGAAAATCGCTGTACCTTTCGGTGTTTCGTAAGCACGCACGCCTTCAAACACACCCATACTATAATGTAAAGTATGCGTTAAAACGTGAACTTTTGCATCACGCCAATCAACTAACTGTCCATCTTGCCAAATAAAACCATCACGATCAGCTAAATTCATGATTTTCTCCAAATCTATTTTTGATGATTGATTATATAAAAACACTATTGTAAAATCAATCGTTTAGGAAAAATCCACCTGTGCGGTTGGATCAATTAAGCCTTGCCATAAACGAGCAACGACTTGACGAGTTTCTGCCCAGTCCGCAGCATTGACACGTAACTTTTGGTTTGCCAATGCTAGGCGATGACTTTCAGCACGTTCCAAGAGATAGGCTTGTATCAGTGCTTGTGCATCTGTATCGGATAAACAACCAGCTTTGGCTGCATCTTCTAAAATTCTGACATTATCGGAATAATGGGCTAAAGCAGGATATAGCCCACTCCAAGCCAATACGGCATATTGTGTCATAAATTCTATATCAACAATACCACCTGCGTCATGTTTTAGATGAAAAATTCCACTTTCTTGCTGTGCTTTGGACGATCCCAGATGATCTCGCATCTTTTGTCGCATTTTCAGCACTTCAGCACGCACATCGGTTTCATCTCTAGGCAAGGTTAAAATGCGTGTGCGTAATTGTTCAAAGGCTTGGCGTAAATCATCATCGCCAGCAATCGATCTTGCACGCACCAGAGCTTGATGCTCCCACACCCACGCATTTTTGAGTTGGTATTGTTCAAAAGCATTTAGACTACACACCAGCATTCCAGCATCGCCCGATGGTCGTAAGCGTGTATCAATTTCATATACTCGCCCATCTAGCGTTTGTGTGGTCATCAAGGTCATAAATTTTTGAGCCACTTTGGTGGTAAATTCTAAACCACTAATCATTTTTTTGCCATCAGTTTCGCTTTGTTCATCAATTTGATGTAAAAACACCAAATCCAAATCCGAACCGTAGCCCAATTCAATCCCACCCAATTTGCCATAACCGACCACAGCAAAACCTAAATGGTCGGCACTACAGCGTTGCCCATGCAAATCTACAGGATAACCATGGCGTTGCACCACTTGTTGATAAGCAAAATGTAAGCCACTTTGCACCGTAACTTCAGCAATATCCGTCAAAGCATCAGAGACTTTCATCAATGGACTTTCAGCCAATACATCGCACCCAGCCACGGTAAGTACATTACTCTTTTTAAATAAGCGTAAAATGCGTAAATAATCTTCTACATGATCAACTTCTACACGCAATAATTGCTGACGTAAGCTATCTTGCAAATATTGACGACTTGGCAACTCAAATTCCATGCTTAAAAATTCATCAAGCAATACAGGATAATGACGCAATTCATCGCAAATCCACGGGCTGACCGTCGCCATTTTCACCAAACGCTGCAATGCTCCTTTGCTCTCTACCAGCATAACCAAATACACGCTGCGTCTTAAAATGCTTTCAATCAATGGCATTAAATTCAGCAATGCGGCTTGTGGTTGTGTTGATTGTAAAATTGCATCTACAAATGGCGACCAAAAAGCGTTTAAACGCTCCATAGATTTGGTAGGCAATTTTTCCAACTGTGAACTATGCCAAAATTGATGAACCAATTGTTGTGTATCGGCATCTAAAACGGCATTGAGTTTGTGTTCCCACGATTCATCATCATTGCTTTGCGTTTGCTGTTGTGTATCTTGAATTAAAATGGCAAATTGTGCTTTAACAATCGTACGCTGTGCATCTAAAGCCTGCATAAAATCTGCCCAATCGGCATAACCCAAAGTTGCGACCAATCGTGTACGCAAATCATCATCACTGGGTAAAGATTGCGTTTGTTGGTCATTGAGTGCTTGTATTGCGTGTTCTACACGGCGTAAAAATAAATACGCTGTACGCAATTCATCGCTCGTTTGCTGGCTGAGCAAACCTAAATCTGCCAAATGTTGTAAATTGACTAAACATTGACGATGCTGTAATTCTCGCTTCGCTCCACCGTAAAGCAATTGAAATACTTGAACAATAAACTCAATTTCACGAATGCCCCCTGCCCCCAATTTCACATCATCAGCAATCTGCCTGCGTGCGACTTCCTTTTCAATCATAGATTTCATTTCACGCATGGCTTCAAATGCCGAATAATCTACATAACGACGGAACACAAATGGACGGGTCATGGCTAATAATTGCTCGCCTGCTACACCGCCTGTAACAATGCGTGCCTTAATCCACGCATAACGCTCCCACTCTCTGCCGTGCTGGCTTAAATATTTTTCCAAAGCCGCATAGCTCAATGCCAATGCCGAACCATCGCCCCATGGTCGCAATCGCATATCCACACGGAATACAAAACCATCAGCATTAATATGGTCTAGCAAATAAATCAGCTTTTGCCCCCACAAAATGCAAAATTGCTGTACATCTATGCTTTTACGTCCATTGGTTTCGCCATTTTCATCAAAAGCAAAAATCAAATCTATATCGCTAGATAAATTTAACTCTCTTGCTCCATGCTTACCCATCGCAATCACGATTAAATCTTGCACTTGCCCAGAGTAGCCAACAGGTTCGCCATGCTTCGCCACCAGTGCAGGATAAGCAAAATCTTTCGCTACTTGTACACACGCATCGGCAAAATCAGACAATTCTTGCGTGAGTTGTACGACGTTGGTCAGCTGGTTAGCATCTTGATAAATCCAGCGGAACATCAATCTCGCACGCAATACACGCAAGGCTTTCATAAATACAGCTTCAT
>JAUNHS010000071.1 GCA_030523805.1 Acinetobacter sp.
GTCGTTTTGGCATTATTGTCTATGCTAATTAGTAGCTGTATGTATATTGGTTGGAAAGCCTTTAAATCAGGCTATTTCCGATATGGCTATGCGATTTACGGCATTAGTTTATTCTTTGCAGGGCAAGCGATGGTGAATTATGGTATGACCATTAGTTTATTTCCAACCAAAGGTTTTACATTACCTTTTGTGAGTTATGGTGGTTCATCGCTCATGGCAAGCAGTATGATGGTGGCTTTTGTACTTTATGTGGATAAATGCTGTCAATATCGCTTGCAACCGACCGATCGTGAAATAGAAGACGAAAGAATTGCTCAAGCAAGAGATATTTCAAAAATTAGTAAATAATGTTTTTGTAACATTATTTGTGAGAAATATCGTTGAAGCCATGCACATTGCATGGCTTTTATTTTACTAATCAATGAAGAATTGATACGCTCAAACGGACACATTTTACACAAAATAGACCAAGCAATCATTTATTTAAGTCGCTTTTCGCTTAAAACAACAAATAATCAAGGAAAAATTGCGACTATGGTCTTTAAAACATTGCATAAAACAAGCAATTAAACGTATAATACACTAGATTAAAACGATTTTGACAAAATGACTACATCAATGTAAAAGTGAGAATGATATGAGTCAAATGGGTCGTCTTATAGACCGACGCTTAGCCAAAACTTTAATCATCTTACAGAGCTTGATGATTCCTTGTATCGCTATACTTTCTTGGCTCATTTGGGGGCAAGCCGTAGCGATAAATGCAACATCGGGAGCAATTGTCGCTTGGTTGGCAAGTTGCTACTTTGCTTGGCAATCTTTTCGTGTAGCGGGGGCAAGTGCATCAAAGCAAATGCTCGCCAATATGTATAAAGGAATGATTGGAAAGTTTGTCATTGTTGTCGTTGGATTTATTTTAATTTTAACGAGTGTAAAACCTTTATTGGGCGTAGCACTTTTTTGTGGATTCATTCTTATTCAAAGCGTTTCATGGTTTGCACCTTATGTGCTTGCCAAAATGTCTAAACAATAAGAAACCGCAGGACGATGATTTTGAATATAATTTAAACCTTGCTTGCAAAGTTTAAAGTGTATTTGGGATTTATGAATAACATTGACCAGGTGTGACTATGGCTGAAGAACATACCCTTACGTCTACAGAGTATATTAAGCATCACTTGACCAATATGACCTATGGCAAAATGCCAGATGGTACATGGAAATTGGCCGAGACTGCTGAAGAAGCTCAACAGATGGGGTTCACTGCAATTCACTTGGATTCAATGGGTTGGTCTATTGGACTTGGTATTATTTTCTGTCTATTATTCTGGATTGCAGCCCGTGCTGCCAATAGTGGTGTTCCTACCAAATTCCAGTCTATGATTGAAATGATTATTGAGTTTGTAGATTCAAGCGTTCGAGACACCTTCCATGGTAAATCTCGCTTAATCGCACCGCTTTCTTTGACCATTTTCGTTTGGATTTTCCTAATGAACTTAATGGATCTTATCCCTGTGGATTGGATTCCTTATGCGGCTCAACAAATTGGTGCAAGCGTATTTGGTATGGATCCGCACCACGTGTACTTTAAAATTGTACCATCTACAGACCCTAACGTAACTTTAGGTATGTCATTGGCTGTATTTGGCTTAATTTTATTCTATAGTATTCGTGAAAAAGGTGTGGGTGGGTTCGTTGGTGAATTAGCCCTTAACCCATTTAATCCGAAAAACCCTGTACTTAAATTAGTGTTTATTCCAATTAACTTGATTTTAGAACTTGTTACTTTCTTGGCACGTCCAATTTCATTGGCACTGCGTTTGTTTGGTAACATGTATGCAGGTGAGTTAATCTTTATCTTGATTGCTCTCTTACCGTTCTGGATTCAATGGACACTTTCTGTACCATGGGCGATCTTCCATATTTTGGTGATCACATTGCAAGCCTTCATTTTCATGATGCTTACTATCGTGTATTTGAGCATGGCGAGCGAAAAACATTAATGGTTATGTCTGATGCGTGCAAAATAGTAATGACACCATCGGACACGGTTTAAATTTTTTAGTTAATATAACTTAACCCTGAGGATTCTATTCATGGAATTAGTTGTTGGTTTATCAGCTGTTGCAGCTGCTCTTCTTATTGCTTTTGGTGCTTTAGGTACTGCAATCGGTTTTGGTCTTTTAGGTGGTCGTTTCTTAGAAGCAGTTGCTCGTCAGCCTGAATTAGCTCCACAATTACAAACTCGTATGTTCTTGATCGCTGGTCTTCTTGATGCTGTACCAATGATCGGTGTTGGTATTGGTTTATTCATTATCTTCGCAAATCCATTTGTTGGTTTAGTGGGTTAATAAAGCAATATTCCTAAAATTCATCATTGAGGAATTGCAATGAATCTGAACTATACTATTGTTGGTCAAATTATTGCGTTTGCACTTTTTGTTGCATTCTGCATGAAATTTGTTTGGCCACCTTTAATGCAAGCGATTGAAGACCGTCAGCGTAAAATTGCAGATGGCTTAAATGCCGCAGAAAAAGCAAAAGCAGACCTTGCTGATGCTCAAGCGCAAGTTAAGCAAGAAATCGATGCAGCAAAAGCTCAAGCGAATCAAATCATTGAGCAAGCAAACCGTCGTGCAAATCAACTTGTAGATGATGCACGCACACAAGCGAGTGCAGAAGGTGAGCGTATCCGTCAGCAAGCAAAAGAAGCTGTAGATGCAGAAATCAATGCGGCTCGTGAACAATTGCGTCAGCAAGTTGCAGCATTAGCTGTAGCGGGTGCAGAAAAAATTCTGAGCCAGCAAGTTGATGCTCAAGCACACGATGCCATGCTTAAACAGCTGGCAGCTAAACTGTAAGCGAGGGAAGTTATGGCTGAACTCTTGACATTAGCACGCCCATATGCAAAAGCAGCATTTGCTTACGCATCTGAGCAACAATCGGCAGATCAGTGGTCAGCTGTGTTACAGATGCTTAGTGCTGCAGTGCAAGATGAAGCATTTTCCGCTTATTTGAACCGTCCAGAACTTGTTCCTGCTGAAAAAGTAAAAACTTTCAATCAGCTTTTGGGTGATCAACAATCAGCTTCTGTAAGTAATTTTTTAACATTGTTGGCAGAAAATGATCGTTTGGCATTATTGCCTGAAATTGCCGCTGAATATGAAGAGCTTAAATCACAGGAAAATAAAGTCGTTAATGTCGTAGTTGAATCGGCATTACCATTAAATGCAGAACAAGAAGCCTTGCTTCGTCAGGCTTTGGAAAAGAACTTTGCTAGTCAAATTCAAATGACTGTAGAAGTAAATCCAGCTTTAATTGCAGGTGTGGTGATTCGTGCGGGCGACAAAGTGATTGACGATTCAGCACTAAACAAGCTTGAAAAAATGCGAACTCGTCTTCTTGCATAATTCGTGTAGAAGATAGACTAAAGAATAAATTGAGGTATAGCGCAATGCAACAACTGAATCCATCTGAGATCAGTGCGCTCATTAAACAGCGTATCGGCGATCTGGATACCAGTGCCACCGCTAAAAATGAAGGTACCATTGTAATGGTATCTGATGGTATCGTGCGTATTCACGGTTTAGCCGATGCCATGTACGGTGAGATGATTGAATTTGATGGCGGCTTATTTGGCTTAGCACTGAACCTTGAACAGGATTCAGTGGGTGCTGTAGTTTTAGGTAACTACTTAGGTCTCCAAGAAGGTCAAAAAGCACGTTGTACAGGTCGTGTATTAGAAGTGCCAGTAGGCCCAGAATTATTGGGTCGTGTGGTAGATGCTTTGGGTAATCCGATTGACGGTAAAGGCCCAATTGATGCAAAAGAAACTGATGCAGTAGAAAAAGTTGCACCAGGCGTAATTTGGCGTCAATCAGTGGATCAACCAGTACAAACAGGTTATAAATCTGTAGATACGATGATTCCAATTGGTCGTGGTCAGCGTGAGTTAATCATTGGCGACCGTCAAACTGGTAAAACTGCAATGGCGATTGATGCCATCATTGCACAGAAAAATTCTGGTATTAAATGTATCTATGTTGCGGTTGGTCAAAAACAATCAACAATCGCAAACGTGGTGCGTAAGTTAGAAGAAACTGGTGCGATGGCTTATACAACTGTTGTCGCAGCGGCAGCGGCTGATCCTGCAGCAATGCAGTTCTTAGCTCCTTATGCTGGCTGTACAATGGGTGAATATTTCCGTGATCGTGGTGAAGATGCATTAATCATTTATGATGATTTATCTAAACAAGCGGTTGCGTATCGTCAAATTTCATTGTTATTACGTCGTCCACCAGGTCGTGAAGCGTATCCAGGTGATGTATTCTATCTACACTCACGTCTATTAGAGCGTGCATCTCGTGTATCAGCAGAATACGTAGAAGAGTTCACTAAAGGTGCAGTAAAAGGTCAAACAGGTTCTTTAACTGCGTTGCCAATTATTGAAACTCAAGCAGGTGACGTATCTGCATTCGTACCGACAAACGTAATTTCTATTACCGATGGTCAGATTTTCTTAGAAACATCATTATTTAACTCAGGTATCCGTCCTGCGGTAAACGCTGGTATTTCGGTATCTCGTGTGGGTGGTGCTGCTCAAACTAAGATTATCAAAAAATTATCAGGTGGAATCCGTACCGCTTTAGCACAGTATCGTGAATTGGCTGCCTTTGCTCAGTTCGCTTCTGACCTTGATGAAGCAACTCGTAAACAGCTTGAACATGGTCAGCGTGTAACAGAATTGATGAAGCAAAAACAATATGCTCCATATTCTATTGCGGACCAAGCGGTATCTGTTTATGCGTCTAACGAAGGTTACATGGCTGATGTAGAAGTGAAGAAAATTGTAGATTTTGATGCTGCATTGATTTCTTATTTCCGTTCAGAACATGCTGCTTTAATGAATAAGATTGATGAAACTGGTGATTATAACGGTGAAATCGAAGCTGAAATTAAAGCAGGTATTGAGAACTTCAAGGCGACTCAAACTTACTAATTTTGGTAGGTTTGGTTTACGGATCAACCTTCGGAAGTTCGCTTGAGCTTCCGAAAACTAGGTTAAGCATATGGCAAATTTAAAAGAAATTCGTGCCAAAGTTGCTAGCATTAAAAGCACGCAAAAAATTACACGTGCAATGCAGATGGTAGCAGCTTCAAAAATGCGTCGTGCGCAAGAGCGTATGGCTGCAGGTCGTCCGTACGCCGACAATATGCACCGTGTGATTGCTCACTTAGTTCAAGCAAATCCAGAATACAAACACCGTTATATGGTTGAGCGTGCTGTAAAGCGTGTTGGCTATATCGTGGTATCTTCGGATCGTGGCTTGGCAGGTGGTTTAAACATTAACTTGTTTAAAAAACTTGCACAGCATGTGCAACAGCAACAAGAGCAATCAATTGAAGTTCAGTTTGCTTTAATTGGACAAAAAGCGGTTTCGTTTTGTAAAAATTTCGGCGGTACAGTATTAGGGGCTAGCACTCAATTGGGCGATGCTCCAGATATGGAACAGCTCAGCGGTTCTGTGCAAGTTATGCTTGATGCTTTTGATCGTGGTGAAATTGACCGCATCTATTTAGTGTCAAACGGTTTCGTGAATGCGATGACTCAAAAGCCACAAATTGAGCAACTTGTTCCTTTAGCACCTGCAAGCGAAGATGAATCGTTAAATCGTAGCCACAGCTGGGATTATATTTATGAGCCAGAAGCTGAAGTGCTATTAAACGGTTTATTGGTACGTTATATTGAGTCTATGGTTTATCAGGGCGTAGTGGAAAATATCGCCTGTGAACAATCTGCTCGTATGGTTGCGATGAAAGCTGCAACTGATAATGCGGGTGAGTTGATTAAGAGCCTACAACTTATTTATAACAAGTTACGTCAAGCTGCAATTACTCAGGAAATTTCTGAGATTGTTGGCGGTGCGGCTGCGGTGTAAGGTAATTTATGAAATTTAATTTGGGAGTTTTCCAATGAGTGGCGGTCGTATTATTCAGATCATTGGTGCGGTTATCGACGTAGAGTTTGACCGTAACAATGTTCCAAAAATCTATGATGCCCTACAAGTAGAAGGTACTGAAACGACTTTAGAAGTTCAGCAACAATTGGGTGATGGTGTTGTTCGTACCATTGCCATGGGTTCTACTGAAGGTTTAAAACGTGGTTTACCTGTATCAAACACAGGTGCTCCAATTTCTGTACCAGTAGGTACTGCGACTTTAGGTCGTATTATGGACGTATTGGGTCGTCCACAAGATGAAGCTGGTCCTGTAGAAGCAGAGACAAAATGGGCAATTCACCGTGCAGCTCCATCTTATGCTGAGCAAGCAGGTTCTACTGAACTTTTAGAAACCGGTATTAAAGTCATTGACTTACTTTGCCCGTTTGCTAAAGGTGGTAAAGTAGGTTTGTTCGGTGGTGCGGGTGTTGGTAAAACCGTTAATATGATGGAATTAATCAACAACATCGCAAAAGCACACAGCGGTTTATCTGTATTCGCAGGTGTGGGTGAGCGTACTCGTGAAGGTAACGACTTCTATCACGAAATGAAAGACTCAGGCGTACTTGATAAAGTAGCGATGGTGTATGGTCAGATGAATGAACCACCAGGTAACCGTTTGCGTGTTGCTTTGACTGGTTTGACTATGGCTGAATATTTCCGTGATGAAAAAGATGAAAACGGTAAAGGTCGTGATGTACTTTTATTCGTAGATAACATCTATCGTTATACACTTGCAGGTACTGAAGTATCAGCATTGTTAGGTCGTATGCCTTCTGCGGTAGGTTATCAGCCGACATTGGCGGAAGAGATGGGCGTTCTTCAAGAGCGTATTACTTCAACGAAATCAGGCTCTATTACATCTATCCAAGCGGTATATGTACCTGCCGATGACTTGACTGACCCATCACCAGCAACAACATTCGCTCACTTAGATGCGACTGTGGTATTGAGCCGTGATATTGCTTCTCAAGGTATTTATCCTGCGATTGACCCATTAGATTCTACATCTCGTCAATTAGATCCTTTAGTTGTAGGTACTGAACACTACGAAATCGCTCGTAATGTACAAAACGTATTGCAACGTTATAAAGAATTGAAAGACATTATCGCAATCTTGGGTATGGACGAATTGTCTGAAGAAGATAAATTGGTGGTTTACCGTGCACGTAAAATCCAACGTTTCTTCTCTCAACCATTCCACGTTGCAGAAGTGTTTACAGGTGCACCTGGTAAATATGTTCCATTGAAAGAAACTATTCGTGGCTTCAAGGGCTTATTATCTGGTGAATACGACCATATTCCAGAACAAGCGTTCTATATGGTAGGTAGCATTGATGAAGTGCTTGCCAAAGCTGAGAAGCTATAAGCGAGTGATCACAACTGTTGATCGCCCTAATTAGGAGGTTCTCATGGCAACAATTCAATGTGATGTAGTTAGTGTAAAAGAATCAATTTACTCTGGCTCAGTCAAAATGTTGATTGCAAAAGGGGTAGGTGGTGAGCTTGGTATTTTACCAGGACACGCACCACTAACCACTTTACTCCAACCTGGCCCTATCCGTATTCAACTTGAAAACGGTGATGAAGAAATCGTTTATGTGTCTGGCGGTGTACTAGAAGTACAACCACACGTTGTAACTGTATTAGCGGATACAGCAATTCGTGCAGATAACTTAGACGAAGCTGCCATTTTAGAAGCTCGTAAGCACGCAGAATCTTTGCTTGCTAACCAAAAGAGTGATTTAGATGCAGCTGCAGCATTGGCTTCATTAGCTGAAGTTGCTGGTCAGTTGGAAACAATCCGTAAAATTAAAAACAGAGCAATGTAATTTTTACAGAGCAATGTTTAAAACCACATTTCCGATGGGAATGTGGTTTTTTATTGCACTTTATTTAAGCAATGATGGGGGAAACTTAGTAAATTGTGGATAAGTTTAGACTTATCCCAAGTGGATTTCAAAATGATTTATCGCCAAAAGAAGCGTAAAATGACAGGAATAGAGCAGAAAATGAGTAGTAATGCCGAGCCTTTGTAAAGCTGTTGTGATTTTAAACCAACAAAACCATGTAATAATAAAGCACGTCCAAAAAACATCCAAAATAAGGCACAAGGAATCATGACAATGCCAAGAAGTAGCATGGTGTAGCTATATTGTTCTACATTATCCCAGCTTTGTGGTGGAAAAATGCCTGCCGTGAATAAAATTGCTTTGGGATTTTTTAAGCAAGAGTAAAAAATTTTGGCATTGCTGACTTGTTTGTTTAAGGTCAAATGCTTGTGTAAATCTGATGCTTTCCATAAGCGAAATGATAAAAATAAAATATAGACGATACTCAAAAAATGCAAAATTTCGCTAAATGCCGTCCAATAAGGTGCGGCAATATGTAGGCACAAGCCCCATAAACCAATGGCGTAAATATAGCCTAAATATTGTGCTGGTAAATGCTTGACGGCAGACCAAATTCCTTTTTGATAGGCGGTATTCGCAAGTAGGGCATTGGTTGGGCCGGGAATAAGAAAAACCGCAACTAAAGCCATAAGAAAGAATATAAAATCAATCGTCATATCTCAATCTCATATTATGACGCATTTTGATGGTATGCTGTCGTATAGAAGATGCCGTCATCATATAATAAATTGTATGCAATGACAAATTTTATACGTCATTTTATCGTAAATCTGTGAAATGTCTCTAATTTTATCTAAAGTATAGCTTATATTATCATCATACTCATCTTTTGTATTTGTAAGTCATGGATTTTTATAGAGATTTTGCTATAATAGCATTTTCATATACTAATTTGAGAGTTTTAAAAATGAAATTATCGCACATCGCTGCCGCTAGTGCTTTGGGTTTAATGATGATGAGTTCAGCTCAAGCAAAAGTCGTTTGGCAAGATTTTAGTTTGTCAGCATTGCACGGTACAAATTATGAATTGGTTGCTGACCCAGCAGGCAAGCAAACTACCATCACCGCTGAATATGCCGCCAAAATTCCGTATGCAGACTTGTTTGCGTTTGTTGATCGTAGTGAAAGCAATGATGTGAAATCAACCTATTTTGAAGTATCGCCACGTTTGAGCTTATCTGAAACCTTAGGTACAAAATTACAAGCTGGCATTATTAAAGACGTATTGATTAGCACGACTTGGGAAGGTGGTGAGAATTTCAATAACTATTTATACGGTGTTGGTGTGGATTTGAATTTACCTAAATTTCAATATGCCAGCTTAAATGTGTACCGTGTAAATAATGAATTAAGCAAAGACGATTGGCAATTAAC
>JAUNHS010000072.1:0-3603 GCA_030523805.1 Acinetobacter sp.
TTATCAATTTCAGCTTTACGCTCCGTGAGTTGATAAGCATAAGTACTTTTACGATTGTTAATGCCTACGCTGGTGGTTTGCATATAACCATCGCCAAAAGACGTATCCAAAGTGCTAAATTTGCTGGCAAAATTATTACCATCTAAATCTTGTTCAAATGTAAAACGTCTCATGCCAATAAGCCCCCTTGGCGTTTCTCTTGTAAGATGACTTTACGAATGGCAGCACTCAACGCTTCGCCTAATGCCATGCCATCTTGGCTGTTAGATTGGGTTTGACTGCTGTCTTTATCGCCATGAATGGCAACATTGACCACTACATTTGTACCCCCAATCGTGCCACCGTTATTCATGGCGTTTAGGTTGCTTACGCCAATGCGTTTGGTCGCTTGGGCATTGAGTACATATTCCTGACCGTGTACCACGCCTGCCACTTGGTTTACACCCATATTGCCTGTGTAGCCACCTGTGGCAAAGCCTTTCGGACTTGCCGCCTTAATCAATGCCATAAATTGCCCTTGCGTAACCACCGCTTTTGCGGCCGCAGCGGCTTTTTGCCAGACTGAACCAGGTTCTTCTGCATAGGCTTTAGATGCCGAACGCCACAAGTTCATACCTGCTTCACTAATCGCCATCGCTTTTTGCATAGCAAACATGGCTTTATAGGTCGTAGATTGCTCGCCTAGTGCGTCTTTGGCAAAACTGGTTAAACCACCAAAAGCATTTTGATAGGATTGCATCATCGCTGATGTTTGTTGATACAATAAGGCATCTTTAGCATCGGCATATTGTTTTTCAATCTGCATTTTCGCTTCATTGACTGCTACAAGGTTTGCATTTTCTAATGCCGCATATTCATTGACAATCGCCATGCGTTCGTCATATTCACGGCGGAGCTTTTCGGCTGGCGTTTCTTGTGGCATTAAATCACGCTGTACATTGACAAATTCTTGCGTAACCGTGGCATTGCGTAAACCTGCCTTGTTAGCGTCGCTGACGTTGGCATATTCTGCATTATGCTTAAATTCATAATCCAATTTAACCAAAGCATTGCTTGTACCCATCAAGGCTAAAGTCTTTTCAATCTCTGCGATTTTCTTTTGTACGCTTTCATTGTCCGATTTGACCTTGTCGCTGTGCTGTTTGGCTTGGCTGTCGGCTTCATCTTTGGCTTGTAGTTGCTCTTTTTGCTCCAGCAAGCCACGATATTTGGCAAGGCTGTTTTTGTCCCATTTGTCGTATTTGCCCTTGCTCACATCGTAATCAAATTCATTGGTCAGGTCTTTATTGCCCCACAAATCAATCTCACGCTGTAAGCCTTTCACGGCATCTGCGACTTCTTGAGCCATTTTCTTTGCCGCTTTCACGGCTTTTGCCTTGCCTTTGTCTATGCCTTTTTCCAAGCCTTCGGCAGTTTGTTCACCGACTTTTTTCATTTTGCGTGATGGTGAACGAATAACAAGGGCATCTTTCACGCCTGAAAGTACGTTAGATGCCATTTCTTTTGCCGCTGCAACTGCACTAGAAATTTTATCTTTAACGCCTTGCACAAAACCTGCCACCGCATCACGCCCTGCCGTGAGTAGCTTATCTTTCAAGCCTGATAATGCCGCCATAATATCGCTGACCAAGTTTTTTGCTGTGGCAACGGCATTATCCCAACCTGTTTTAAAGGCTTGTTTTACCCCTTGCATATCGCCATTAATCAAGGCTTTAATCACGTTAAATACGGTGGTAAACACGTTTTTAACAATGTCAAACCCTGCATTAAACACAGCGGCTACAATGGTAAATTGTGCTGTAACAATGGCTTTAAATGAGTTCCAGAATAGCGTAACTGTGCCTTTAATCAATTCCCAGCCTGTGGTAAATGTAGCTTTTACAGCAGTAAACCAGCCTGAAAATAATGTACCGCCAATGCTGACAAAACCTTTAATAACGCTTGCAATACCATCAATCGCTGTCTCAACAGCAGCTAAAATTTCATTCCAAATATTGCCTGCAATTTCGGTTAAGCCATTCCATGCTGTACTAAATGCTTCTTGTACGGTACTAAATGCTGAGCTAACACCGTCCATTGCTGAATTGGCTGTAGATGTAACACCGTCCCAAATACCAGCAAACCATTCACCAATGCCTGTAAAATATGATTTGATATTTTCCCACGCCGTAGAAACCGTTTGAGTAACACTTGTCCACACTTCGCCTGCTTTGGCTTTGACCGTATCCCAATTGTTGTACAGGTAAACCCCTGCGGCTACAAGGGCAGTAATGCCTGCGACAATGAGTGTGATGGGCGAAAATAACACGCCCATTGCCGCACCAACCACAGCAAATACCGTGCCTAATGCACTCAAGGTTGCTGTAACCACAGGTACGACCGTCATCATTACACCAAACGCCCCTGCTACAATCAAAATCGCAGAAGATAAGGCTTGCCCTGCAGGGTCATTGGTCATAAAATCAAATACGCTAGATAATGCTTCGCCTACAGGTTCTAATGCTGTTTTCACCGTATCAAAAGTATCGGATAAATCTTGCATAAAATCCAAAAAGCCTTGCGGTGGATTTTCTATCTTTTCGGTCAGCCATTCTATGCCGTCAGTCAAGGCTCGTATGCCTTGAGCCGCCATATCGCCAATGCCACTTTGCGAAACGGTCAGCATGAAACTTTGCCAACTATCCTGAAAGCCAGCAATTGAACCATCTAAAGATTGTGCCAATAGCTCCATACCACCTGCAAATTTGGTATTACCAATTTCAAGCAAATATTTTTGAATGTCTTTGGAATTATTTTTAACTTTTGTCGTTACCCCCTGAAAGGTAAACTCTACATTTTCGCCTTGCTTTTTAGCTTTAATACCGAACTCTTTTAAACGCTCAAATTCGCCTGTACTTGCGTCTGCGACGGCTTCAATCATTTGCGATAAATCTTTACCCATCGCAGCGGCAGTATTACCGTACGATTTTAAGCTGGCAACATTGGCATCTAACCCTAAATTCTTTAATTTCACAAAGCCTTCGGTCGCTTGCTGTAAACCGTATGGCGTTTGTTTCGCAAAGGCTTGGATTTCCTTAAAGGCTTGCGATGCGGCTTCCTTATTGCCACCCATAGACGTAACCAACTGTGCGTTGAGTTGGTCAAATTCACGTTGGGCACTAATCGCACCAGTTACAATGGCAGTAAAACCCCCACCAATCGCAACACCTAAACCGCCTGCCATGCTTTTCATTTTATCGGCAAAACTTGAGCCACTATTGCCTGTCTGATTGAGTTTTTTGCCTGCGTTGTCAGCACTATCGCCCAAATCATCAATTTGGTTACTTGCCGTTTTTGCAGCATGACCAGCGTCTTTCACACCTTGTTCTGCATTATCCGCACCGCCTTTAACCCCTTTCAACTTATCAGACAATTTATGACAATCATCGCCCAATTGCTGTAACTTTGAGCCTGCCGTTTGCCCTGTTGCTGAAATTTTATTTAGGCTTTCTTGTGCACTATTGAGCACATTGCGTAAAGCATTCAAGCTACTTTCAGCTTTACCTGCTTCAATCACAATCTCCATTCTTGACGTGTGTGTCATAAAAAACTCCAATAAAAAAA
>JAUNHS010000072.1:3703-5974 GCA_030523805.1 Acinetobacter sp.
TCAACAATTTACCAATCATATGTAACTCCACCTAAAAGACGTTAAACTGTATATCCAGCCAAATCCACACCGCCCAATACAAGCCACTGCCCACAAAAAAGAACAACACCGCAGAAATGACGCCACGGTTACGCATTCCCATCAAGAGAAACAATAACCACAAAACATACACAATGAACGCAATGATTTTCATAAAAAAACGCTTATCGCTAACGTCGTTACATTGTAGCCCATTACTTCCGCTGCGACAAGCACTCATCATCAATGGCAAACACGCCTGCATCTACAATAGCACGCTCCAAACCATAATCATAAGCCTGCAATACATCGCTCACATCTTGCACAGTTAAAGGCAACATCACGCCATCTACATAACGTCTTGCACGACACGCCAAGATAAAAATATCTATCAGCTGACGGCTCAGCACATCAATATCGCCCAGTGTAGGCGGTGCTGTGCCAAGCCGTCGGTGGATTTCCAAGCGTTTAGGGGTTAGTTCTTGGTACTGCTTTTGGATACGCCAGCTTTCAACGGCTTTTTTTTAACGTCTTCTAGCTTATCACGATAAGCCTGCGACAATTGCGTAAACTCATCAAACAGCCACGACAAAAAGCCCTGAATATCTGGCATTTGCCCACACAGCAATAAGAAATTATCGCCATTAATGGCAACAGCATTGCCCTGTTCATCGCTCACGTTCCACTCAGCAATCGCATATTCCCCTAACACAAACAGCAAGGCTTCATGTGGTGTAATATCGCCGCCTGACTTGGTCAAATGTTCTTTGGTGAGTACCACAGGCTTGTTCATCTCATTGACGACTGACGATAAAGCACGTTCAAATTGTGGATTTTGCTTAAAGCTCAGCGTGAGTTCTAAATTGTCGTATTTCAACGCTTTAGATACGCTGTGCGGTTGCTGAATGGTCTTTAATGTAAAACTCATACACGCTCCAATTTTGGTGAAATATCTACCACGTTATAGCTGATTTCTGCCGTTACCAAATCTGTGCCTGACGGACTAGGAATATCGCCTGATACCTGCATTTTAGGGATTTTCAGCGTGTACTTTTTGCCGTTGGCAAAGGTAATCGGCAATTCTAAACTCAAGGTCGCACCAGTACGCTGTGCTTCTAAAATGTCAAAGGCTTTTTGACTGTAGGCAATGGTCATTGAACCGCTAATGTTTGGCATCATCGGCAATAAATTACCACCGTAAATATTTGAACCTAAACATTTTTGCACTTCTAGGGCATTGTCCAATTCAAAGCTAAATGACTCTACACAAACGCCAATATCAGCACCATCTAACAAGATGGTACCAATGGATTGCCCTGACGCTTTGGCACTATCCACTGCAGCGGCTGGCGTTTTGCTAAAACTTTGTGTTTTAGACGCTTGATAGCCTAAACCTTTTAATCCCACGTTGATTTTAATCAAATCTGAAGTATTAATTTCTAGTTTAAAGCTATTGACCAATAAGCCGCTAAACACATAAAAGGTGTTTACATCGGTAAAATCTTTACTCACGGCAAACCATGTTGGTGTAGTGCCAATTTCTAACACGGCAGGGTCGGTATTGCTACGTCCTGCTTTAAAGCTGTTAAAAAATGCCCCTTGAATAAAGTCATCATACGTGCCAAATTGCAATTCAGCACTAATTTCGCCTGCAATTTCGCCACTGGTTACCATGCCTGACTTTTTAATGCGTTCACCTGAAATGTGTTCGCTTTCGGTCAGTTCGGTGGTGGTGGTTAAGCCGTTGCTAATGTTGGGTAAGATTTTCCACCCTGCTGTTGGTAATACGGCTTTGTCGGTTTGTACAGCATAGGCTGTAACTACACGAGCACCTGAACTCATTTTTCACTTCTCCAAGTACCGATACGGTACACTTACATTGATTTGATAAAACCCATGACTAGGCGTAACATTCACGATAGATGGTGCAAGCAGTTCTAAATGCACATCATCATAGCCGTGCAAATGCTGACACAAACTATCCGCTAAGCGTTTAATCTCTGCTGTACCTGCATTTTCAGCCACAAAAAACTGTACCACCACTTGCCCCACTTCACGCACACAGGGTCGCTGTGCCATGCAAGCAAATTGATTGATACCACCGATAAACGTTACACGCCACCACACGCCATCGCTAGGCGGTGTAAATTGACGATTAACCCGAGCCGTTCTGTCTTTTGTGTAGTGTTGCCACAACACAAAATATTGCATAAATCGTTTTTCTATATCTAAACTGTTCATAATGATTTTGGG
>JAUNHS010000072.1:6074-9188 GCA_030523805.1 Acinetobacter sp.
GTCGGAGCTTGCTTGGAATGCCCATGTTCCAACCGTTCGGCATAAGGCAAATTGTTTTGAATATAAATGGTCGGATACTGACCTTGTGGCAATGACATCACCAACTCAATCCCACCACCACCATCAACCGCCATGCTTGGCGAATGCAAACTCACATGATGATTACGACGATAACGCCCCGTATCTACAGGCGATAACACTTGTAAGTTATTCCACACTCTCAAGGCAAATTGACGATACACCTTATCCAAATCTTGCTCTACAACATTGATAAAACTTAACATCACACCGCCCTTAACTGTGCTGTAAAGCTCACACTCACCGCATCAGCTTTGACATAAATAATCTTAAAACGTCGCTCGCCTTGCACAATCACATCATCTACTTGCAACGCATCGCTACAATGCCCTTGCAAACAAATCAGCTTCACATCATGCTGTAAAATGCGTAAACCGTCGATTTCATGCTTGCCATAGCCAGTAAACACGCCACGCCCTGTATATCGCTGTTCAGACGGCTGTAAATCATTGATTAACCAATCGTCATCATCATGCGATGTACGCACGCCTGCAAATGGCTTGACCGCATCTGCCAAGTCATCGGCAAAGGCTTGCGACAATTCATTATGCAATTCTTCACGCATCATCACGCCCTATCAAAAGCCACCACGGCGGCAAAGGTTTTAAACGGTGCGATTAAATCCAACGCAATCATTTCGTGCGAACTCATTGCCTTGCCATCTACACCATCTGCATACTGTTTAGATACCGACACATCGCCAGCACTGGCTGATTTTTGAATAACCACACCTTCCGTCCGCCCTTGATAAATTTCATCTTTAACAAAAGCAAGGGCAATTTCTGCCCCTGCTTGCATGACTTCTAAAGGTAATGGCAATTTCAGCACGCCATGCTTATTGAGCCAAGCATTGGCAATCATCACTGCACGTTGTGCGTCTTTGCCATTGTCCCAGCCCATGCCCAGCACGGCATCTACATCACTTTTTGTTAGCACGTTTTTGCCCTGCTTCTACAGGTACACCTGCCAATTCATACGCTTTGGCAATGTGTGGATAATCGCCAAGGATAACCACACTCGTTGCCACGCTTTCCACTTTATCAAAGTACAAAGCATTGCGACTTGCTCCGTCGGCAGGTGAACCACGTTCACTATAAACCAACTTCATATTAGCCACCGATGTTTAAAATCACGCCTGCCGTGTTTTTGTTGCTGGTCGCATATTTAGACCAATTCGCCACCGCACCAAGCGTGGCAAGGTTTGGATTTGCCCCTGCCGTTTCCTTGTAGCTGTAGCCCAATACGTCCAAATTAAACGCCCCTTCAGCACGCACGCCCAGCGTTAAGTTTTCACGGTCGTTAATTTGGTAGGCACGGAACTCAGGCAATTGTGAATTGGTAATCTTAATCGCTCCTGCTTGCAAGCCATACACGGTATTGGCTTGTGCTTGGTCTGTAACCAATACTGGAATACCCATCGTACCTGGTAAGCCACCATACACCACCGTATCGGCTTCTTGATACAACTTTTCAGCAATGGCATCGTCAATCAAATCAAAATAGCTTGCCGAATCCATTACCCACAATGCCAAACGTCCGAACTTATCGCCAAACTTACGCATCGCTTGTGTTAAAACTTTTTTGTGATGTTGCTCAATAGATGCCGATACCAACATATCCGCATTTGAACCAATCGCACCACTCAATGCCGCCGTGGCATATTTCCAATAGCCAGCCGTTACCGCATCGGCATAATCTTGACCGACCAAAAAGCTAAACTCTTCCACACCACGAGAACGACGTTTAAATGCTTCTTCCGTCGCTTCATAAGGACCATATTTAAATGGTACTTTCACACCGACCATTTCGCCTTGTGTGATTTTCTTCGCTTCAGCAACGCCTGTACCGTTCACATCACGATGTTCAATAGAACCACCGATTTTATAAAAGGCTTGTTTGCCATAATCGCCTTCAATATTTTCATCGACCAATGCAATCGCACCATTAGACGCTTGATTGAACACGGCTAAATTATCCTGCACACGCTCTAAATAAGCCGTTTGTGCCAATTTGTTGTACAAAACAACATCAGTATTTACGGTTGTAGCCATACTACACACTCCTTATTTGGGTAACTTTAAATAGGCGGTTTGCCCATGTTTCTCAATAAATTCAGCCACATCTTTTGCCGTCATTTCACTACGTTTTAACGGCTGTGCCTGTTGATGATGTCCAGTAGCCCCACTACCCGACGAGTGATTGCCTGCGATTAAAGGCTTGAATGCGTCATTACTACGAAATTCTTGCTTTAAATCGTCTAGCGTTAATGCACTGATATTGCCCTGCAAATCCAGCACACGGATTTTACTGTCGTCCAAGGTCAAACGATTTTGAATGTGTGGCAATAGCACGTTCGCTGAACCTTTAATTGCCAATTCATTTGCCAAGTTGGTCGCAGTTTGCCCCACAGTCAGCTGATAAATCTGCTGTTGTAAGGCGTGTTCACGAGAGTTGCTCTCATGTTGTAATTTGTCAAATTTTTCTTGATAGGATTTTTCTAAAGCGTCAATATTGCCCTTTTGCTTTAATTCATCTTGCATGGCTTGCTCTTTTTGTGAAAGCACTTCAGCGAGTTGCTTTTCCAATTCTTTACGCTTTTCACGTTCTTTTTTGGTTTCGCCTAAAAGCTGTTCATTTTTGGCTTTTAAGCCTTCGGTCGGTAAGCCATCAACTTTGAGTTGATAACTGCCATCGTCGTTTTTGTGATACAAGCCTTGTAATGGTTCATCTAAACCTGCAAAGCCTTGTTCATCTAAAGTAAATGCTAAACTCATGTTTCACTCCAAATAAAAAATCCCACGTGTGGGATTGTTTTTGATTATGGTATCTACGTAGGATAGGTTTACCACCATCGCACCGCTTGAATAATTTCAGGCATTCGCCAAATGAATAAACACATCGCCATAAAAGCAAATAGTGTTATCAAGGCATAACAGGTTTTTAATAAACCGTGTTCTTTTAAAGATTTTGTTATCATTTCAATCACCATTGCTAAAAAGTCATTCATTGGTTAAAATATTCCTGTTCAGTTTTCAC
>JAUNHS010000073.1:0-3105 GCA_030523805.1 Acinetobacter sp.
TTATATGTTGAAAACTGTACAAGAGTTTGAAGAAAATCAATTAGATAAAAATACTCTATTGAGTTGATCGTATAAGGGAAAATTCTATTTTCCCTTATATCTTTTTAGTCACTCAAAACTCCACCATCTCCGCTCTAAAGCGATCATACAACTCCACCCATTGACCATGCCATTCACGCAGCTGTTCCACATCTGGAAGCCATGTTTGTTCATTTTGCATGGCTTTAATAATTAAAGCAGATTCTTGCTCAGGTTGAGCCTGTGGAGCATCTGGCGTGTATAAACACGCATGAAAGGCTTGATTTAACTGCTTCAACAAACCTTGCTCGGCTAAGGCTTGTAACTGATTAATTTCTGGTGAAATTTGCCCCTGCTTTGCCAAGGCTTGTGCGATAGATTGCAAGGTCGGACTTAAATCTTGCAATCGGTAAAAGCGTACCAATTCTCTTAAAAAGGCATGAAATGCACCATACAAATGAAATACCGCTTGCTCCCGATGAGCTTGGGCTTTTTGCACATTTTCATGTTGCATTTGCTCAGCCTGCTGGCAAGCCAACCGTGCAAAATACAGTTGCTGATTGGTACGGTCAGCATAAAAACGAATGCTTCTAGACATACTATTCCCCTAAACGTTAATCTTTATTGATGGTCAAAATTCAATGTCATGATTTCAAATATCTTCAAACTGTACATTGAGCGTTTCAAATCTCACACGCCCAGCTTGTACAGCTTGAGCAATGGCTTGTTGCCCTTTGTGTAGCCGTGCTTGCCCACTTTTTACATCTAGCAAAATAATTTCAATCGCATCGGCACTGCCAACACCTTCACGAAATTCACTATAACCATGAAAAATCACATAATCTACAGGGTCGCCTAAAAATTTGGCATCACTCGGTAAATATTCAAATTCGGGCAACATTGGTGCAAATTGCTCGGCCATTTTGCCTTTAAGCACAGCACGGCTAGTATTTACACTACGTTTTTGAGCATCTTGTATTGCTGTTTGTTGTTGAAGCAATAATTGTGTGATTTTTTGCTCATAGCTTGCTTTAAGCTGTTGAATATGATGTAAATAAATTACAACATAACACACGATTGCACCAATAATAAATGCACCAAAAGTCGCAAACCACATCTTCATATTTTGCTCATGCTCTTTGTATCACTATAAAAACGCATTGTGCAATAATCTACTCATCTGTGCAAGCTACTACACATTGTGCAATTTGTTACGGTTGCACTACTTAAAGCACGATGAATGGCGTTTAAAATTTTATGCTTTTCATATACAATAGTTTGGTATTAAATTTTTCACGATGGACTTAGCGGTGAAGCGACATTATTTCACAACACAACGCTTGCTACTTATTAGCTTGTTGATTTTGCTGTTATTTTTAGGTTTTAGTGTTATTAAGTATTTTATTGTTCCTGTGGTATGGGCAGCGATTATTGCCTATATGACATGGCCAATTTATACATGGTTACAGCGTAAAATGACAGGTGTACAGCGTCCAACGCTAAGTGCAACAGTGATGCTGTTATTTATTATTTTATTGGTTGGGATTCCTTTTATTACGTCTATCTTTTTATTGCAAAAAGAAGGTTATTTATTATACCAAAAATTACATCATCAACTTTTATCAGGGCGTTTACCTACGCCAAGTTTCTTGCGTGATATTCCATTTATTGGGCAAGAAATTGTGCGTATGATTCAAGAATTTAATCGCAATCCTGGCGAATTACAGCGTAATATTGGCACATGGGTACAAGAGCATTTAAGTTATGGTCGTTTTGTACTCAATGAAATTAGTAAAAATTTAGTGAAAATTTTCTTTGCATTATTTTCATTGTTCTTTTTCTATCGTGATGGCCCTGCGATTTTACGTCAAGTCAGCCGTGCCATTGAAATGGTGATTGGTCCACGCATTCATCATTATTTAGATACCATTTCAGAAACCACTCGTGCCGTGGTCTATGGTATCGGCTTAACCGCTTTGGCTCAATCATTATTGGCAGGTTTGAGCTATTTTGTCGCAGGTGTGCCAAACCCAATGTTGCTCACTTTGATGACCTTTGTACTCGCACTGATTCCTTTTGGTACGCCTGTGGCGTATGGTAGCGTCTCATTGTGGCTACTGTCGCAAGGTTTATATGTAGAAGCGATTGGTGTCATGGCGTGGGGCGTGTTGATTGTTAGCTCATCGGATAATGTCATTCGTCCGTTGGTCATTTCAGGGGCAACGCAAATTCCATTCCTACTCATCATGTTTGGTGTGCTTGGTGGGATTGCTAGTTTTGGTTTGATTGGTTTATTTATCGGGCCTGTGGTCTTGGCAATTTTATTGGCGATTTGGCGAGAATGGATTCATGAAACCACTGAAAAAGCTGCCGATGAACCACTTGATCATTTAATTGATGAGCAATCATAAGCATTTATTCGCATAAAAAGAGAGCCGACAAGCTCTCTTTTTTTCATGCTTTACAATCGGTTTGACTTGTCGCACAATACACACATCTTTAATGATTGAGACGCTCCACATGAAAATTTACGGAATCAAAAATTGTAATTCTATGAAAAAAGCCTTTGATGCTTTAAATCAAGCACAACTTGCCTATGAATTTCACGATTATAAAAAACTAGGTATTGATGCCGATACGCTAAAAACTTGGCTCGATGCCTTAGGTGCTGATGTGGTACTCAACAAAAAAGGAACGACTTGGCGTAAACTCAGCGAAACCGAACAGCAATATGCGTTGGCAAATGAAAGCCAATTAATTGAAACCTTAATGACACATCATAGCTTAATCAAACGCCCAATTTTAGCCACAGCGAATGGCTTGATTGCAGGCTTTGATGAACAGCGTTATGCTCAGTTGGCTTAAAATACATTTGCTCATTTAGGGCGAAATAGTTCGCCTTTGATATTTTATAGTGATATTTCACGCTTCATTTGACAAGCATTTTACATTCGTTTTTTTAGCATAGACGCAATATTTTGGATTTTTTATGAACAGTTGGCTTATTATTAGCATTCTCGCCTTGTACATCGCTTTGCTTTTTGCCTGTGCAACCTTTGGTGAAAAATATGCCAACCGTTTAAGTGC
>JAUNHS010000073.1:3205-9162 GCA_030523805.1 Acinetobacter sp.
ATGTTGGCTGTGGCTTTTGAATCTTTTGTAAAATTATTTGCTTTATTGGCTGTGGCGTGCTTTTTTATTTTTGTATCCCCCGACCATATTGGACAAATTAGCCACGATTTAAAAAAGGGTTTTCAATTTGTACAAATCAATGGTGTGCCTGAAACCTTTTGGACACAAACCTTGTTGGCATCACTTGCAGTCATTTGTTTGCCCCGTCAATTCCATGTCGCTGTCGTTGAATTGGGCGATGAAAAGCATATTCAAGGAGCAAGAATTTGGTTTTCATTGTATTTGATTTTAACGGTATTGGCGATTATTCCTATTGCCAGCTGGGCATTGCACGATTTACCTGCAAATACCAATAGTGAAATTGCCGTACTAGCATTGCCTTTGGCATTCCAGCAAGATTGGTTGAGTGTATTGGCATTTTTGGGCGGCTTTTCAGCATCTACTGGTATGCTACTGGTTTCATCTGTCGCCCTATCTATCATGTTGAGTAATGATTTAATCATTCCTGCGTTGTGGCGTTTTAATTGGATTTCTCGTAGCGATCCACGCTTACCACAATTATTAAAACTCATTCGTCGTGCGTGTATTTTATTGGTGATGTCTTTAGGCTTTTTGTTTTTTCATTGGTTTGAAGATATTCATCAATTATCCGTATTTGGTTTATTGGCATTTAGTGCAGTCGCCCAATTCGCACCGACGTTAATTGGTGGTTTATATTGGCGTGGTGGCAGTAAACAAGGCGTTTGGGCGGGTCTAGGCATTGGTTTTATCACTTGGGGTTATACCTTGCTCTTCCCAACGGTGTTACGCAGTTTACCTGAAGATTATGCCGTGATGGTCAGCGGTGTGTTATCTTTTGGGCCTTTTGGTTGGTCGTGGTTACAGCCTGAAGCCCTGTTTGGTTTTTCATCATTACCACCTTTAACGCATGGTGTGGTATGGTCATTGGGCTTAAATATTTTATTTTATGTGTGGGTGTCTAAAATTTTTCGCCCAAGCGTTACCGAGCAAATCCAAGCAGAAAGTTTTTTCTATTACGAACAGCAAAATGTATCATCATTTAACCACGCACAGCCTTTGCAACAAACCGCATTGACACAAGCAGACAGTGAATTGCCCCCTGAAGCCGTGCGTTTAAAAGTGAGAGATTTATTTGCTTTGGCACAACGCATCACGGGTAAATCATCAACACAGCAAGCTTTTGACGCTTTTTGCCAGCATAATAATTTAAGTTTAGATATGAATGCCATTGCCAATGGTATGTGGTGGCGATTTACCGAGCAATATCTTGCCAGTGCCATTGGTGCTGCTTCAGCACGCACTTTACTCACCACGGCCATGTTGGACAATGGTTTGGCATTGGGGCAAGTCGCCAATATTTTAGACCAAGCATCTCGCTGGCAACGTTTTAACCAAAATTTATTACAAACCATGCTAGATCACATGACGCTTGGCGTAAGTGTGGTAGATGAAAATATGTGCTTAATTGCGTGGAATGAACATTATCTCACCTTGTTTGATTATCCACCAAGTTTAGTTTATGTCGGTTGTCCGATTGCAGATTTAATTCGTTACAATGCAATGCGTGGCGACTGCGTAGATGGCGACCTAGAAGCACATATCCAACAGCGTTTGCATTGGATTCGTCAAGGTAGTTTTCATGAATTTGAACGTGTACGCAAAAGTGGTCGTGTATTACAAATGCGTGGTGTGCCGATTGATGGTGGTGGTTTTGTAACCACATTTGCAGATATTACTGCATTCCGTGAGCAGGAAAATATTTTAGAAGCCAAAGTACAAGAACGAACACAACAGCTAGAAACTGCCCTTGCAGAGCAACAATTGGCACGAGAGCAAGCAGATATTGCCAATATGGCAAAAAGTCGCTTTATTGCTGCGGCAAGTCATGATTTATTGCAACCGATGCACGCTGCACGCCTATTTAGTACGGCATTAGAGCAAAGTGTGCAAAATGAAGATGACCGTAAAACTGTAGAACAATTGGACAGAGCCTTGCATGGTGCAGAAAGTATGCTTTCTGCATTGCTAGATATTGCACGGCTAGAAAGTGGTACATTGCAACCGAAACGCCAAGCCTTTGCCTTGCATGAATTATTATCCGATTTAAAATTGCAATTCCACGCCATTGCCCAACAGCGTGGCATTCAGCTCAATGTGCATGACACAACCTTATGGATAGACACCGATCCACAATGGATTCGCCGTATTATCCAAAATTTTGTGAGTAATGCCTTGCGTTACACAGCTAAAGGGAAAATTGTTGTCGGTGTACTGCGTGCAGCTCAATCGCCACAACATATTCGCATAGGCGTGTGGGATACTGGTTTAGGCATTTCAGAGCAACAACGCCAAAAACTCTTCCAAGAATTTGAACGTTGTGGTCATGTGTCGCCTTGGGGTGAGCAAGGTTTGGGGCTAGGATTGGCAATTGTACAACGCATGACACAATTGCTACATTACCCACTCCATGTGTATTCTAAACTCAATCACGGCTCATGCTTTATGATTGAAGTGCCTTTAACGCAAGCACCACAGCAAACGGTTGCTCCTGTTACGCAGAGCAATCAACATGGGCAAGCCTATCAGATTTTATGCTTGGATAATGATGAAACCATTTTACAAGGTATGCGAACCTTATTGGGCAAATGGGGACATCACATTACTGCCACTAGCCACAGCGAGCAGGCATTGCAATACATTGCCGAGCAATCGTTTGATGTGTGGTTGATTGACCAACATTTAAACCATGACCAACGTGGTTTAGATTTTATTTTGGCTCATCGCCCTGCTGATGATACACCAATTGCTTTAGTTACGGCAGATTCTGACCCTGAATTGCCACAGCGTTTAAAAGAGTTAAATATCGTACTGATGAAAAAACCACTCAAACCTGCACAATTACGGGCATGGTTGTCTAGCTTAAAACGCTAAATGCAAGCACAAAAAAACGTGAAGTATATACTTCACGTTTTTTATCGCATCAGCAAATTATTTACGATTGCTATAAATCTGATCAAAAATCGCACCATTCACAAAATGCGTTTGCTGTGCTTTGCTCCAACCACCAAACACTTCATCAATGGTAAAAGTTTTTAATACAGGGAACTGATGACGATATTTTTGCAACACTTGTGCATTGCGTGGACGGTAAAAATAGCGTGCAGCCATATCCTGTGCGTATGGCGAATACAAGAAATTAATATACGCTGTTGCTAACCATTTATTGCCATTTTTTTCTACATTCTTTTCTACAATCGCCACTGATGGCTCAGTCAAAATAGAAATCGATGGATACACAATTTCAAAATCTTTACGCCCTAACACTTTTGTGGTCATTAACGCTTCATTTTCCCACGTTAAAAGCACATCGCCAATGCCACGCTCAGCAAATGTGGTCATCGATGCACGAGCGGCAGAATCCATCACTTTTACATTGCGATAAAGTTTACCCACAAATTCACGAGCTGTAGCATCACTACCATTCGGTTGCTTTAACGCATAACCCCACGCTGATAAATAAATCCAACGTGGCAAACCACCTGTTTTTGGATTTGGCGTAATAATTTCCACCCCTGGGCGGACTAAATCTGTCCAATCTTTAATCTTTTTCGGATTGCCTTTACGCACCATAAATACAATTGCAGATGTATAAGGTGCTGAATTGTCAGGGAATTTCTTTTGCCAATTTGGTGAAAGTTGCCCTGATTTTGCAATGGCTTCAATATCATTTGCCAAAGCCAAAGTAACGACATCAGCTTTTAAACCATCAACCACAGCACGAGATTGCTTACCCGAACCACCATGTGATTGTTTAAAATCCACCACTTGCCCTGTACGATTTTTCCAGTACGTTGCAAAAGATTTATTAAATTCAGTATAAAATTCTCGTGTCGCATCATAAGAAACGTTCAAAAATTCTTTACTGTGTGCCGTGCCAGTCGCAGCCAAACCTGTGATTAGTAAAGCACTCACTGCCAATTTTTTTAATGTTGATTTCATTGCTATTCGCCTATTCGTTGTTTATGATCGCATTATAACAAAAAGATATATTACAAAAAAATAAATCGTTATTGTAACTTTATCACTTTTTATGATAAGTACAATAACGATATGATTTTTAGCTGTTACGCAATACAAGCAATGTCGCTTATACGGTACGTTTTGCCAAATGCACTTGCAATAAACGCTTCATTTCATTTGGATCTTTTTGTTGTACATCGCTGCCCAAACGCCCTTCCAAACGGTTACGCTTTTGCATATTCAAACGGAACAACCAGAAATGACACGCTGCAACAGCCAAATATGCCGCCAAACACGCATGCTCATCAGCCGTTAATGGGCGTACTTTTTCATACGCTGTTAAATAGGCTTGATATTTTTCTGCATTTAATGAACCATCTGCTTGGCTACAAAAGTCATTTAAAGTAATCGCAATATCGTACAAAAATTCTTCACGATGCACTTCGGAAAAATCCAAAATACATTGCAATTCATCATCTATAAATAAACTATTATCACGGAATAAATCAGCGTGAATTAAGCCTTTGGGACGATTGGTATGTTTTGCACGCACATCATCATGCCAAGCAAAACACGCTGTTAATAATTGTTGATCTTCTTGCGTCATTTCACTCGCAACGTGTGGAATAACTTCACTCCACCAACGTGCTAAATTTTTATGTGGGTTTTCAAAATTAAAATCTTGCAATACCACGTGCATTTTCGCTTGAGCATCAGCCAATTGAGCCGTTTGTCCAACGGTTGCAATCGCATTTTTTCCTTTAAAGCGTGGTGCAAGCTGTGCTGGCTTACCTGCAATATGAAACAACGCTTGCCCATCTACGACTAATGGTGCAGGTACATTTACGCCATTTTGCTGCAAATGATGTAAAACGGGAATAAACGCATTAATACGCTCTTCAGGCAAGTCTTCAAAGACCGTTAAAACATATTCACCATCTTGGCAAATCACAAAATAATTGGTATTTTGCACCCCTTCTTGGATAGGATCAATACGCTCAACCGTCAAAGCATAGCGTTTTGCAAATTGTTGTACATCTTGCAACTGCAACGGAGTATAAACCGACATAACACACCTAAATAAATTTAAGATTAAAATCAATCAACATAAAATGCGACTAGTTTAACCGATTTCACGCTTTAAGCATAGAAAGACTTTTTAAAATTTCATAACACTGTTAAAATGAAGCAATTTTTTATATAACGGAACACATCATGCTTGCCAAACGTATTATTCCTTGCCTAGATGTAGATAATGGCCGTGTCGTTAAAGGCGTTCAATTTTTAGATATTCGTGATGCAGGCGATCCTGTAGAAGTCGCCAAACGCTACAATGAACAAGGTGCTGATGAAATTACCTTTTTGGATATTACCGCTACGCATCACGGTAGAGATACCACCTATCGCACGGTAGAACGCATGGCAGAAAGTGTATTTGTTCCGCTGACTGTCGGTGGTGGCGTGCGTAAAATTGAAGATATTCGCCTACTACTCAATGCTGGTGCAGATAAAGTAAGCATTAACTCTGCTGCGGTTTTTAATCCTGATTTTGTCAGAGAAGCGTCATTACGTTTTGGAGCACAATGTATTGTCGTTGCGATTGATGCTAAAAAAGTCGCAGACAACAAATGGGAAATTTTTACTCATGGCGGTCGCAAACCGACAGGTATTGATGCGATTGAATGGTCTATCAAAATGGCAAATTATGGTGCTGGCGAACTCTTAATTACTAGTATGGATGCTGATGGTACTAAAGCAGGCTATGACATTGCTTTAATGCGTGCAATTAATGACCAAGTGAATGTGCCTACTATTGCATCTGGTGGCGTTGGCAATTTACAGCACCTTGCAGATGGTATTTTACAAGGTGGTGCAGATGCTGTATTAGCCGCAAGTATTTTCCATTTTGGTCAGCA
>JAUNHS010000074.1:0-2510 GCA_030523805.1 Acinetobacter sp.
TTCGGTGGTGTAAAATTAAAAGTTGAAGCAGGAATGCTTGCATTTAATTTGGCATTAGAAAAACGAATATGCGTTAATTGCCCCATATTATCCTTTAAAATCATGTGTAAAGGCGTTTTATTGGCTGCAAATCCGATCGATAGACTTTGGAATACGCCATCTTTATTTTTTGGATACAACACATAAGACATCTTCCCTGCATCTGGTTGTGTTACACGGTAAGTTTGCATAATTTTTGCCGTATTACCAGATAATAATAACGCAGGCGTATTAGATACTTGGCTATCCAATTTTTGACGCACGGCTTGGCGTAAGTCAGGGTCATAAATCAACACACTTGAACCCGTACTAACAATCACTTGCTTTGCTGGACGTGTCGTTTCCCAATAGAACTTACCTGGGCGAGCAACTTTCATCACACCAGAAAAACTTTGGCTCATGTGTTGTGCTGTCAAACTTTGCTTTTGTTTTGCACTTTGTTTGCCAGTACTTGTTGTTTTTTGTTCAAAATTCGCTGTTAAACTATTTAAACCACTTAATAAACCCACAAGTTGTTGTGTTGCTTGTTGCTCACTTGCTGGTGCTGCATAAGCGGTAGAAACCATCGGCATTGCCATTGTTGCTGTTAAACCGAATGCCATCATGGCTTTTGAGAATGTATTCATTGTTCACCTTTTTGTTGGGTTAAAACATTTACTTCAAAGCAAATGAAAACGTTCATCTCATTCACCTTGAAATTCCGATGACGACATCTTAACAAATCAAATGAAGATAAATCATTGAGAAATCATCTGCCTTTTGTAAAAATGATGATAACATTTGTCAAAAGCGTATCCTTGTGAATATGCCAATGACTGACGTTATCATCATGACAATCACATCACAAGGTTGCCAAAATATCTTGTAGCGTTTGACGTGGCGATGCCGATTGCGTAATTGGGCGACCAATCACTAAATGTGTAGAACCATCTAGCATTGCCTGCTTTGGTGTAACAATACGCTTTTGGTCATCAGTATTTGCCCCTGCAGGACGAATGCCAGGGGTAACTAATACAAAATCTTTGCCTAATTGTTCACGCAACATTTTTGCTTCTTGTGCCGAACAAACTACACCATCTAAACCACAATCCTGTGTTAATTGAGCCAAACGTAACACGTGTTGTTGTGGTTCTACATCCAAGCCGACTTCTTTTAAATCTTGTTGCTCTAGCGATGTTAAAACGGTAACAGCAATTAATTGTGTAGAATAGCCGCCTTTTTTTAAGCGTTCCACACACGTTTCCATCATTTTACGCCCACCACTGGCATGAACATTGACCATCCACACGCCCATATCTGCCGCAGCACACACTGCTTGAGCCGTTGTATTGGGAATATCATGGAATTTTAAATCCAAAAATACATCAAAACCACGTTGCTGTAAGGCTTGCACTACGGCAGATCCTGCGGTTGTAAATAGCTCTTTACCGACTTTTACACGACATAATTTAGGGTCTAATTCATCAGCAATTGCCAATGCTTTATCATGATGGTTCGCATCAAGTGCGACGATAATACTCATTACTATTCTTCCACCGATTTAAAATGAAGCTAAAATAAAAGCCCTTATTCTGGGCTTTTATTGGTTAAATTCTCTTGCTGATGAAGTGCTTTTTCTGCATCTAGCTTTTCATGCTCTCTTGCATGATTTAATGCTTTGGCTGCCACAGCATCCATTTGAGTTTGCTTTAACACGTCAATTTCTTTTCTTAAACGCTTAATTTCCCATTGGCTTTGGAAAACTTTAAACAGCTGCAAACCAAATAATAAACCGAGTACAACACCCAATGCCAAACTTAATAACAATACTAAGCCTAAACGCATGGCAATCAATTGATTAAAGACTAAATCAACCGTAACTTCTGCACTATTAAAATAAACTAAAAACGCACTATAGCCCAATAAGGCAAATAGTAAAATGACAAAAATATAACGCATATCAACTCTTGCTCATGATTTTACATCACGCATTGTAGTGAAAATACAATAGCATTGCAATCTATAACTGCAAAAGAATGCTTTTGTTTGTATCATTTACCCAACACGTAGATGATACGATGAATTAAGCACCTTTATTAATGGTATTTACGGCATCACGCAATGCTTTGCCAGGTTTAAAATGTGGTACAGACTTTGCTGCAACGCTCACGCTCAAACCAGACTTTGGATTACGCCCTTCTCGTGGCATACGATGATGTAAAGCAAAACTACCAAAACCACGAATCTCAATACGTCTATTTGCCGACAAAGTATCAATCATCTGTGCAATTAAAATTTTTACCACTTCCTCAACCAATGGCTCTGCCATATGTGGATTTTTTAACGAAATACGTTCAATCAAATCTGATTTATTTAACGCTTCATTTGTCATAAACCATAACCTCTTTTATGATCTCTTATCATACCTTTATATAATAACCTGTTTAAATACAAAAAGGTAGCATAACCATCAACTTTTTTTACATTTTTTT
>JAUNHS010000074.1:2610-9095 GCA_030523805.1 Acinetobacter sp.
AAAAATGGCAATGTACGATGACATTGCCATTTTTATCCGAAGATTAATTACAACTAAACGATTAGTTCGTTTGTTGTTGTGCTTTAATCAAGTCACCAATTGTCTTAGGACCATTTGCTTGGTTAGCACTTTGAGCTTGAGCTTTCGCTACAGCTTCTTTCTCTTCAGCTTCGTCTTTCGCTTTGATAGACAAGTTGATTGTGCGAGATTTACGATCTACGTTGATAATCTTCGCTTCAACTTCTTGACCAACTTCTAAGAATTTAGTTGCGTCTTCAACACGATCACGGTTGATTTCAGATGCTTTTAATTGTGCTTCAACTTCATCAGCTAATTTCACAGTTGCACCTTTCGCATCTACAGCAGTTACAGTACCTTTTACTAAAGCACCACGTTCGTTAGATGCTAAGAAATCATTGAATGGATCGCTATTTAATTGCTTGATACCTAAAGAAATACGGTTTGCTTCAGCATCTACAGAAAGAATAACCGCTTCTAAAGTATCGCCTTTCTTATAACGACGGATAGCTTCTTCGCCTTGCTCATTCCAAGAAATGTCAGACAAGTGAACTAAACCATCAATACCGCCTTCTAAACCGATAAAGATACCGAAGTCAGTGATTGATTTGATTGTACCAGAAACTTTTTGACCTTTGTCGTGAGTTTTCGCAAACTCTTCCCAAGGGTTCGCACGAGTTTGTTTGATACCCAAAGAAATACGACGACGTTCTTCATCTACTTCTAATACCATTACATCAACTTCATCGCCAATTTGAACAACTTTAGATGGGTGAATGTTTTTGTTGGTATGATCCATTTCTGAAACGTGTACTAAACCTTCAACGCCTTCAGCGATTTCAGCAAAGCAGCCGTAGTCAGTTAAGTTCGTTACACGAGCTTTAACAATAGAACCTTTTGGATAACGGCTCATGATTGCTAACCAAGGATCTTCGCCTAATTGTTTAAGACCTAAAGATACACGGTTACGATCACGATCAAACTTCAATACTTTAACAGTAACTTCTTGACCTACTTCAACCACTTCAGATGGGTGCTTGATGCGTTTCCAAGCCATATCAGTGATATGTAAAAGACCATCAATACCGCCTAAATCAACGAACGCACCGTATTCAGTTAAGTTCTTGATTGTACCAGTAACGGTTTGATCTTCTTCAAGTTGAGATAATAAAGCTTCACGGTCAGCAGAAGATTCTTGCTCCATTACTGCACGACGAGATACAACCACGTTGTTACGTTTAGCATCTAATTTGATTACTTTAAACTCTAACTCTTTACCTTCTAAGTGAGTTGTATCACGGATAGGACGAGTATCTACTAAAGAACCTGGTAAGAATGCACGTACTGGACCGATGTCCACAGTGAAACCACCTTTAACTTTACCAGAGATAAGACCTGTAACAATCTCACCGTCTTCAAAGATTTTTTCTAATTTCGTCCAAGTCTCAGCACGTTTTGCTTTTTCACGTGATAAGATGGTTTGCCCCATACCATTGTCAAGTTGTTCAACTACAACATCAACTTGGTCGCCTACAGCAACTTCTAATTCACGTTGTTCGTTTAAAAATTCTGCACGATCAACGATACCTTCAGACTTAAGACCTGTATCAACAGTTACTTTTTCGTCATCAATACGAACAACTGTACCTGTAATTACGGCACCTTTGTCAATGTTAAGGTTTAATTCACTTTGTTCAAAGAGGGATGCAAAAGATTCGGTCATGTGATTTCCGATTATAAAACAAGGCAATCTTGGATCAGGCAAGATTGATTTAAGTTAAGTTGCGATTTTATTCATAGTCTGACCGAATAAAAGGCAACAGAAAAATCTAAGATTGCTCAATACGTTGAGTGATATATGCTGTCATTAAAGCAAATACATCATCAATATTTAACTGTGAACTATCAATGATATATGCGTCATCAGCAGGTTTGAGTGGAGCGACACTACGTGCCATATCTCGTTCATCACGGGCTTGTATTTGAGCCAAAATTTCGTCTATGCTAGCACTTTTTCCCATTTGTTGCAACTGTTTTACACGACGCTCGGCTCTCGCTTGGGCAGATGCAGTCAGATATAACTTAGCGATTGCATTTGGAAAAACCACTGTTCCCATATCTCGCCCATCAGCGACCAATCCTGCACCTTGTGCAAAGGCTTGCTGGCGTGCTAAAAGGGCTTGGCGTAAACTCGGAATACTGGCAACTTGTGAAGCATATCCCCCAACTTCTTCCGTGCGGATTTGCTGTGTTACCAATTCACCATCTAAATAGGTTTCAATCGTGCCATGAATGCTTTTAAAATCAATATTTAAATGCTGTGCAATGTGTTCACATTGTGCCAAATTTTCATCATTGACAGGCAGTAATTGACGTTGATGTAAAGCCAAACCTAATAAGCGATACATTGCCCCAGAATCTAATAATTGATAGCCATAATGTTCAGCCAAGCGTTGAGCAAGCGTGCCTTTGCCTGAGCCACTTGGGCCATCTATGGTAATAATGATTGGAGAAGTTGTGGTCATGATTTTTCCTATGGATATTGCCATGAATGCACGGCATTAAGGTAAATTTGCGACTTTATTTTGACGGTGCAAGGCTCTGCGTTCACGAAAAAATTGGCTCAGTACCGCTGAGCATTCAGCTTGCATACAGCCATGTTCAAATTGAAAACGATGATTATAATAGGCATCATCGTTTAATAATTGTCTTGCACTGACCAATGCCCCTGCTTTAGGTTCAGTGGTGGCAAATACAACACGTTGCACTCGGGCGTGAATTAATGCACCTACGCACATGGTACATGGCTCTAATGTAACATATAAAGTGCTATCTTCAGGTAAGCGGTAATTGTTTAAATGCTGACAGGCTTGGCGTAATGCGACAATTTCTGCATGAGCCGTGGGGTCGCATTGTGAAATTGGTGCATTAAAGCCTTGCCCAATGATGCGATTTTCACTCACTAATATTGCACCAACAGGCACTTCGCCCAACTGTGCAGCCTGTTGAGCGAGTTGTAATGCCTGTTGCATCCAAAATTGATCGTGTTGTTGCACTTAATCAATCACACCGTATTGACGTAAAAGTTGATTCCAACTTTCATTGCTTGTAATTGGTGGTTGATGTCCAAGCAATGCTTTTAGGCTTAAATCTTCGCTAGAGTATTGCCATTTTGGCGATAAATCTTTATCAATTAATCTTGCACGCACGCCTTCTACAAAATCAGGCTGACGCATACACCATGCAGAAATTTGGCATTCTAAATCAAATACTTCTGTCCATGAGTGAACATTTTTACCCCATTGCCATAACAACCATGTTAAAGCTGCAGAGCTAGGCGAACCTTTTTGTAAGTTCTCAGCGGCTTGGCGTAACCAATCACTTGGTGCATCAATCAAGCTAATAATGGCTTGATAATCTTGAGCAAAATCTATACCACGAGCAACGCTATGAATCACATCAAGTGAATTTTGCAATGGTCCAGTCGGCACAGGACGGTGCATACTGTTTAAAGTATCATCTAAAGCACGGAAATCGCCTGCTGGATAATGATCCCAATCAATATTTAATACTTTGTTTAGCACGTCATCACGCTGACCACTACGGCAAATGTGTGTTGCCCAGCCAATGCTATAGCCACCTGCTGATGTCATGATTGAACCTGTTAAACCAGTGAATAAACCAATCGCACCACGGTCAGCTAAAAAGCGACTTGCACCTACATCAGGATACAAACCAATAGCAATTTCAGGCATTGCCAAGCGAGAATCAGGCGTAACAACACGGAATGGTGCTGCCATGAATAAACCTAATCCCCCACCCATGACATAGCCTTCGCTCCATACAACGATCGGCTTTGCATAATTGTGCAATAATAAATCTAAAGCATATTCACGCTCAAAAAAGTGTGCGGCTTGGGCATCTTCGCCATCTAAAATCAGCTGACGTAATTTGCGTACATCACCACCTGCACAAAAAGCCTTATTGGTCGTAGAATCTAACCAAATGGCTTTTACAGTATCATCATGATGAAAATCTTGAAACACTTGCAATAAAGCATTCACCAAATTTTCATCTAAAGCGTGCAATGATTTAGGACGATTTAAACGAACAATTCGCCAACCATTTTGTGCCACTTCTACAATTAAATCTGCGTGATAGTCTAAAGTCTGTCTTGTCATGCTTCCAACTGCCATTCTATAGGGATAATCCCATGTTGCGTTAAATAATGATTTGCCTTAGAAAATACTCGGCAACCAAAAAAGCCCCCACGATTTGCCGACATTGGCGACGGATGTGCGGCTTTTAATACCAAATGACGCTGTGTATCAATGCGTTGTCCCTTACGCTGAGCATAAGCTCCCCATAAGATGAATACAAGATGTTCTCGTTGTTCATTTAACACATCAATAATCGCATCGGTAAAAATTTCCCAACCTTGTTGCTGGTGCGATGCAGGACGAGCTTGCTCAACAGTCAATACACTGTTTAATAGCAATACGCCTTGCTCTGCCCAAGCGGTTAAATCTCCATGTTGTACAGGGGCAATGCCTAAATCATTATGCAATTCGTGATAAATATTGCGTAATGATGGTGGCAAAGTGATACCACGCTGTACAGAAAAACTTAAACCATTGGCTTGACCAACACCATGATAAGGATCTTGCCCTAAAATCACCACTTTTACTTGCTGTAAAGGCGTTGTATTTAAGGCTTTAAAAATTGCTTGTTTAGGTGGGAAAATTGTTTTTCCTGCATGGTATTCATGCTGTAAAAATTGTCGCAAATGATCCATAGATGGACTTAATAACGCATCTACTAACGCATTTTTCCAATCATCATTAATCTGTACTCGTGCCAATTTTTGCTGTTGTTCTGATGAAAGTACAGGATTTACCATTTGCATAAAGTCCCCACCCTTATTCCAATAAATTACTCAATCACTTGTAACTGTACCACAGGATTGGCAAAATATTCACCACGCTTCAATTTTTCATACATTTCAGGGTCTTGCCATTCGGCTTGCACTTGCTCTGAAAAGATGATGTCTTGTAATTGCAAACGTCCCATTTGCTCATTTTCAATATCTTCTAAAAAGCATTGAGCATAGCCTGTGTCTGTTTCATGTACAATCACCGAATGTACTTGCACATCGCCTTCATTATTTTGCATGATGGTGTGCTTGAGCATTTGCTGTGCCAAAAAGAAAAATACACGAGAAAATTGCTCTGCCGATGGTGATACAGGCAATGCAACCCATCTTGCACTAAACTGCTTGCACATGGCGATATAATCGGCATCATCTTTTTGCCAAAAGCAAATGGCATGGTCAAAGCTATCAATCAAATCTTTTAATTTGCCTTTTAATAAGCCAAAGTCATATACCATATGCCCATTATCCAAGCGAGATGCTTGTAGGATTAACTCTACTTTATAGCTATGACCGTGTATAGAGCGTTTGCAACGATCTGAACTACAATTACGCACGACATGAGCATTTTCAAATTTGAATAATTTACGAATTAGCATAGAATAAACTTTTTCAATCGCATATGACCTTTTCTGTAGTATAAAACATTTTTGGCAAAAGTCGCTGTATTTTTTGCTATTAATCGCACACTTTTTCCCACTTTTTTGTTAAATTGCTTGCAAAATAGTCAAATGATGATTTTAATCTAAAAAATACTTGCCAATATAAAAATAAGTCCATATAATGCAACGCATATTCTCCCATAGCTCAGTCGGTAGAGCGACGGACTGTTAATCCGCAGGTCCCTGGTTCGAGCCCAGGTGGGAGAGCCAAATATCAAAAATCCACACCAAAGCGTGTGGATTTTTTTTGCCCTATTTTATGCTCAATATTGAGCGATTCTGGTAAAACGATTTCACAATAAAATTCATAATAAAAAACCGATTGATTGCTCAATCGGTTTTTTGCATTAACCTGCCGTTGGTAATGGCGGCGGTAATGTTGCATCTTGTTCAGCATCTAAAGTTGCTTCTTCCACTGGATTTTCCGCAACATAGACTTTTGGTGGTTGTGGTTCACGACGATTCATAATATCAACCACTTGATCACGATCAATCGTTTCCCATTCCATCAAGGCTTTCACCATTGCATGAGCAATGTCTTGGTTATTTTCTAAAATATCCCAAGCGACTTTATATTGCTCATCTAAAATGCGACGAATTTCAGCATCTACGGCTTGTTGCGTTGCTTCAGCAATTGGACGACCCAAACTACCATATTGGTTGTCGTTATCTTCATAGACCATCACGCCCATTTTGTCCGACATACCATATTTTGTTACCATTGAGCGTGCCATTTTGGTTGCACGTTCAAAGTCGTTTGATGCACCTGTAGATTGCTGATTAATAAAGATTTCTTCAGCAATACGACCACCAAATAAAATAGAAATGTCATTGAGCATTTTTGTTTTATAATGGCTGACAGCATCTTGCTCTGG
>JAUNHS010000075.1:0-1412 GCA_030523805.1 Acinetobacter sp.
CTCAACGATTTTAAAATATCAAAACCGATTTTAATTTCTTCTTCAGGCTCTGCTGCCAAAGAAATACGCATGGTATCGCCAATGCCTTCAAGCAACAAACCACCCAATGCAATCGCTGACTTGACCGTACCTGTACGATAAATCCCTGCTTCCGTAACACCTAAATGCAACGGACAATCCACTTGAGCAGAAATTAAACGATAAGCATCCATCGTCAAAAATACATTAGACGCTTTTACAGAAATTTTGTACTCATGAAAATCTAATTTATCCAAAATATCAATATGACGCATGGCCGACTCAAGCAATGCCGCTCCTGTCGGTTCGCCATATTTCTTTTGTAAATCTTTTTCTAGCGAGCCTGCATTCACCCCAATTCGCATAGAAATGCCATGATGACGTGCTGCCGCCACCACTTCACGCACTTTTTCATCAGAGCCAATATTACCAGGGTTAATACGCAAGCAATCCGCCCCATAATCCGCCACAGCAAGAGCAATTTTATAATCAAAATGAATATCGGCAATCAACGGTACAGACACACGTTTACGGATTTCGCCAAAGGCTTCCGCTGCTTGCATGGTCGGTACAGATACACGCATCATATCCGCCCCTGCATTGACACAACGCTCAATTTGAGCCACTGTAGCATCGACATCGCAGGTTTCGGTATTGGTCATACTTTGTACTGAAATGGGTGCATCTCCGCCCACATAAACAGATCCGACTCGGATTTTACGAGTTTTACGGCGTACGATTGGATTTTCTATCATGTTTGCTTTCGCACCTATTTGTATAAAATATATTCTATTGCATTCTATCAATCATACAGATTAATCTTTGTATGATTTAACGCCAAATCACATCAGCACTGTTTTTTAAACGTACATAATGCTGATATTCTGCACTATGGGCAAATTGCTGTTGCAACATTTGAAAGTAGCTTTGTTGCTGGCTAACATTACCCAAACTGCGAGCCAAACGCCCACCCAGCCAATACGCTCTAGCACCTAATGCACGCTGTCCAACGCTATGGACATAACGCTCAAACCATTGCTGTGCAGCTTCAAACTGCTGTTGCAAATATAGCAATTCTGCTAATTCAAACATCGCAATGCTTGCTTGAGCATCTATGCGTAAGGCTTGACGAAATGCCTGTTCAGCTGATGAAAATTGCTGTAAATGCAAATACACTCGCCCTAAATTTTCATAAGCCGCCGCACGCTGTTCATAGCCCAAATGGTTTGCTGCTTGCGTTAAGTGTTGAATGGCTAATTCATAACGCTGCATTTGAAACAAATATGTCCCATAATTGGCATGAATACGCATATTTTGTGGTTCATTGGCTAAGGCTATTTTAAAATATTGCTCTGCTTTTGCCAAATTTTCAGGGCTACCATCTTGTTGCAACA
>JAUNHS010000075.1:1512-8994 GCA_030523805.1 Acinetobacter sp.
ACTTCATCATTACAACACAAGCATGATTAGCTAGAACGCAAAATTTCATGCTGTTGTGCAATTTTCTTTTTCCACTGCTCAGCACGGCGAGTACGGTCTGCCACCTGTCCCACCAACTGACCACACGCTGCATCAATATCATCGCCACGGGTTTGGCGAATGGTACACACAAATCCTGCATCGGATAAGGTCTTTTGAAACGCCAAAATACGATTGCGACTTGAGCGATCATAAGGTGCGTGCGGAAATGGATTAAATGGAATTAAATTAATTTTACTTGGCAAATCTTTCAGCAATTTAATCATCTGCTGTGCGTGTTCAGCATGATCATTCACACCGCCCAACATCACATATTCAATGGTAACGTGTTTGCGTGAACTTTCATTGCCATCTTTAGAAATATAACGCTTTGCTGCATCAATCAATTGATTTAACGGATATTTTTTATTAATCGGCACAAGCTCATTGCGTAATTCATCATTCGGAGCGTGCAATGAAATCGCCAATGCCACGTCTAATTCTTCTGCCAATTTATCAATCATCGGCACAATGCCTGATGTAGAAAGCGTTACACGACGTTTAGACATTCCATAAGCATAATCATCTAACATTAAACTCATGGCAGACACCACAGGTTTAAAGTTCAGCAAAGGTTCGCCCATGCCCATCATCACTACATTGGTTACAGAACGCTCACGTTCATTGACTGGCACATCTTCCATATACGATAAATTCGCCTGCCACAACTGCCCAATAATTTCCGCAGTGGTCAAATCACGCTGAAAACCTTGCTTACCTGTTGAACAAAATGAACAATCTAAGGCACAACCCACTTGCGATGAAATGCACAAGGTTTTACGGCTTCCTGTTTTATCTTCGGCAGGAATTAATACTGTTTCCACCAACGAGCCTGCACCATCGCCCACACGAAATACCCATTTGCGTGTACCGTCTTTAGAATAATGTTTATGTACAATTTCAGGGGCTTTAATTTCGCATAATTCGGCTAATTTTTGACGCAATTTCGCTGAAATATTGCTCATCTGCTCAAAATCAGTTACAAAAAACTGATGAATCCATTTCATCACTTGCGTAGCACGGAATTTTTTTTCGCCTATATTTTCAAAAAACTGCTCCATTTCCGCACGAGATAAGCCAAGTAAATTGACTTTATTAACTTGTGTAGCAGATGGAGATGGCGTTACAGTAATGCTTTCGGTGGAACTCATGCAAGCGACCTAGTTTGAAATAGAAAAACCTGTGTAATATACCATACAGCGATGTAAAACAAAATAGTAAAACTTTAACGACACGTTAAACACACAGTGTCCATACTGACCAATCAGCACACCGATTGACCGCAAAAATGCATAAAAAAACCAGATAAATATTTTATCTGGTTTTTTGTCTCATTGATTTGATTGGCTATGATTAAAACATAGCTTGTTCAAAATTAACGAGTACGTGGGAAAATTTCTTCAGCAGCAAAGAAATAAGCAATTTCACGCTCTGCAGATGCCACTGAGTCAGAACCGTGAGCAGCATTTTCATCAATGCTTACAGCGAAGTCTGCACGGATTGTACCAGCAGCTGCTTCTTTCGGATTGGTTGCACCTAAAATATCACGGTGAGCCAATACTGCATTTTCACCTTCTAATACTGATACAACAACAGGACCTGAAGTCATGAATGCAACTAAGTCAGCAAAGAAACCACGTTCTTTATGCTCAGCGTAGAAACCTTCAGCTTCAGCTTTTGTTAAGTGTTTGTATTTCATTGCAACTGGTTTTAAACCTGCTTTTTCAAAGCGAGCAACGATGTCGCCAATGTGGTTTTTACCTACTGCATCTGGTTTGATAATAGAAAGTGTACGTTCAATCGCCATGATCGGCTCCTTACAATTAAAATTAAATAAAAATTTGGTAGCATATTATAACGGTTTATTTTGCAATTTTCAGCATATTTTCTGTGTTTAATACAGATTTTTATTTAAATTGCCACAAATATCCCACTACACCAATCACATGAAATTAATTGACTTCATCAATCCACGCCATTTGAATCGCTTCAAGCAAGCCTTCGGTTGATTTTTCAGGGTCATCTTTAAAATCAGGCAAGGCACAAATCCAAGCGTGTAAATCAGTAAAACGCACCCATTGCGGATCGACATCAGGGTGTGCTTCGCTTAATTCAATCGCAATATCAATACTATCTGACCAACGTAATGCCATTATTTTGCTCCTTTAGTCGGTTGTTGCAGTTGTACATAATCCAATAAAATATGAGACGCTTCTATCACAAACGTTTCATCTTCAGGCAATGCAGGGCGTTGCGTTGCTTTCATTTTTGACCGCTCTTCAATCAACGCATCTCTTGCCGCTTGGTAACTTTCCCAATTGGCATAAGGCGTTAAACCTGTCGCTGTACGGCGTGTATTTTCCGCTGCCAAAGTACGTTTCTCTACAGCAAGCAATTCTGCTTTACGCTGTGCAATATCTAAAGAAACATTCTTTTTGTTTTTGTCTTCTGCGGCAATATCATGACGAGTTTGCAAATAGTTAAATTGCACATCTTTAGCGACACGCTGTTTAGATTGTGCGGTTAATTGTGGTAAATACGCTTGTACCGAACCTTCTCGTTTAAATGGTGCTGTTGCAATTGTATCCCACACCAAGGCATTTTTCTGCTTACTTTCGCCACCTTCACCATTGTAAATATCTACCAGTTGAATATCTGGAATCACGCCTTTATTTTGCGTACTTCCTCCTGTGATACGGTAGAATTTTCGTTGCGTTAAAGTCGCTTGGCCATGTGCCAAACTATCCAGCTGCACTTGTGCTGTACCTTTACCTGTGGTGGTGCTACCAATCACGATACCACGCCCATAATCCTGTACCGCAGCAGAATAAATTTCACTTGCCGATGCCGAGCCAAGATTAATCAACACCGCCAATGGCCCGCCATACAATTGCTGACCACCGTCATTGTCTTCAAATACAGTTACTCGCCCATTGCCATCACGGATTTGCACCACTGGCCCAGATTTAATGATTTGCCCAAGCATTTTGTTCACTTCTTCCAATGAACCACCTGGGTTATTTCGTAAATCTACAATAATGCCATCTACATTTTGCTTGGCTAAATCAGTCAATGCTTTGGCTGTATCTTCCGACACCGAACGGTATTCATTACCTGCACGCTTTGCTCGGTAATTGAAATAGAATGATGGAATTTCAATCACGCCCATTTTGTAATCTTTACCATCTCGCTGAATGTTGATGGTACGATGGCGTAAACCTGAATCTTCTTCTTTAATAATATCTCGCTCTAAAGTGACCAAACGAGATTGGCTTGCACCTTTGGCGAGCAATTTTAACGTTACTTTTGTGCCACGCTTACCACGGATAATACCAACCAATTCTGCAGTCGTCCAACCAACCACATCTTCCATTGGTTGCCCATCTTGTGCGACACCCAAAATACGGTCGCCTGCATACACCTGCCCAGAACGCCCTGCTGGCCCACCTTCTACAATGGTTTCAATACGAATATAATCTTCGCTACCACGCTCAGGACGGATAGATACGCCAATCCCTTCTAACTGTAGTGAGCTTTGACGGTTCATTTCCACTGCATCAATCGGTGGGAAATAATTGCTGTGTGGGTCGTACGTCGCCAATACCGCATTTAAGGTTTTGTCTAACACATCATCACTTTTGGTACGTTTGGTTAAGCGTTCCAAGTTGCGTGTATAGCGTTTAGTGAGCGTTTGTACAGGCGTTAAATCTTCGGCATTACTCAAATCTTGACCATTCGCCAATTCAGGATTGTCTGCAAGGGCTTTTTGCTTGGCTTGCTCTTCTTCTTTGGTAATGGTCAAATTAATCAGTTGAGAAATCAGCTGTTTATGCCAATAATCTTGCATTTCTTTTTTATTGCTAAAAAATGGTGCTTTTTCACGGTCAGTATTTAATCGCTCACCTGTACGGTGTAAATTTCGTGGCTTTTTCAATTCTGCCAACATAAATTCATAATATTCTTTTTGTCTTGCACGGTAGGCTTCGTGAATACCATAGGCAGGAATTAAATTACCTTGTTTTAAATATTCACCAAATTGTGCAGCGTGTTTTTGCTTATAATCTGCCACTTCGCTGGCTAAAAACAAGGCATGGTCAGGGTCTAAACTATCAATATACATATCAAACACACGTTGTGATACATTACTATCTAAACGCATACCCAAATAATGCTGACGGTCTGCCAATGCTGCAATTTGACGAGAGACCAATGCTTGTTCTTGATTTGGTTGTATTTTTAAAGATTGTGCCGTTTCATTTGCTGCTACCGCTTCCGATGCAGTATAGCCAAATAACCACGCACCTGTTGCCAGTGCCATTGCACCAACTAATAATTGTATTTTCATCTGATCCTCAATCTTACGATATGTTCATTTCATGTATTGCCCTATCTTTCACATAGGCAATCACATAGCAATCATAGATTATACTGCTAAATCTGATAATTTTAATGCTTTCTTGTAGTTTTTTTGCTATAGATGTTTTGCCGATGTTTATCTCTCTTACTTTTTAGGTATAATTTAAACGCTATTCATCATTTCATCTTTTATTCCATATTCGCAGTGAGCCAATAATGCAAACATCAGATTCATCAAACTACAATCCTTTACAGCACATTGAAAGCCACACGCCCATGATGCAACAATATTTGCGTGTCAAAGCCCAATATCCCCACGCTTTATTGTTTTATCGCATGGGTGATTTTTATGAATTATTTTTTGATGATGCACATCGTGCTGTAAAAATTTTAGGCATTACGCTCACGCATCGTGGTAAAAGCAATGGACAACCTATTCCGATGGCTGGCGTACCCTTTCACTCTGCCGATGGTTATTTAGCCAAATTGGTCAAAGCAGGACAAACCATTGCCATTTGCGAACAAGTCGGTGAAGTTACAGGCAAAGCCCCTGTAGAGCGTGAAGTGGTACGCATTATTACCGCTGGCACACTGACTGATGATAACTTGCTCGGATTATATCAATCGTCCAATTTAGTTGCTTTATGCCTACATCAGCATACTATTGGCTTGGCGTTACTAGATTTAAGTGCAGGGATTTTTAAAGTACAGCAAATTGATGACAATATGGAACAATTGCACTTGGAATTGGCTCGCTTAATGCCAAGTGAAATGATTGTAGATGAAGATTTAATTGATCCGAATTTCATTGACCAGATTCAATCATCATTAGATTGTCCAATTTCTAAACGCCCCAATGTAGATTTTAACCTGAACAATGCCGATAAAACGCTGTGCGATCAACTCGGTGTTAGCACCTTATCGGGTTTTGGCATAGACCATTTGCCTTATGCCAAAGCAGCCGCAGCGGCTCTTATTCACTATGCCAAAGAAACACAAAAAACAGAATTGCCACACATTCGTTCCATTCAAGTGGAACAAAGTCAGCATTTTATGGCTTTAGACCCTGTTACTCGGCGTAATTTGGAAATCAATCAACCTTTATTTGAACATGGTACATCATTATTCCAATTGCTTAATGATTGCAAAACAGCAATGGGCGGACGTTTGCTCAATCGTACACTCACACAACCTTTGCGTGATACGGTCATTTTGGAACAACGTTTAGATGCCATTCAGCAATTAATCAATGGCTATCACGAATCACCTGTACGCCTTGTATTACAAGACATTAGCGATATTGAACGTGTATTAAGCCGTATTGCACTCGGTTCGGCACGCCCAAGAGATTTGGTGCAATTACGCCAAGCCTTTGCTCAATTGCCTTTATTACGCCACGCTTTGCAACCTGCAATCCACGCTTTATCGTCAGATGCTGTTTTATCGCAGCTCAATCAAGATTTTGGCGATTTTCAGCATTTATATGATTATTTACAACGTGCCATTGTAGAATATCCCCCTGTAATGCTACGAGATGGCTCAGTGATTGCGGAAGGCTTTGATGCTGAACTTGATGAATTGCGTCAAATTAAACAACATTCTGGACAATTTCTCATCAATTTAGAACAACAAGAACGCCAACGTACAGGCATTAATACACTCAAAATTGCGTACAACAAAGTGAGTGGCTATTATATTGAACTCACACGGGGGCAAGCTGAAAATGCACCTAGCGACTACATTCGTCGCCAAACGCTCAAAAATGCTGAACGCTTTATTACCCCAGAACTCAAAAGTTTTGAAGATAAAGTCCTTTCTGCCGATGCTCGTGCATTAAACCGTGAAAAATTACTTTTTGAGCAAATTCTAAACACGCTCAAACAACACATTGCTGAATTGCAACTCATGAGTATGGCAATTGCTCAATTAGATGTATTGTGTAATTTTGCTTATCAAGCACGCTTACGCCAATGGCAACGCCCTGAATTTAGCCCAGAAGTTGGCATTCATATTGTCGCAGGCAGACACCCAGTCGTAGAAGCATTAAGCAAATCGCCTTTTGTCGCCAATGATACGGCATTAGACCAACATCATCGTCTGTCTATTATCACAGGGCCAAATATGGGTGGTAAATCTACCTTTATGCGACAAACGGCTTTAATTTGCATACTCGCCTACTGTGGTAGTTTTGTGCCTGCACAAAGTGCCAAACTTGGGCTGATTGATCGCATTTTCACACGCATTGGCTCAGCAGATGATTTATCATCAGGCAAATCTACCTTTATGGTGGAAATGACCGAAACTGCACAAATCTTACACCATGCCACATCACAATCTTTAGTTTTAATGGACGAAGTTGGGCGTGGCACAAGTACTTATGATGGTTTGTCTTTAGCGTGGGCGTGTGTGTTAGATTTATCTAAACGAATTAAATGCTTGTGTTTATTTGCCACACATTATTTTGAATTGACAGAGTTAGAAAAAGAACAGCACATTAAAAATCAACACGTTACAGCTGTGGAATCTAATGGCAAATTAATTTTATTGCACAAAGTACAAGCTGGTTCTGCAAGCCAAAGTCATGGCTTACAAGTTGCAAAACTGGCTGGCATACCCAATAGTGTCATTAAAGATGCTCAAAAACGTCTCAAAATTTTAGAAAAGCAACAACTCTCTAGCCAACAGCAGCAACAAGCAGATTTATTTTTAGATTTTAGTGATAACGATACAACACAAGTCATTGAAATTGAAAAAGTCATTGAACAAACGTCGCCTGCTGTAGAATTGTTAAAACAGTTAGATGTAGATGATTTAACACCACGCCAAGCCTTAGAACGTTTATATGAGTTAAAAGCCTTGCTATAAGTATTTTAAGCCTAATAAAAATCCCTTACTCTATTCAAAGTAAGGGATTTTTTTCTCAACCTAAAACTAAAAAAGCTAGACGTTTTCACGTCTAGCTTTTTGTAGAATAAGAAACTTATTCTTTTAGCACTTATGCAGTTACAGTAGCAACTACACCAGCACCTACAGTACGACCACCTTCAC
>JAUNHS010000076.1:0-6807 GCA_030523805.1 Acinetobacter sp.
CAGCCTGCATTAAGCTATTATCCGATTAAAGTGCATTTTACTGGCGAAGAATATAACGAGAATTTGAAAAAGCCACGTATTACAGAGAAAAACCAAATAGAAACTTATGTTTATGATGAAAAATCAAAGGAGTATAAAAAGAAATATACAGAAAAATTAAAGAATTAACGATTATTCTGCTCATAACAAATAAGCCAAACATGATGTTTGGCTTATTTTGTTGATGATTACGGTTAGGCTTAAACACGCTCAATAATCGTAGCAATACCTTGACCTAAACCGATACACATGGTCGCTAAACCAATTTGCGTATCTTGTTGTTCCATCGCATTTAACAATGTCGTGGTAATACGGCTACCTGAACAGCCCAATGGGTGTCCTAAAGCAATCGCACCACCATTTAAATTGACAATATCTTGCTTATCGTACAAATCTAAACCTTTCAATACCGCTAAACCTTGAGCAGCAAAGGCTTCATTTAATTCAATGGTTTGAATATCTTGAATAGACAAGCCAGCACGTTTTAACGCCTTTTGTGTTGCAGGCACAGGGCCATAACCCATAATCGCTGCATCACAACCTGCCACTGCCATTGAGCGAATGACCGCACGAGGTTTTAAGCCCAAATCTTTAGCTTTTTGTGCAGACATCACCAACATTGCCGAAGCACCGTCCGATAATGCCGAAGCTGTCGCTGCTGTAATTGTGCCACCTTTCGGATCAAACACAGGGCGTAAGGCTTGGAAGGCTTCTAAATTGGCATCAGGGCGAATCACTTCATCAATATCGCAACGTTGTAAAAAGCCGTTTTCATCATGACCATTAATGCCGATGATTTCGTTTTTAAAACGTCCTGCTTCAGTGGCAGCCCATGCTTTTTTGTGCGAATTTACACCAAAAATATCTTGCTCTTCACGGCTAATGCTGTTCATACGTCCCAATAATTCAGCAGTTAAGCCCATCATATTAGATGCTTTAGCATAATGTTTAGACGCTAAAGGGTTTAAGTCCACGCCGTGCATCATATTGACGTGTCCCATGTGTTCCACACCACCGATGATGAAAATATCGCCTTGATTGGTCGCAATTTGAGCTGCTGCTGTGTGCAATGCTTGCATTGACGAGCCACATAAACGATTGACAGTTTGACCTGCCACCGTTTTTGGTAAATCGGCTAATAATACGATGTGGCGAGCCATATTCCACCCTTGTTCAAGGGTTTGATTGACCACACCCCAAATCACATCTTCAATTTCATTGTGGTCAAAATCATGACGAGCCAATAAGCCACGCACCAATTCTGCCGACATATTATCGGCACGCACATTGCGGAACATACCATTTTTAGATTTGCCCATGGCGGTACGCACGCCATCTACAATTACCACATCACGAGGATTTAACGTTGTCATAGTGTTGTCCTTATCAAATTTTTGCGATTGCCATTAGAAAAAGGTTTTGCCGTCTTTTGCCATATCAAGCAACAGCTGTGGAGCTTGGTAAGCCTTACCTAAATGACTGTATTTATTACATAATGCTACATATTCTGCTACACCGATTTGGTCAATATAACGGCACGGCCCACCACGGAATGCAGGGAAACCTAAGCCCATAATCATCGCCATATCCGCTTCATTTGGCGTTGCGACAATGTTATCTTCCAAACAACGCACCGTTTCATTGCACAGAGCAATCATCATACGGTCAATGATTTCTTGGCTGTCAAAATCTTTACGTTCAGCAGTTGCTGTTTGAGCCACTAAATCATAGGCTGTTGGGTCAATGGTCTTGGCTTTTTTGCCTTTTTTATCAAGGCTGTATTGATAAAAACCAACATCATTTTTTTGTCCTAAACGATTGTTTTCAAACATCACTTCAACCGCACCTTTAAAATCAGGTTTCATACGGTCTGGGAAGCCTTCAGCCATCACTTTCGCAGCGTGTACACCTGTATCAATGCCGACTACGTCCATCAAATACGCAGGACCCATTGGCCAACCGAATTTTTCCATGATTTTGTCAATTTGTACAAAATCTGCACCATCTTTGAGCAATAAATCAAACGCACCAAAATAAGGGAATAATACACGATTGACTAAAAAGCCAGGGCAATCATTAACTACGATTGGCGTTTTGCCCATTTTTTGAGCCAATTTAACCGTTGTCGCAATCGCCACATCGCTAGTTTTTTCGCCACGAATGATTTCCACCAAAGGCATCATGTGAACTGGGTTAAAGAAGTGCATTCCGACAAAATTTTCAGGACGTTTCAAGGCTTGAGCCAAGCGAGTGATGGAAATGGTTGAAGTATTTGACGCTAAAATGCTATTTTCACGCACACGGCTTTCTACATCAGCCAATACTTTTTCTTTAACGGCTGGATTTTCCGTAACCGCTTCAATGACAATATCTACATCGGTAAATTCATCATAACTTAAAGTCGGACGAATGCGAGCCAAGGTTTGCCCTGCTTTGGCTGGGGTCAATTTGCCACGTTCAATTTGTTTTGCCAGTAATTTATTGGCTTCGTTCATACCTAAATCAAGCTGAGCATTGCCAATGTCTTTCATAATAATCGGTGTGCCTTTGCTTGCTGATTGATAAGCAATGCCACCGCCCATAATGCCTGCACCAAGTACGGCAGCAAGATTGACATCATTTGCACCTTGCTCAAATTTTTTGGCTTTCTTTTTAATGAGTTGATCATTTAGGAATAAACCGACAAGTGCTGCAGCTTGTGGCGAACGAGCAGCTTGTACAAAGTTAGTCGCTTCAATTTTAATGGCTTCATCACGGTTTAATTTGACGTGCTTTTCAATCGCATCAACAGCTAAAGCGACAGCAGGATATTGGCTTGGATTGGCTTTGGCAAAAATCACGCCTTTTGCCGCATTAAACGCCATGACCAATTCCAATTCACGCAAACGCACAGGGCTGACTTTTTCACGATGGCGAGCTTGCCAATCTAAAGTACCATTGATACATTTTTGCAATAAATCTAATGCTGCATTGTGTAATTGATCATCAGCAACAACGGCATCTACCAAGCCAATATTCAAGGCTTCTTGTGGTTTATATGATTTTGCTGTAGCAATGGCTTCCAAAGCGTTGTCCAAACCAACCAAACGTGGCATACGCACCGAACCACCAAAACCAGGGAAAATACCTAATTTAGTTTCAGGTAAACCGATTTGAGCCGATGCCACCATCACACGGAAATCACCGACCAAGGTCATTTCACAGCCACCGCCCAACGCTGCACCATTAATGGCAATTACTTTTGGAAATGGTAAATCTTCAAAGCGGTTAAATACGGCATTAATATCTAGTAACCAACGCTCAATTTCTTCTGCTGGTTTAGAAAAATATTCTAAAAATTCAGTAATATCAGCCCCTGCAATAAAAACTTTTTTGCCAGAACTTACAATCAAACCTTGAATATTTGCACTATTTTGCTCTAATACGCTGACTGCTGCGGCAAATTCTGCATTGGTCGCTTGGTCAAACTTATTAATACTGTCATGTTCGGCATTGAAGCACAAATTGACAATGCCTTCTTGAATAAACTCAGCCTGAATAGACTTGCCAGTGTATAGCATGATAAAACTCCTGTTTTATAACCTGTTTTGCTTGCTTAAACCTTATATAAAGTACAGCGTTTTTTGCTGAATGGGAATACCTTTTTTGCAAAGATAAAGTATATATGTATCTTACGCAAATCTAAAGCAAAAATAATGACTTAAAATACATCTTTCACTGACAAAAAAGTCATAATGAGTGGTGGAATGTTTCATTATGAAAAATCGTTGAAAATATCATCGCAACTACTTGGCAAGCGATAAAAAACGCTGTAAAATAACGCCTTCCTTACCTGCAGGTCGTTTGCAATGGGGCAAATGAGCCGAACAGGTACTTTAAAGAGGTTGTTATGGCTAAGTTAAAAACTCGCCGTGGTGCAGCAAAACGCTTTAAAGCGACTGCGAACGGTTTCAAACGCAAGCAAGCGTTTAAACGTCACATTTTGACTAAAAAGTCTCCTAAACGTATCCGTCAATTACGTGGCTGTGTAATGGTTCATGTAAGTGATGTTGCTTCAGTTCGTCGTATGTGCCCATACATCTAAGGAGATAAAAAATGGCTCGTGTTAAACGTGGTGTAGTGGCTCATCGCCGTCACAAAAAAATTCTTGCTCGTGCTAAAGGTTACTATGGTGCACGTTCTCGTGTTTACCGTGTAGCGTTCCAAGCGGTTATCAAAGCTGGTCAATATGCGTACCGTGACCGTCGTCAGAAAAAACGTCAATTCCGTGCTTTATGGATTGCTCGTATCAATGCTGGTGCTCGTCAAAACGGTTTATCATACAGCCGTATGATTGCTGGCTTGAAAAAAGCACAAGTGATTATTGACCGTCGTGTATTAGCGGATATCGCTTATCATGATGCGGTTGCATTTGCTGCTTTGGCTGAAAAAGCAAAATCTGCATTAGCTTAATAGATATTTATTGTCTTATAAGCGAAAAAAGACTGCTTCGGCAGTCTTTTTTGTTTTTGAGTATTTAAGTATGTATTCAAATGTTGGCTTCAATCTCAAAAAATAATTTACATTTATCCTGTAAAAAGCTATATCCAAAAGTAAAAAAATAGAGTATATTACACACATGTACAATAATTCTATGCCAAGAAAATGCAAATCATTGGGCATAAATAAACAGCATAGAATCATCATTATGCAATCACTCTTTTGGAGAGTTGTTATGGATCATCATATTGAGTTTGACAAAAACGCACCAATTAACTGGCCAGCTTCTATTATGCTGATTGGCACACCGATTGTTGCGGCTATTGCGATTCCTTTATATGCGTATTATCAAGATTTTAGCTTGGGAGCGTGGTTAAGTTTAGCGTTCTTATTGGCATTTAGTAGTTTGGGGATTACAGCGGGTTATCATCGCTTATGGTCGCACCGTACGTATCATGCAAGTTTGCCGTTAAAATTATTTTTAATGATTGGTGGCAGTTTGGCCATTCAAAATAGTATTTTGTATTGGTCGGCAGGGCATCGTGTGCATCATCGTTTTGTAGATGATGAAGAAAAAGATCCGTATTCTATTAAACGTGGCTTTTGGTATGCACATTTAGGTTGGATGTTGCGTAATTATCCATCATCACCAAAAGATTATAGCAATGTGCCTGATTTGTTGAATGATAAATTGGTCATGTTCCAACATAACTATTATGTGCCTGTTGTTGTTGTATCTCATGTGGTGATTTTAGGTGGTATTGGTTGGGCAGTGGGTGATTTCTGGGGCGTATTGTTATTAGGTGGTTTATTGCGTTTAATTATTAGCCATCATGTAACATTCTTCATTAATTCATTGTGCCATATGTATGGCAAACGTCCTTATACTGATGAAAATACAGCACGAGATAATTTTTGGTTGTCTATTCCAACATGGGGTGAAGGCTATCACAATTATCACCATATTTTCCAATATGACTATCGCAATGGGGTGAAATGGTGGCAATATGACCCAACCAAATGGCTGATTTGGACGTGTTCAAAAATTGGTTTGGCTAAAAATTTGCGTCGTATCCCAGCGTTTAATATTAAGCGTGCAGAATTGGAAATGAAATTTAAATATGCTGAACAAGATTTAGCCATTTATGGGCATGATTTGAATGAAGATATGCAAACGCTGAAACAAAAAATTGGGCAAGAATATCACGACTTTTGTGCAACCATGAATGACTGGAAACAGTTGAAAGAGCAAGAGTTAAAGGCAAAAAAGAAATCATTTAATGCGAAATTGACTGAATTAGATGATAAATTAAAAGCTGAATTTGCTTTAATTGAACAACGTTTAGCAGAGCAACATCAACGAGTAGAGCAGTTGGTGAAAGGCATTAAACGTACTGCATAAAGTGGTTTGTGTGATGTAAAAAGAAAATCCATCACGGTGTGATGGATTTTTTATTGCATAAAAATGTGCTATAAAAAACACGCCCGAGAGCGTGCTTTTTTATTTGGGAAAAGGATTTATTTTTGCTTCAATGCTGCAATCAATTTCTGATGCAAGCCACCAAAACCACCATTAGACATAATCACGACTGCATCGCCAGCTTCTGCTTCTTTTACCACACGAGCGATAATGTCATCTAAATTAGAGCTAATTTCAGCCGAATTTTTAGACGCATGAATCACAGGTTGCAAATCCCAGTCCAAGCCTTCAGGTTGATACCAAATCACTTCATTAGCAAGTTGAGCAGAGTCGGCTAACTGACTTTTGTGTGTTCCCATTCGCATGGTGTTAGAGCGTGGTTCAATAATTGCCCACAATTTACGCTCGCCTAAACGCTTTCTTGCCCCGTCCAATGTGGTTGCAATGGCAGTTGGGTGATGAGCAAAATCATCATAAACTTCAACACCTTGCACCGTATCTAACAACTCCATACGGCGTTTAACCCCTGCGAAATTAGACAAGGCTTGGCACGCTGTCGCAATTTCCACACCAACGTGTTGAGCCGCCGCAATGGTAACTAAGGCATTGGATACGCTGTGTAAACCTGTCATAGTCCATTGTACTTCGCCCACGATAGTGCCGTGTTGCAATACTTTAAAATGACTGCCATCGGCACGGATTAATTCAGCGGTGAGTTCCGCTTGTTCTCCGTTCAATCCAGTACGCACCACAGGTGTCCAACAGCCCATTGCCAATACTTCATCAATATGCGTTTCGCTGATTGGAGCAATAATTTGCCCTTGACTTGGAATGGTACGCACTAAATGATGGAATTGCTTTTGAATAGC
>JAUNHS010000076.1:6907-8676 GCA_030523805.1 Acinetobacter sp.
TGCAAATGGCTACGTTCATAACCTTGCATAATTTCAATGCCTGCATTTTGTAATTGCGTGGACATTGGTGGATAAATATTTTGGTCAGAGCCTGTAACCGTGTGTCCCAGTTGGCGAGCGATGAGTGCCAATGAACCCATAAACGTGCCACAAATTCCTAGAATATGTAAGTGCATAATTAAAAATACTCAAAATCACAAATCATTGTTGTGTATAATAGTGATTAAGCTCAAAAAAAGATAGTAAAATATTGTGATGAATGTGATTTAAATGCAAGAAATGGTGCTATAATGACGAGCTTTCATTGGTAAATCATGTTTTGAGGGAAACTCATGACCACGACAGCACAACCCCTTGTCGGTATTATTATGGGGTCGCAATCTGATTGGGCGACGATGGAACATACCGCAACGATGCTTAAACAACTCAATGTCCCATTTGAAGCGGAAGTTGTTTCGGCACATCGCACGCCAGACCGTTTATTTGAATATGCCGAAACTGCTCGTGAGCGTGGCATTCAAGTGATTATCGCAGGGGCAGGCGGAGCAGCACATCTCCCTGGAATGTGTGCAGCCAAAACCGATTTACCTGTATTAGGCGTTCCTGTCAAATCTTCTATTTTAAATGGCGTGGATTCATTGCTGTCTATCGTGCAAATGCCTGCAGGTATTGCGGTGGGAACGTTAGCTATCGGACAAGCAGGGGCAACTAATGCGGGCTTATTGGCAGCACAAATTGTCGGCTTGACACACCCTGAAATTGCTCAAAATGTGGCAAAATTCCGTGCGGCACAAACTGAAAAAGTCGCAAGCAATAACCAACCTGGGCAAGTGTAATTCCATTTATACGATTAATCATAGGGCGTAGTGCATACGCCCATTTAATTTTTCTTATTTTCCTTAATCAAAACCTTTTTCAACCCATTAATAGGCACATCTTATGACACACGCAGTTCAAACCATTGGTATTTTTGGTGGCGGACAATTAGGGCGAATGATGGCTCAAGCCGCATTACCACTGAATATTCGTTGTACTTTTTTTGAAGCCGATCGCCAATGTCCTGCAGGTGCGTTAGGCGAAGTGATTGCCAGTCAAGATGAAAATGCTTTGCAAAAATTTATGCAAAGTGCCGATGTGTTTAGCTTGGAATTTGAAAATACACCTGTTGCCGATGTCGATACGCTGATTCAACAAAAAACACTGTATCCACCACGTCAAGCCCTTGCTATTGCACAAAATCGCTTATCGGAAAAAGCTCTGTTTGATGAATTGCAAATTCCTGTTGCTCCATATCGTGCGGTCGCATCATTGGACGAATTACAACAAGCCGTTGCACAATTAGGCTTACCGTTGGTACTTAAAACAGCTATGGGTGGCTATGATGGTAAAGGGCAATTTGTAATTAAAACTACTGAACAAATTGAACAAGCGTGGCAAGAACTTGCTCCTGCAGGACAATTAATTGCTGAAGGTTTTATTCAATTCCAACGTGAAGTGTCGATTATCGCTGTGCGTGGGCAAGATGGCGAAGTGCGGACGTGGGATTTGGCGGAAAATCATCATCATCACGGCATTTTATCGCATTCTATCGTGCCTGCGCCGCAAAGCGAACATCTACAACCTGTGGCACAAGATTATATTTCACGTTTGCTTAATCATTTGAATTATGTTGGTGTTTTGACTTTAGAATTGTTTGTTACCGAGCAAGGTCTGTTGGCGAATGAAATTGCTCCACGCGTACATAATTCAGGGCATTGGACGATTGAAGG
>JAUNHS010000077.1:0-3734 GCA_030523805.1 Acinetobacter sp.
GCAGGCGAAGCCAAAGGCGTTCTCAAACACCACAAAGGCACAACATTTTGATCGTCAGGCTGTGATGATAATGTTTTTTCCAACAAACGAAATGCCGCCACGCCATCTACCAAAGCATGATGAATTTTGCAATAAATCGCAAAACGATTGCCTTCTATGCCTTCAATCAAGGTACACGTCCACATCGGTTTTGCACGGTCAAGCAAGGTGCTATGCTCTTGCGAAACATACATAAACAACTCACGAATACGCCCTGGCTTTGGCAAGGCAATGTGGCGAAAATGGTGGTCTATATCAAATCGTTCATCTTGCTGCCAAAATAAACCATTTAAACGATCACCAAAAGGCGACATCGGCATTTGCTTGCTTTGGCGAATTTCTTCGGCAAGTTTTTGTACAAAATCATCAGGTGCTGATGGTGGAATTTTAAACAATAAAAGCCCTGCCACGTGCATTGGCTGGCGACGTTTTTCTAAGGATAAAAATAAAAAATCTATCGGGTGAATAGCACGTTTTTTGTGGCTCATAGTGCGTTCCTTGTTCGGTTTAATGTGGTTGTGGCGTGTATTATAAAGGCTTTTTTGTGCAATGGCGATTGCAAGTTGTATCAGTTTCTCGCTCTAGTCGGTATTGTTCATATTTTGTTGCTCTAGCATAATTTCATAATCCAAACAACGCAAATAAACACCTGCATACGGGCGTAAATCTATCCAATAAAATGCGGTTTGTTGCGTATTTGGCTCAAGCTCAGCTTTGATGTGAATACGATGAATATAATGCGAAAATCCAACAATATTTTGCGATAATGACCATGCCTGTGTAGCCGCTTGTGGTGCAATCAACTGCGTATTGACTACATGAAAATCAATCACATCGTGGCAAATCAATTGCCCCACATTTTGCCCTGTTTCGCTATGGCAAAAACTCAACACCACACTTTGCCCCCAGTTGGCAAATTGCACATCTATCAAGCCTGTTTCATTTAAAAGCTGAATATCTTTTGATGTGTGTAATGCTGTGTTATGATTGCTGTGAATTTGATGATGCGACGCTGTCATTTTACATTGTACAAACCGTGATAATTCACGTTAAAATAGCACATCTTTTTTATTTTGAATACGTTAAAACGAGAGAAATATGAGCCTAACTTTCAATCGCCCCAATTATCCGATGAGCCGTATGCGTCGTATCCGTAAAAATGCCCCATTGCGTGAAATGGTCAGCGAGACGCATTTATCAGCACAACATTTAATCTACCCTGCTTTTGTGCTTGAAGGGCAAAATCAACGCCAAGACATCGCCAGTATGCCTAATATTCAACGTTTATCTGCCGATTTATTGCTCAAAAAAGCCGAACATTTGTTAGAATTAGGCGTATCTAAATTAGCCCTATTCCCTGTTACACCACAAGAAGATAAAAGCCTAACGGCTAAAGCCGCTTGGCGTGATGATGGTTTGGTACAACGCACCATTCGCCTATTAAAACAAGAATTTCCTGAATTGGTCATCATCAGTGATGGTGCATTAGACCCTTATACCAGTCATGGACAAGATGGTATTTTAGACAGCAAAGGCGATGTGGCGAATGATGAAACCATTGAGTGCTTAATCAAGCAAGCCTTGAGCCACGCCCATGCAGGTGCAGATGTGATTGCCCCAAGTGATATGATGGACGGGCGTATCGGTGCAATCCGTCAAGCGTTGGAGCAACATGGCTTTATTGATACCAGCATTATGTCATATGCCGCTAAATATGCGTCTCGTTTTTATGGCCCATTCCGTGATGCTGTGGGTTCGGCAAGTAATCTTAAAGGTGGCAATAAATATAGTTATCAAATGGATTGTGCCAACCGTGTCGAAGCCTTGCACGAAATCGCTCTCGATATTCAAGAAGGGGCGGATATGATTATCGTTAAACCAGGAATGCCGTATTTAGACATTGTGCGTGAAGCGAAAAATCAATTTGGCGTGCCGACTTTTGTTTACCAAGTCAGTGGCGAATATGCGATGTTAATGGCAGCCATTCAAAATGGTTGGTTGGCTGAACAAGTGATTTTAGAAAGTTTATTGTGCTGTCGCCGTGCAGGTGCGGACGGAATTTGGACGTATTTTGCAGAGCAAGCAGCGGAGATGTTGAAATAAAAATCCATATGACGGAAAAATTTTCCGCTACTACACGCTATTGAATAGTTGCTGTAGGGGCAGATTATATCTGCCCTAAAATTTAGCATTCATCTTAACTATTTTCATTTAAATAGGAACAAAACGCTCATGAAAATTGCCGTGATTGGTGCAGGTATTGTTGGTTTATTGACCGCTTTGGAATTTTTAGACCAAGGCGAACAGGTCATCATTTTTGACCAACAACAAGCAGGAACAGCAGCATCATGGGCAGGTGGTGGCATTTTATCGCCCATGTATCCGTGGCGATATGCCCCAGCCGTCAATGCACTCGCCCAACACGGCAAAACCATGTATCAAGCACTCAATCAACGCTGCCAAGCAGTTACAGGCATTGATTTTGAAATCCACGATACAGGCATGATGATTTTTGATGAAAGCGATTTTGACATCGGTTTAAACTATGCCGAACAAACGCAACAAGCCATGCAACGTTGCCAATTATTACCACAACACGAATTACAGCAACACCTACCACAAGTCAATGCAAAATTTAAACACGCTCTCTATTTTCCTGAACTATCTAACGTTCGCAATCCACGCCTATTACAATCCCTGATTGCTTACATTCAACAGCACCCCAATGCTCAACTAATGAGCCATACACCGATTGTAGATTTTAAGCGACAGCAACAACGCATTACAGCCGTCATAAGCCAAAAAGGCGAAACTTTTGCCTGTGATACGGTTATCTTTTGTACAGGAGCGTGGTCGGCACAATGGCAAAAATTAGCAGGAATAACTTTAAATATACGCCCTGTGCATGGGCAAATGTTGCTGTTTAAAACACCACCACAATGGCTAAAAACCATGTGCATGAACCGTGTCATGTATCTTATTCCACGTCAAGATGGTCATATTGTATGCGGCTCGAGTATGAATGATTTTGGCTTTGATGATACTGTGCGTGATGACATTCGCCAAGATATTTTAACGGCAAGTTTGGAGATGATTCCTGATTTGGCACAATTCCCTATTGTAAAGCAATGGGCAGGGTTACGTCCTGCATCGCCTGATGGCATTCCGTTTATTGGTCATTTGCCAAATATAGAAAATGCGTGGGCGAATTTTGGGCATTTCCGTAATGGTTTGGTAATGGCACCTGCTTCAGCACGTTTATTGCGTCAGATGTTTTATGAGCAAGAAACGATTGTAGATCCAAGTGCATATCAAATGAATATTTAGCAAGTAAACAATTTAGGCGTTTTAAAATGACGGATTTTTTATTCTTCTTTCCCTTATTTACTAATTTGTTTGGTCTTGTCGTATTCGTACCTATTTGCTTTATACTTTACGTTATTTTACTCTACAAAATCGCAAGGTATGGCATACAAGAGCAAGCAATGGAAAAAACCATTAAAATCTTCTCGTTGGTGAGTTTTATTCCAGCCATTACATTTATTATCGGTGGCTTTATACATTTATTCTTTATGCTATATCCACTGATGATAAAATTCACGACACTCACAATCACAGAAATTATATTCTTTCTCACATTTATCCTATTATGGACGATGCCTACCTTATTTCTACTGTTTAAAAAGAAATTATCA
>JAUNHS010000077.1:3834-8460 GCA_030523805.1 Acinetobacter sp.
AATTACAACCACCGCCCCAAACTCACACGGTCTTGCCCTGCATAATCTTTAACCGTTCGCACTTGGCTAAATCCAGCCTGTTGCAATAAAGCTTGCACATCTTTCCCTTGCTGATAGCCATGCTCTAGCACCAACCACGCACCATGCTTTAACCATGCGACCGACTGCTGAATAATGTGTTCCAAATCGGCAAGCCCTTGATTTTTAGCGACTAATGCTCTGCGTGGCTCTTGCTGTAAAGCGGTTAAATGCTCATCATCTTCAGCAATATACGGGGGATTGGACACAATCAAATCAAAACGCAACGCTGATTGCTGTGCCAATGCGTCAAACCACGAACCACAAAAAAATTGCACATCGTTTAAACCATGTTTTTTGGCATTGGCTTGAGCAACTGCCAAAGTTTCTTCAGCAATATCTGTGGCAAATACTTGCCAATCGGCTCGCTCACTTGCCAAAGAAAGGGCAATCGCCCCTGTACCTGTGCCTAAATCCAGCACTTGGCTGTGGCGTGGCACAGCAAGTTGCAATGCCGTTTCCACCAAAATTTCGGTATCAGGGCGTGGCACAAGCGTTTCTTTAGACACGATTAAATCCAAAGTCCAAAAAGGTTGTGAACCCAATACATACGCCAACGGCTCACCTGCGGCAATGCGTTGCAAACCTTGCAAATATTCAGCGTGCTGTGCATCGCTTAATTCATCATCAAGCATCAATTTCAGCTGAGTTGCAGAGCATTGTAAAATGTGTGCCAATAACCACGCATTTTCTTGGCGTTCATAGCTATCCACTTCACCACGCACGGCAAGTGCTTGGGCGATATTCATCAATCAACCACCATTTTCTTGGGCTAACATCGCCAACTGATCAGCTTGATATTCACGGTGCAAACTGTCTAATAATTCGCCCAATTCACCTTCCATCACCGCATCTAATTTATATAACGTTAAATTAATGCGATGGTCGGTCATACGCCCTTGCGGATAATTATAAGTACGAATACGCTCCGAACGGTCGCCCGAACCGACCAAATCACGACGCATTTCTGATGTAGCCGTTTCTTGGGCTTGGCGTTTTGCATTTTCTAAACGAGACACCAATAACGCCATCGCTTTGGCTTTATTTTTGTGCTGTGAACGCTCTTCTTGACATTCCACCACCACGCCTGTTGGAATATGCGTAATTCGCACCGCAGAGTCAGTTTTATTGACGTGCTGACCACCTGCACCACTGGCACGGTAAGTATCAATACGCAAATCAGCAGGGTTAATATCAACCGTCGTATCGGTATCCACTTCAGGTAAAATCGCCACCGTACACGCCGATGTATGCACACGCCCTTGGCTTTCAGTCGCTGGTACACGTTGCACACGATGAGCCCCACTTTCAAATTTTAAGCGACCATATACGCCATCGCCATCAACACGGCAAATCACTTCTTTATAGCCACCATGCTCGCCTTCATTTTCCGACAATACTTCCACACGCCAGCCTTGCGTTTCTGCATATTTTTTATACATACGGAATAAATCACCCGAGAAAATCGCCGCTTCATCGCCACCTGTTCCAGCACGGATTTCCAAATAAGCCGCATTAGCATCATTCGGATCTTTAGGAATCATTAAAATATTCAATCGCCCTTCTAATTCTTCCAGCAAGGCTTTGTTATTTTTAATTTCATCTTGAGCCATATCTTTAAAATCAGGGTCGCTGAGCATTTCTTCAGCAGTAGCAATATCTTGCTCGGCTTGAGTGTATTGCTGCCAAACATCGCTAATCTCTTGTAAATCATTATGTTCACGAGAGAGTTTTCTAAATTTTTGATTGTCCGCAATCACTTCTGCATCGGCTAAAAGTGCAGTTAATTCTTCATGACGGTCGCATAATTGGTCTAAACGTAGGCGTAAACTTTCTTTCATTGCTCAACACTAAATTTTTATATGAAAGCGTTTATTTTAGCATAGCGTCATGCAAGATGGCATATTTCACCCAAATTTACATAGAAAATTTTTAAGACTTAATGTAAAATATAAATCATTATCATTAATTTTAGTATTTAATATTGATGTAACATCGTGATAAAAATGCTCCATCATCAATATGACATACAGTTTGCACAAAAATATGACATAAATTTAAATTTATTCAGGAGAAATCAATCATGTATTACGACATTGTAATTGTGGGTGGTGGTGCTGGTGGACTGGAATTGGCAGCGAAACTCGGTAGAAAGTTTGGCAAGGCAATCGGTACAGAAAAAGTGCTATTGATTGACCGTTCTATGATTCACATTTGGAAGCCGACCTTGCATGAAGTTGCTGTTGGCACGCTAGACCCACAGCAAGAAGGTTTGCTTTATACCACTTTGGCACGGCGTAATCATTTTTCTTTTCGCTTGGGTGCGTTAAAAGATTTTCACCCACAGCAAAAAATGCTCACGCTTGCCCCTGTATGCGATGATGATGGTACGGTACTCATTCCTGAAAGTGAAATTCAATTTGGGCGTTGCGTACTCGCTATAGGCAGTGGCTCAAACTCTTTTGGTACGCAAGGTTTTGAACACGCTTTTGTACTAGAAAATATTGCCGATGCACAGCATTTCCAAAAATATTTATTTAGTCGCTTTTTGCAAACAGCTCATGCCGAACAGCGTGAACTAAACGTTGCCATTGTCGGTGCTGGAGCGACAGGCGTAGAGCTTTCTGCAGAAATGATGGAAGCCTACCAAGAAATGCAGCAAATCACTGCCAATCATTTTGATATTAACATTCACTTGATTGAAGCTGCTCCACGCATTCTCATTGCTTTAGATGAAAAAGTGTCCAAACACGCCAGCGATGTGCTACAGCAAAAAAATATTCATTTGCACACATCTACACAAGTCAAACAACTTACGCCCAATGCCGTAATTAGCACGCAAGATGAACACATTCCTGCGGAAATTATTATTTGGACAGCAGGCATTAAAGCGGCCGAAAGCAATACACATTATGGTTTAGCTACCAATCGTATTCATCAATTTATCGTCAATGCTCGCTTGGAAACCACAGCTCAAGATGTGTACGCTTTAGGCGATTGTGCTGACTTGGAAATAGATGGTAAAAAAATTCCTGCCACTGCCCAAGCCGCCCATCAACAAGCAGATTATTTGGTCAAATGCTTTTGGGCAATGCACCAAGGCAAAACATTTGAGCAAAATTTCCACTATGCCGATGCAGGGGCTTTGGTTACACTCGGTAATAATAAAGGCGTGGGCAGTGTCATTACTCGCCTGTCGGGCAATAGTTTGTTTATACAAGGCATGATTGCCAAATATGCACATATCGCCTTGCATCTCATGCACCATAAAGCAATTTTAGGTTTACCGAAAACCATTTTATTAACCTTGGCTCGCTTGGTGCAAAAACGTGTCTCAGGACGTTTAAAATTGCATTAATTCACACAAATAATTCAATCCATTCAGCAATAAAAAAAGGGGATTTCTCCCCTTTTTATCATGATTTCATGTCATCACAGCAATGCTTATTTTTTCATTTGCACACGCTGTACATAACTTTTTTGCACATAATCGCCCACACGTTCCAATAAAGTCGGTACAACATGGTGAGCAATTTCAGCGGCTTGCAAGCCCAATTTTTCGCCCAACGTCGGCTTTTTGCGACTGTGCAATAAATATACATCATGGTCTTCAATTTGCGATAATAAATATGCATCTGACGTTGCCAATTCATCTACCAAGTGCAAATCCAACGCATCTTGACCATACCAATGCTCGCCAGTGGCTACTTGTTGAATGTCCAATTGTGGGCGATATTTTTCCACAAAAGTTTTAAATAATTGGTGCGTTTGCTGCAATTCTTGTTCAAATTTGGCTTTAGCTTCATCGCTATTTTCGCCAAACATGGTTACTGTACGTTTATACTCGCCTGCAGTAAATTGCTCAAAATCTACTTTATGCTCTTTTAAAAAACGGTTGAAGTTTGGAATTTGTGCCACCACACCAATTGAACCCAAGACCGCAAAAGGTGCAGCAATAATTTTGTGAGCAATACACGCCATCATATAGCCACCACTGGCAGCGACTTTATCTACACAGATGGTTACATTTAAGCCTGCGTCTCGCAATCGCAACAGTTGTGCAGCTGCCAAACCATAGCCATGTACCAATCCACCAGGGCTTTCTAGGCGAATCACCACTTGGTCTTTTTCGCAATCTGCCGCACTTAAAATCAAGCTAATTTCTTCTCTTAAATGCTCTACTGCCGATGCTTGTACATCGCCTTTAAAGTCAATCACAAAAATGCGTGCATCGCTTTTTTGCTTTTTTTGTGTTTTGCTTTTGAGTTTTTGCAAAAATCCTGTGGCTTTTTCTGTTTTTGAGCCAAGTTGTTGTAAAAGTTGTTTGCGTTGTTGGTTTAAGCTGTCATTTAAATGAATAATTTGAATTTCAGCAGGGTGTTTTGATTGGTGTAAAAGCATAAGAATTACCACATAAATTGATTATGGCTATACTATGGGGCTTAAAAGATGAAAACTCAAGTGATATATACAAATTTTCACAGCATGATGAACCCACCAAAAGCTGGAAAATTAAACAATAAATCAGCACTTTTGTATATAAATAAG
>JAUNHS010000078.1 GCA_030523805.1 Acinetobacter sp.
AATATCCATAAGAGATAGGGAGATAAATGTTGCTAAAGCAGAGCGTTTTAAAAAAGGTGCGTATTTCATTTCATATCCTACTGATGGGCAACCATAAAACGATGGAGTGTGTGCTAATAATGTGATTTATTACACTATTTGTAGCATTAATCTATATAACAATTGTATTTTATCACAAAAATATCATAAAAGAGATATATTTTTCAGCATTTTAAAATAAAAAATGTGATAAATGACTTAAAAATATAGGGAAAGGGAATGTTTTTATTTTAATATATATAATTGCTATATTGTATATTTATAATATTGAATGTAGGGTGAATATAAGTTTGTGATATATAAAACAAAAACGCTCAATATTTAATTGAGCGTTTTTAGATGAGTAAATGATTAAGCCTGAGCTTTTAAAATCATTTGATAAAGCTCATCTTTAAGATGAAGTTTTTTCTTTTTCAATACTTCAATATCTTCAAGACCGCTTGTTACAGGATCTTTTTCTAAACGAATGATTTCGTGGTCAAGTGCATTATGCTCTTCAAATACCTTTGCAAAATGAGCGTTTTCTTGACGTAATTTGCTGATTAATTCACGATGCTCTGGAAACATGTTATCACCTTTTTAATAACAACTAAAAAAAACTATAAAGCTATACTATGCCAAAAAAAAAGATTTTTCTAGTGTTTTTTGTAAGGAATGGCATAATTTTTTAGTGAATGAGATGATTTTGAACAATCAATATACTTTTTTTTGCTTTTGAAGCTGAATGAATGTGGAGAAGTGGTATTGTTATCCACAATTTTCCATCATTTAGTGCTATGCTATGGCTAATTAAAGTATTAAAACAACATTAGGTATGTGATGACAGCAAAAACAACCGCCAGTGGTAGATTTTTAAAGTTAGCAGGTTTGACGGCTCGTATTGCAGGGCAAAGTCTTGGCAATAAATTGCGGAGTATTACTGCTGATGAAGAACAAAAGCAACAACAACATCAACAGCTTTTAACAAGTATCGGTGTGCAAATTGCTCAAACTTTGGGTGAAATGAAAGGTGCAGCCATGAAAGTTGGGCAAATTGCATCGCAATATAAAGATTTATTTCCACCTGAAATTGCAACAGAATTAGCCAAATTACAACGACAAGCTCCACCAGTGGCTTTTGATGTCATTCAGCAGCAAATTGAGCGTGCATTAAAACAACCTTGGCAGCAAGTGTTTCAAAGTGTGGAGCAACAGCCTTTTGCAGCGGCTTCAATTGGTCAAGTGCATCGTGCCATCTTGCATGATGGGCGAAAAGTCGTGATTAAAGTGCAATATCCACACGTGGAAGATGTTTGCCGTAGCGATTTGAAATCGGTGCGATTGGCATTGCGTTTGATGGGCGTGTTAAAAATTGATGCAGCGTTGCAAGATTGTTTATTTGCCGAAATTGAAGATAGTTTACTGAATGAATTGAATTATGAACTTGAAGCACATCATTTGCGTTTATTTGCCCAATTTCATGCCAATAGAGATGAGAAAATCATCATTCCACAAGTGATTGATGAATACTCAAGTCGTTATATGCTCGTGTTGAGTGAAGAGCAAGGGCATCGTATGCAGATTGCGAGTACTTGGCAACCGTCTTTACGCAATGCACTTGGGCGACGTTTATTTAAAGCCATTTGCGATCAAATTTTTATTTTGCAACGTTTTCATTGCGACCCACACCCAGGCAATTTTGCTTTTCGTGAAGATGGTAGCGTGATTATGTATGATTTTGGTGCAGTGAAAGGTTTATCGGATACAACGGTTGATCAGTTTAAGCAATTAATTGCAGCGGCAAAACAGGGAAGTGTAACTGCTGTAGAGCAACAGCTTATGGCACTGCAAATGCTAACCCAAGCAGGGCAATTTCCAGCAGAATTATATCAGCAATGGTTTGAAGTGCTATTACGCCCACTAACACAACCTTATGATTTTGCACAAAATTCAGCACATCATGATGCACGAGCTTTAATCAAGCCATCATTGCAATATTGGCAATTATTTCGTCCATCGCCTTATACCTTGCTGATGAATCGTACCATTTCAGGGCATTATTGGAATTTAATTCATTTGAAAGTACATGATGATTTGAGTGATTTGTTGCGACATTATGATGGAACACTTGACGCATGAAATTGAAATGTTATATTATATCAATATGTAATATATTTTGGAGATTTTAAAATGCGTAAAGGTATTCACCCTGATTATCAGCAAGTACTATTTCATGATACCAATGCTGATGTGTATTTTTTGATTGGTAGCACGATTAAATCTAATCAAACACGAGAGTACGAAGGGCAAGTTTATCCTTATGTAACTTTGGATATTTCTAGTGTTTCACATCCGTTTTATACAGGCGAAATTCGTCAGGCGAGCAATGAAGGGCGAGTAGCGAGCTTTAATAAACGTTTTGCACGTTTTAAGCGTTCATAACTCTTGGTATTGTTTATTCATCAAAAAAGGTATAGCATTGAATGTTATACCTTTTTTGTTGCGATTTTTAATTCATTCTTTAAACGGCTTAATTCTTGCTTCGCTTGGCGAATAATTTGCACGCCTGCTTGGATTGCTAAATACGCCATAATCAATGCCACGATTAAATCTGGATAAGCACTATTGCTCCAATACACCAAACCTGCCGCCATAATAATGGCAAGATTTCCAATCGCATCATTACGAGAGCAAAGCCATACGCCACGCATATTGCTATCGCCTTGACGTGTGCTAAAAAATAGAGCCGCAACTGTTAAATTGGCGATGAGAGCAATGACCCCGACAATACTCATTTCATGGTAATTAGGTAATTCGCCCTGTAGCAGTTGATAAGCAGTTACACCTAAAATCCACACACCAAAGGCAGACATAGTATAACCTTTAATCAATGAAGCCCTTGCACGTTGGCGTAATGCCATATTCAACACAAACAAACTAATGCCATAATTCGCTGCATCACCCAAAAAATCCAAGCTGTCGGATAATAACGAAACGGAATTGGCTTTCATGCCCATGATGATTTCTACTGCAAACATCAGAGCATTAATCAATAATGCAATCCATAACACATAACGATAATGGGGCGGTGGAGTAGGATTTGAGCTTCCACAGGAATGACAAGATGAACACGCCATAACACTAATCTCTCGTATAAATAATGAAATTGCTTTACACTATAAACCTTGAAGTCATTACAGGGTCAAGGGGAAAATCATGTCATCGTCAAAAAATCAATTTTATAAAATCAAACAGCTTAGTGAATTGCTACAGATTTCGGTGGAAACTATTCGTTATTATGAAAAAATGGGGCTTTTATCAGCGGCAGTTCGGCAGAATAATGGCTATCGGCTATTTACTCAACATCATGTTGAGCAGTTAAATTTTATCAAACATTGTCGTTATTTGGATTTTAGTTTAGATGAAATTGCACGTTTGATTGAGCTAAAAAATAATCCAACAGAAAATTGCCGCTCTGCTGATGATTTAGTCAAACAGCATTTGGCGAGAATTGATGAAAAAATTGCTCAGCTGATGCAAATGAAGCAAGAATTATTGATGATGAATGACTGTCAAGAAAATCAAAGCGAACATTGTAAAGTCATTCATCATTTGGTTCAGCAGGAATAGATTAGCTATTCATGCCTAAAAAACGATAAATCACGGTTTTTAACGGCTTTAAATGCCCTGTAAAAAAGTGATTTGCAGCAGGTAAAATGGTAATAGGGTGCTTTTGTGGTGCTGCCCAAGCGATTAAATCGGATAATAATGTAATATCGTCCTGTTCGCCGTGAACGAGTAAAAAATCGCCATTAATAGCAGGTGTTTTATAATGACGTAAGCCTGCAACATTCACATCAGCCGTAGGTAAACCACATAAAATGAGCTTTTTCGCACGATGTTGTTCACCTAAAATATCGTGGCATTTTGCCATTACAAACGCACCAAAACTAAATCCCCCTGCATAAAATGGCAGATTCGGATAGGTCTGTTTTAAATGCTCAATGACAGCAAGCATATCTTGTGTTTCGCCTACGCCATTGTCGTGTTCGCCATCGGATTGACCTGCTCCACGAAAGCTCGGACGGTACACTACACAGCCCAATTCATTAAAAATTTGTGCTAATAATACAGGCACTTTATGATGTGCATTGCCCCCTTGTAAAGGGTGGGGGTGGCAAACGATGGCGATACCTGTAATTTCTTGTGTAGGCAAAGAAACAAAGCATTCAATTCGCCCTGCTGTGCCTTGAATAAATTCAACGTGTTCGGACATAGATTAAAATCAGCATAAAAAAGATGGTGCTTATCATAGTGTAAAAGTAGCGAAAACAAAAGCGACAAATTGCATTGCATCAGCTGTTTTGCTAAAAGGTCAAAATGAAGTCATTTGCTATTGATGTTTTTTTATTCATATTGACCGTAAACTTGGCTGAAAAATAGGGTTTGGTCTTGACTTTTTGTGCTAAAAATACAACAATTATACATTTAGTATATCGCAAAAACTTCAATCACCCTTTGAAGTTGTCGCAATCGCAGGCAATTAAACTGTCATATTCTAGCCGAATAGGCAGTTTTCGCTATGTTTTATCCTATACATAGTGCAGGCGATACAAGGATTTCTTGAATTTCTGTAGGTCGCTAAACGAGCAACCTTACAATAAAAATGATTGCATTTTCGTATTAGTCTTACATACATTTATGCCAACATTGTTTAAGTGTATGAAAATTTTAAATCTCTTCTCTCATTGAATAGGTCAATGAGTTCAAATGATAGGGTGAATCACGTGGAACTATTATCTGGTGGTGAAATGCTCGTTCGTGCTTTGGCGGACGAAGGTGTTGAACACGTTTTTGGTTATCCAGGCGGTGCTGTATTGCATATTTATGATGCATTATTTCAGCAAGATAAAATTGAGCATTATTTGGTACGCCATGAGCAAGCAGCAGGGCATATGGCCGATGCGTACTCTCGTGTAACAGGCAAAACAGGCGTGGTGCTGGTAACGTCAGGGCCAGGTGCGACCAATACCGTTACACCAATTGCGACCGCTTATACCGATTCTATTCCAATGGTTATTATTTCGGGTCAAGTGGCAACACATTTAATTGGTGAAGATGCATTCCAAGAAACGGATATGGTGGGTATTTCTCGTCCGATTGTGAAGCATAGTTTCCAAGTGCGTCATGCCAGCGAAATTCCAAGTATTATTAAAAAAGCATTTTATATTGCATCAACAGGTCGTCCAGGCCCTGTCGTGGTGGATATTCCTAAAGATGCAACAGATCCAACGAAAAAGTTTGCTTATAAATATCCTGAATCGGTGAAATTACGTTCGTATCAACCGCCTTCTCGTGGGCATTCTGGGCAAATCCGTAAAGCAATTGATGAGTTAATTACAGCAAAATCGCCTGTGATTTATGCAGGCGGTGGCGTGGTGCAAGGTAATGCATCGGCTTATTTAACTGAATTGGCTCATATTTTAGGCTATCCTGTAACCAATACTTTGATGGGCTTGGGTTGTTTCCCAGGTGATGATGAGCAGTTCATTGGTATGTTGGGTATGCACGGTACTTATGAAGCCAACATGGCAATGCACCATGCTGATGTGATTTTAGCGGTAGGGGCACGTTTTGATGACCGTGTAACCAATAATCCTGCAAAATTCTGTCCAAATGCCAAAGTCATTCATATTGATATTGACCCTGCAAGTATTTCTAAAACCATTATGGCTCAAATTCCAATCGTGGGTGCGGTGGATTTGGTATTGCAAGAAATGTTGGCTCAAATCAAGCAACGTGAAATTTCTAAACCAAATGCTGAAGCTCTTGCCGTGTGGTGGGATAAAATCAATGAATGGCGTAAAGTGCATGGCTTGAAATATCAAGTACCAACAGACGGTACAATGAAGCCACAGCAAGTAGTAGAAGCCTTATACAAAGTAACCAACGGTGAAGCGATTATTACATCTGACGTAGGTCAGCATCAGATGTTTGGTGCGTTGTATTATAAATACAATCGTCCACGCCAATGGATTAATTCAGGCGGTTTGGGTACGATGGGCGTGGGCTTGCCGTATGCGATGGCGGCAAAATTGGCATTCCCAGAGCAGCAAGTGGTGTGTATCACAGGCGAAGCATCTATTCAGATGTGTATTCAAGAGCTTTCAACGTGTAAGCAATATGGCTTGAATGTGAAGATTTTATGCTTGAATAACCGTGCTTTAGGTATGGTACGTCAATGGCAAGATATGAACTATGAAGGTCGTCATTCAAGTTCTTATGTAGAATCATTGCCTGATTTTGCGAAGTTGATGGAAGCCTATGGTCATGTGGGTATTCAAATTGACCATGCCGATGAGTTAGAGTCTAAACTTGAACAAGCAATGGCGATTAACGATAAATGTGTATTTATTAACGTAACGGTGGATCGTTCGGAACACGTTTATCCAATGCAAGTGGCAGGACAATCAATGCGAGATATGTGGTTAGCCAAAGGGGAGCGTACCTAATGAAACGTTTAATTTCTGTATTGATGGAAAATGAATCAGGGGCGTTATCACGTTTGGTAGGTTTATTTAGTCAGCGTGGCTATAATATTGAAACTTTAAACGTTGCACCGACTGAAGACCCAACATTGTCTCGTTTGACTTTAACAACGCATGGCGATGACCATAAAATTGAACAAATTACCAAGCAACTCAATAAGTTAGTTGAAGTGGTAAAAGTAGTAGATTTGTCTGAAGGAGCTCATATTGAGCGTGAATTGATGTTGATTAAAGTGAAAGCATCAGGCTCGGCTCGTGCAGAAGTGAAGCGTACAGCAGATATTTTCCGTGGGCAAATCGTAGATGTCACCGCAAGTACTTATACCATTCAGTTGGTGGGTGCAACCGAAAAGAATGATGCCTTTATTCAAGCCTTGTCTGAAACGACGATTTTAGAAGTGGTTCGTTCGGGTGTGTCGGGTATTGCTCGTGGTGAAAAAGTTTTAACCGTTTAACAGTTTAATCCTAAGCATGATGTTATTAGTTTAATAATATAGTGCTTTAAAACGCATTATTTGGAGTATCAAAATGCAAATTTTTTATGATAAAGATTGTGATTTATCAATCATTCAAAGCAAAAAAGTAGCCATTATTGGTTATGGTTCACAAGGTCATGCTCACGCATTGAACTTAAAAGACTCAGGTGTAGATGTAACTGTTGGTTTGCGTGCTGACTCTGCATCTTGGAAAAAAGCTGAAAATGCTGGCTTAAAAGTTGCTGAAGTACCAGCAGCAGTTGCTCAAGCTGATTTAGTGATGATTTTGACACCAGATGAATTTCAATCTCAACTTTACCGTGATGTGATTGAGCCAAACATCAAGCAAGGTGCGACTTTAGCATTTGCTCATGGTTTCTCTGTACTTTATAACCAAGTTGTTCCTCGTAAAGATTTAGACGTGATTATGGTTGCTCCAAAAGCTCCAGGTCATACTGTACGTTCTGAATTCCAACGTGGTTCAGGTGTTCCTGACTTAATCGCTGTACATCAAGATGCATCTGGTAATGCTCGTAATGTAGCTCTTTCTTATGCGTCTGGCGTAGGTGGTGGCCGTACAGGTATTATTGAAACATCATTCCGTGAAGAAACTGAAACTGACTTGTTCGGTGAGCAAGCGGTACTTTGCGGTGGTGCGGTTGAATTGGTAAAAATGGGCTTTGAAACATTAGTAGAAGCGGGTTATTCTCCAGAAATGGCATACTTTGAATGTTTACACGAATTAAAATTAATCGTGGACTTAATGTTTGAAGGTGGTATTGCTGACATGAACTATTCAGTATCAAACAATGCTGAATACGGTGAGTATGTAACGGGTCCAGAAGTGATTAATGAGCAATCTCGTGAAGCAATGCGTAATGCGTTGAAGCGTATTCAATCAGGTGAATATGCGAAGATGTTCATTAACGAAGGTGCGTTGAATTATCCATCAATGACTGCTCGTCGTCGTCAAAATGCGGCACATGGTATTGAGCAGACTGGTGCGAAATTGCGTGCGATGATGCCATGGATTAAAGCAAACAAAATCATTGATAAAGAGAAAAACTAATCTCTAATCGCTGAAATTGCGTGCTTTCATAAGGCGGAAACATACTTAAAGTTTCCGCCTTATTCATACCATGGAT
>JAUNHS010000079.1:0-4330 GCA_030523805.1 Acinetobacter sp.
CCAAAGCGTTGCATTTCTTCTTGGCTGAGTGGTTGTTTTAATCTTAACCATTGATCTTGATACAAAATTTCCAAAGGTTGATATTGTGATTTGTACTGCATTTTGTTGGAATGTGGTACCCAATAGCCTAAATATACATAATCTAATTGCAACGATTTGGCATATTCAATTTGGCTTAAAATGGCAAACACGCCCAATGAACGACGGTGTTGCTCGGGGTCAAAAAAAGTATAAACTGCAGACAATCCATCATCAAAATAATCACATACTGAAACTGCAACCAACTGTTGCTCCAACCATAATTCTAAAAAGAAACTGTTATTTTTAGAACGGATTAAAAATTGCTGAAATTCTTGTGGGTTGGGTTGCTCATGGCGATGTTCTGCGTGCCGCTGCTGAATATAACGTGCGTATAAATTAAAATGTTGTTCATTGGCAAACACCGTCGGAATAATATTAAAACGTAAATCTTGATTGCGTTTCCATGCTTTTTTTTGTGAGCTATTCATACGAAATTCATGCACAGGAATACGGCTAGATAGGCATTGATGGCAACTATCGCAATCAGGTTTGTACATAATATCGCCACTACGACGAAAGCCATGCCGTGAAAGTTCGGATAAAGTTTGTTCATCTACCTGAAGCTCTGGGTTGAGTACCAGCATTCTTGATGATTGATTTTCTATATAGTGGCAAGGTTCATCGGCACTTAAAAAATAGTGTAAATCTTGCTCTTGTGTCGGTGGCAATGCAGTCATGTTTTTACTCATTTTGGCTGTTTTTGTGTGTCATGAAATTTAAAAATGCGTGGTTCAATCTACACGATTTTTGCATAAAATCCAAGCATTCTACACATGATTTTTGTAAATAAAAATCATTTTAATTTGCTACTGTCGTCTGTGTAGGTGTAGATGGTTCAAATAATTCTGGCTGGCGAGCAATTTCTCGTGCAGTGTCTGTGGTAATTTTGCCTTCGTGTAATAATTGTTGTAAATGTTGGTCTAGCGTCATCATGCCGTATTGTTGCCCTGTTTGTAGTGTGGAGTAGAGTTGAGCGATTTTATTTTCACGGATTAAATTGCGTACAGCAGGGGTGTTGATTAAAATTTCATAGGCGGCAATGCGGCCTTGTTGAGTGCTTTTGATTAAAGATTGTGCGACGACAGCTTGTAAAGATTCGGCAAGCATGGTGCGGATCATGCTTTGTTCATCGGCTGGAAAGGCATCTATAATACGGTCTATGCTTTTGCTTGCTGAATTGGTGTGTAAAGTTGCAAACACTAAATGCCCCGTTTCTGCAGCGGTTAAAGCGAGACGAATGGTGTCTAAATCTCGCATTTCGCCAACCAATAAAATATCAGGATCTTCTCGTAAAGCAGCACGCAAAGCGTGGTGAAAGCTGTGCGTGTGTTGGTGCAATTCTCGCTGATGGATTAAACTGCGTTGGCTCTGATGTACAAACTCAATTGGATCTTCTATGCTAATAATGTGCTTGGCACGGTGTAGATTAATTTCATTGAGCATAGCGGCTAAAGTGGTGGATTTTCCAGAACCTGTTGCACCTGTAACCAAAACCAAGCCTTGTGAAAATTCGGTCAATTTTTGTAAAATTGCTGGAGCATTGAGCTGTGCCAAACTTGGAATGTGCTGTGGAATCACACGAAACACCGCTGATAAACCATGCTGCTGATAAAACACATTGACACGAAAGCGTGCTTGCGAAGTTAAGCTAAAAGCGTAATCTAGTTCCCATTGTTGTTTTAATTGTTGCTGTTGAGCGTCATTCATACTACTGAAAATCATTTGCTCTACATCGTGTGCGGTGAGTGGCGAAGTTTCTATTTTTTTCATGTCGCCATGCACACGAATCATTGGAGCAAGCCCAGCAGAAAGATGTAAATCTGAAGCATTTTGTTTTAAAGCAAAAGATAAAAGACGAGCAAGCATGATAATTTTCTGTAGCAAGGTATTCAAAGACGATAGGGCATTATATAATAGATTGTCATTGATATGTATTTTTTAGACCAATAGCGTAGATGATAAAATGAGCAATATAGACACTTTACACGCCAATTTGCAACACATTCAACAGCAAATTCAGCAATGTGCTGAGCCAATATCAGCATCGGTGCAATTATTAGCCGTATCTAAAACACAATCAGCGGATAAAATTCGTGCATTATATGATGTGGGGCAACGTGCTTTTGGTGAAAATTATGTGCAGGAAGCGATAGATAAAATCCAACAACTCAATGAGTTAGCAATTGAATGGCATTTTATTGGTCATGTGCAGCGTAATAAAACCAAACTTTTGGCTGAGCATTTTGCGTGGGTGCAAGGGGTGGATCGTTTATTGATTGCTGAACGTTTATCGCAACAACGACCGAGCCATTTGCCAGCGTTAAATATTTGCCTGCAAGTGAATATAGACAATCAAGCAAGTAAAGATGGCTGTTTACCGAGTGAAGTGGCTGATTTGGTGGCACAAATTAGTCGTTTAGATGGAGTGCGTTTGCGTGGTTTAATGGTTATTCCTGCACCAGATTATCATGCAGCATTTGAGCAAGCAAAAGCATTATTTGAACAGGTCAAAGCACAGCACGCTCAACCACAAGATTGGGATACGTTAAGTATGGGAATGTCTGGCGATTTGCATCATGCGATTGCTGCAGGTTCAACGATGGTGCGTATTGGTACGGCATTGTTTGGTGAGCGGGTAAAGTCGTAATAAAAAAACTCCAATCATGGAGCTGATTGGAGTTTAATTTTAAAACTTGGTAGGCATATCCAGACTCGAACTGGAGACCTCTACGATGTCAACGTAGCGCTCTAACCAACTGAGCTATACGCCTAATATGCCGTGCATTTTAAATAAAATTAGCACGACTTGCAAGTCTAAAAAAGCAATTACATCAATTTATTCATTGGCATTATGCTTTTGGGTTTGCTCACGCTGTAGCCACGGCAATTGCTGGCGATATGCCGACCACGTCCATTGTGCCGTCTGTTTATGTTGAGCAAAGCGGATTGTCCCTTGTTCAATGGTGGAAATGAACGGAATATTCAGATTTTTAAAAATATCCACCACATCTTGATGTGGGTGTCCATAACGATTATTAAACCCTGCAGATGCAATCGCTAATTTGGGACGATAATGTGCAACAAATTCAGGTAAACTGCTATGACGGCTACCATGATGTCCAACCACCAACACATCTACTGGTAAATGTGGATAGCGTTGCATAATTTCCTGTTCTGTTTGCCAACCTGCATCGCCCATAAATAGAAAATGACGATAATCGCCGTGTACATTTTGGACTGTTAAATACAGCACACAAGAATATTCATTACGATTTTGCCTAATCAGTTGTGTATCATGAGTATTTGGCGAAAGGACTTGCACATCAAAATTGGGCGATAATTGCCAATGTTGCCCAGCAAGGCATAATTGCTCAGGCAGGGTTAAAAGTGTTTGATAATCATCATCTTGCTGAAATTCTATTTGCTGTTTGAGTGATTCATTGGTGCGAATATTTTGAATGTCTATATCTTTTGCGATGTAGGGCAATGCACCAATATGGTCGTTATCTAAATGCGATAAAATTACATCATCAAGTTGTTTTACGCCTTGTCGCAATAAAAAGGGTACAACGACATTTTGACCAATACTAAAACGCTCTTCATCATAATAACCCCCTGTATCAATCAAGGCGTGATATTGTGCATCTTTCAAATAAATCGCTTGCCCTTGTCCTATATCTAAAATATGAATTTCCGTGCGATGGTCTTGATATAAACTCACAGCAATAATAGCGATGACGGCAATCACCCATGATTTAGGCAAAACGCCTTTGGGTAAGAGCAACAAGGCGATGATGATACATAGCAAAACCAACATGAGCGATGTAAAGGCAAATGCTGTTAAACTGGCATCAAAAGCACGGTCAAAAAAGTTTAATAATGCCAATAAAATATTGATGAAGATTTCTACAATTTGCCATAAAAGTGCTGCTAAATCTGCATAAATAAAATGTACAACAGCCGCTAACATATTTAACGGCACAATGCACGCTCCCAAAATTGGAATGGCAACCAAGTTCACAAAAGGGGCAAGCCACGACACTTTTTGGAAGAAAATCATGGTTAAAGGAAATAATGCAATGAAAATTTTCCATTGCGATTGCCATAGTAACCAAGTGGCACGCTTGATTTTTTGCTGATGATATGCCCAATCATTTTTAGCAATTGGCGTGTGCTGTTGTTCTTGTAAGCTCTGGTAAATTCGCAATAAAATGAATGACGCACCAAAAGATAACCAAAATGCTGCACC
>JAUNHS010000079.1:4430-8157 GCA_030523805.1 Acinetobacter sp.
GGTAAATTCGCAATAAAATGAATGACGCACCAAAAGATAACCAAAATGCTGCACCGAATACACTCAATGGCATGAGCAATAATAAAATACTTGCTGCTAACAATAAAACGGATAATGCGGTTAATTTGCGATGTAAAAGTAATAAAACCACACCGACCGTTGTCATGAGTAAGGTACGCAATGCAGGTGGTTCAAAGCCGACAAATGCTGTATAAAATAGCACAGTAGCCAAAAAGGGAATACATAAAAAATAAGGGCGTGGTACACGGCGATACCATTTAGGTACATATAAAATAATCAATTTATTGATGAGCCATGTGAGCATCATGGCTAAAATCAGCACGTGTGGCCCTGAAATGGCTAATAAATGACTAATGCCTAACCGTTGAAATTGCTCTTCGGTAGAGCGATTGAGCTGACTTTCATCGCCTGTTAAAAGTGCGAGAATGAGTCCACGCTGTTGCAGTGGCAAATTTTGTATATCTTGGCGTAATTTTAAGCGTAACTTTTCAATGCCGAGTAGTGCCTTTGCCTGCCATTGCTGTTGTTGCTGTACATGGTAGGCAAAACCTAAATCTTGCACTTGCTGTGGGCTTAAGGGTTCAAGCCATTTGACTTGTACACTTGCCATTAAGTTTTCATGTAAAAACCAACGTTCACTATCAAAAGCCCCTTCGGTGGCATAGCTATGTGCAGGGCGAATATTGCCGTGTATGCGATAATATTGTCCCAGTTGGAATGATTGATTTGCGTGCGTATTTTGTTGATTTTGTTGTGGATTACTTGCATCATTGGGATCATTAAATTGCTGTTCTTGTTGTAATTTGATACTTTTTTCTGATTTATTTTGTGGCGTAGTGAGCAAGAGTTGCCAATAAACATCATGCAAAGATGAACCTAAAACTTGTGCTTTTTGCTGAATGCGACGTGCCGATGGTTGGTCTAAATGTTTAATGTACACCACAGCATCTACAGGGCGAGCGGTTAATTCACGGTAGAGTAAGCGTTGTTGCAAGGCGTGATCGCCATACACATAGCCAATCGTTACGCCTGTACACGCCAAACATAATGCAGTGATGGTGTGCCGCCATAATGATGTTTTAAAGCAAAGTAATAATAATTGGATTGCACACGCCAATGCGACAATGATGTACGCATAATCCGTTAAAAATGTGAGTGATTGCCCCATGAGTGCAATGCCGACAATCCATGCAATACAAAATATTTTCCACATTTTAAGCATTATTCCTAGCGTTGCTTTTCATTGTGTCATTCCATGAAAAAGCCCATTTCCACGACAGAAATGGGCGATCGTTTTATTGCTGTTGTCCGTGTTGTGTTGTGTTTTGCGTATTGATCCATTGACCATCACGCATGGTTAAAATACGATCCGCTGATTGTGCTAATGCGACATCATGGGTAACAATCAACATTGCCATGCCCATTTCTTCACGCAATTCACGCAATAATTGGAAAATATTTTGTGCCGTTTCTTGGTCTAAATTTCCCGTTGGTTCATCGGCTAAAATCAATTTTGGATTGACTGCCAAAGCACGAGCCAATGCCACACGCTGACGTTCACCACCCGATAATTCGCCTGATTTATGCGTCATACGGTGCGATAATCCTACACGTTCTAGCAAATATTCAGCACGCTTTTTGGCTTCGCTGAACGAACTTTCGGCACGCAACATCAACGGCATAGCGACATTTTCCAAAGCACTAAATTCAGGCAATAAATGATGGAACTGATAAACAAAACCCAAATGGCGATTACGCAATTCGCCACGGGCTTTTTCATTTAAACCATCAAAACGCACACCATTGAGATAAATTTCCCCTTGTGTTGGTGCATCTAAACCACCCAAAATGTGTAGCAATGTACTTTTCCCAGAGCCACTTGCCCCGACAATGGCGACAAATTCCCCAGTTTTGACATCTAGCGATAAATTGCGAATTACATCTACCGTATTCTTGCCATCGGTAAAACTTTTAGACACTTGACGTGCTGATAATACGACATCTGAATGCTGTGCAGCAGAATTATTCATAACGTAGTGCCTCCGCAGGTTGAATTTTTGATGCTCTTAACGCAGGGTACAAGGTCGCTATAAAGCTAAAGAATAATGATACGCTGACAATCACCACCACATCTAACCAACGTAAATACGATGGAATATATTGAATAAAGTAGCTGTCTAACACGCCTTCTATGCCAAATAAACCCACGACAAAAGCAATAATATCGCTAATGGTTAAAGATAAAACCACACCTAACACCGTGCCTGCGACTGTACCAATAATGCCGATAATTGTACCTTGCACCATGAAAATGCGTGTAATGGTTGCTGGCGATGCACCAAGTGTGCGCAAAATGGCAATATCTGCTTTTTTATCAGTAACCACCATCACTAACGATGATACGATGTTAAATGTTGCCACTAACACAATCATGCAGAGCAATAAACCGACCAATGTTTTTTCCATTTGAATGGCATTAAATAAGCTACCATGCGTTTGCGTCCAATCCGATGAATAATAATGTGGCAATAAACTTGCATCTACATTTGGATATTGTTCAGCTTGTTTGGCATTCAAATCAGTAACCATTTTTTGTGCCACTTCAGGTGCTGCAAATAAATCATCTAATTTTAGGCGAATACCTTGAGCCCCAGCAGGTAAGCGTAATAATGTTGCCGCATCATTTAAAGCGATATAGCCCATTAATGCATCAACTTCTGCACCGACATTAAAAATCCCGACCACTTTGAAGCGTTTAAAGCGTGGCACAACACCAGCAGGCGATGGCGTTGCTTCAGGTAATACAATGGTAACATCATCATTGAGACCCAAGCCCAAATTATCTGCCATTTTTTTACCAATGATAATACCAAATTCCCCATCTTTCAGTGCATTGACACTGCCTGCATACATAAAGTCTTGAATAATAGAGACATTTTTTTCATATTGTGGGTCTATGCCTGACACCATAATGCCCGACACTTGACCATTAGACACCACCATACCTTGCAATTGCGTAAATGGTGCAACGCCTTGAACGTGTTCCTGCTTTTCTAATTGCTTAGCAAGAGCTGGCCAATCTTCAATAATTTGATTAGATGCCACAGCCGCTTGGGGAACCATGCCCAATACACGATTTTTCAACTCTCGGTCAAAGCCATTCATGACCGAAAGCACGGTAATCAGTACAGCCACGCCCAAAGTCAAACCAATCATAGACACAAGAGCAATAAAAGAAATAAAGTGATTATTACGTTTTGCTCGTGTATATCGTAAGCCGATATAAAACGAAATGGGTTTAAACATTTCAAAAAACTCTTTGTTTCATTTCAAAATCTTTTTATTATCTGTAAAAGTGAAGTATAAATCAATGACTATTCTGTACAGTTGCTAAGGGCAAGGACGTGTGCTTGAGCGATGAATTGAGTAAATCGCATCGTACAAGATTGTATCTTTTGACAGATTAAGCCACCCAATTTTAGTTGAATTTACTGTATATAAATACATCAATGATAATATACATGATATTACACAATATAATAAATATTTGATTTTATTCTTAAAATCATAAAGCATGGCACAATGAATTGCTTTTTAATATACGCTTGCATATTAAAAATGGCATTTCAATATTACACCAAAAAATTTGCTTGCATACTAGCAAATTTGCCATAAGCAAAGACTTGACTTTCTGCTATGATAAGCC
>JAUNHS010000001.1:0-3913 GCA_030523805.1 Acinetobacter sp.
TGATTTTAATCACGATTATTAGTTTAAGTTTTGTGTGTACTTACCAACCTACCCCACCAAATATTCCTATTTTCTAATCCATTGAATGCAATCCATTCAATGGATTTTTATGATCTCTTTATCTCCTAACAAATATACCTTTTAAAAGGAAATTACTTTTTCATTTTCTTTTATGGACTAATCATTATGAAAATGCTTGTAATCTTTGCTTTAGTATTGGCTATTTTAAGTATCTTTATTCCTATTGGTGGCTTCATTATTGCATTAATCACTAGTTTTTTTGCTCTCATTTGTTTCCGTTCTCAATCTATCCTATCAAGTATTACCATTTCAATTAATCTCATTATAACTGCTTTTTTCTTTCCATCACTCATGACAAATACAGCAGATGTAATCATAGAAAGAACAGGGAATTATCATACTTATTTATTTTGCATTGGTTGGCATCTTGTATGTCTTGGATTAGGTTTAATTCTTTGCTTATTGAAACGCAAAAAGCCTAACCCATCATAAAACTTCAATAAAAAAGCCTATTGTTTCCAATAGGCTTTTTGCTCGTTATTCACTTACATCCAAAAGAAATAAGCCAATAAACCAATCACTAAAATAGAGCAAATATTAAGTACAAAGCCAACTTTTGCCATTTCTTTCAGTTCTATATACCCTGTTGCAAAAACAATCGCATTCGGTGGTGTTGCAATTGGTAGCATAAATGCACAGCTCGCACCACAAGCAATAATCGCAGCCAATGCAATCGGCTCTACACCTAAAGATTGAGCAATCGCAATAAAAATCGGCATTAATAATGCTGCACTTGCCGTATTAGATGTAAACTCGGTTAAAAATACAATAAATGCCGTTAAAGCCAGCATAATCACCACCCAATGCTGTTGCCCTACAACATTGACAATACTATCCGCCATAATCTGACTTGCACCGCTATCTTTCATCACTACGCTTAAAGTCAAACCACCACCAAATAGCATTAACACGCCCCACTCTACTCGCTCTTGAATTTGCGACCATTTTGCCGTGCCAAGTACAATCAATGCCACTACAACACACATGACCACTACACTATCAAAATTACTGATTTTACCACTCAAGCCAAGTAAACTAGATAATGCAGGATTGATGAGTGAACCAAAGCATAAAAAGACTACAGTTACAAAAAATACGGCTAAGGTGATGATTTTCTTTTGATCTAATGGTACATCGTCTAATTGAAAATCAAATTCTGCATCTAAATTTGGACGCAACACCACCCACATAGAAAACAGCATACCAAGTAACAGTAGAACCATGACAGGAATACCATATTTCAGCCATTCAGCAAACGTAATATCCAATTGTGTAGCTAAAATACCATTCGGTGCACTGCCTACCAATGTACCAATGCCACCAATACTCGCACTAAATGCAATGCCTAATAGAACAAAAGCATACGTTTTGCGATCGGTTTGTACATTGACACCACTTAAAATACCCATAGCCAAAGGCAACATCATAGCAGCCACTGCTGTATTATTAATCCACATAGAAATAAATGCCGTTGCACCAAATAGATAGAAAATCGTATGTTTTAATTTTCCACCCGCTGCACGGATAATATAACTTGCCAGCACTTTATCTAAATTTTGGATTTGCAATACGGCAGCCAATACAAAGCCACCAAAGAACATAAAAATAATCGGTTCAGAAAAAGTTGCAAATGCAGCTTTGGTATTGAGCAAGCCCATAAAAATGGCAAGCACTGGAATCATTAATGCCGTAACAGTAATGTGAAAGGCTTCCGTAAGCCATAACACACCTGCAAATACAAGCAATGCTAAGCCTTTATTTTCCTTTGGGCTAAAAGGTAAATAATGAATAAGTGCGAAAAATAGTAATAAATCAAGGACTAAAATCACCAAACCACGATATTGTGATTGGTTAAAGCGTGTTAGGATATTTGCCATAATAACCTCTATCAAGTCATTTTTCATTTGAATATAACGTAAAATTGTTCAAATGAACATCATACTTTGATACAAGAAGTTACACAGAATTTCATCAATCAAAATCTTGACAGCTTGTTCTCTTGGCAATAAAAAAGCCCAAACATACGTTTGAGCTTTTTAAAATTTGGCAGAGGATCAAGGATTCGAACCTTGACGAACGGTTTTGGAGACCGTCATGCTACCATTACACCAATCCTCTTCTATGGTGGGGGCGGAGAGACTCGAACTCTCACGGATCGCTCCGCTGGAACCTAAATCCAGTGCGTCTACCAATTTCGCCACGCCCCCGATGTGTGCATATAATATAGATTATCTTTGCTTACTGCAAGTTATTTTTATATTTTTTCATGCTATTTGTATAAATAACATTCACACATCTTTTATACAGTGATGTAACTCAACCAGTTTACACTTAAGCCAATGCGTGTCTAATTTTTTCAGCTAAAGCCTGAATATGTGCTTGGTCGCCCATTTGATTGGCGTGTTTACCCAATTCATGCACCGAACTTGGAATTAAGTGAAAATGAATATGCGGCACAGTTTGCCCTGCTTTTTCACCTGAAAGTTGCATTAATACGATGCCTTCTGCATTTAATGCTTGCTGAATGGCTTGGGCAACTTTTTGTACAATGGTCATGGTATAAGCTAAATCTTCCGCTGGCAAATCAAGCAAAGTTACTGCAGGCGTTTTAGGAATCACTAAAGTATGCCCATCAGCTTGTGGCATAATATCCATAAAAGCCAAAGTTTTATCATCTTCATATACTTTAATTGCTGGTAATTCACCACGCAAAATTTTTGCAAAAATATTTTGGTCATTATAAGACATTGCCTACTCCCATCAGATGAACGATTAATTTATGCATAAAAAATCGCTAAATAATGATATTTAGCGATTTTTAGTCTAACAAATTTTAAGTAGATACTAAAGCAATTTTGCGATGAATTAAAACTTATTTGCAGCTTAATTCTTTTTGGCGTGCTTTGATTTGATCTAAACGTTGTTGCTCTTTGTCAGAAAATTTTGGATTTGATGTATAGCAGTTATCATTACCAAATTTCTTTTTCGCATCTTCATCTTTAAAGCAAAAACCTTTGGCAGCATAAATGACATTGTGGTCATTTTGCAGTTTTTGGCACTCTTGCTCTGAAGCCATCACATTGCCAGATACAAGTGCTAAAACTGTTGCTACGGTTGTAAATATCGCTTTTTTCATAGAAATGTTCCTTAGTTCATTCACAGATGTATATCATCTGTACGTTTAAATTAACGTTTATTCACAAAAAATACAAGGGCTAATCGTTAGTAATCATGTAAATTTTACTTCACATTTTATCCATGATTGCCATTTTTGGCGATATTTTATACAATTCATACTCCATTTATTCCAATGTGAGATGATTAAATTGTTCATACCATTGTGCCAATGTTGAAAAATCATGTTGTGGCGTGGCTTGACTGGTCGCCATATTTACCATTTGCCGTGCCAATGCCAATACAGGCGTAGAAAGTTTGGCTTGCTGTGCTAAATCTAAGGCAATGCCTGTATCTTTATTCAATAAAGTGAGAGCAAAAGTCAGTGGAAATTCACGGTTTAAAATGCGTTGTGGTAAGACCATTTCTGTTGCAACACTTTTACCACTTGAAGCGTTAATACACGCCAAGGCAGAATCTAATGCCACTCCATGTGCTTTTAAGGTACTAAATCCTTCCAAAGTCGCACATAAATTTGCGGCCAAAAGCATATTATTCACGGCTTTTACAGCAAAACCTGCACCTGTTTCACCGACATGCTGAATGAGTTTACCTAAAACTTGCATCACCACCAAAGCTCGTTGGAAAACCTGTTCATCGCCCCCAACCATAAATGTTAGCGTAGCATTTTCTGCACCAATGGTTTGCCCACTCACAG
>JAUNHS010000001.1:4013-9339 GCA_030523805.1 Acinetobacter sp.
CCAACCATAAATGTTAGCGTAGCATTTTCTGCACCAATGGTTTGCCCACTCACAGGAGCATCTAAAAAGTCTATGCCATAAGGCGATAAAATTTGGCGAATGCGTTTGGCATCATCAGGTACACCGCTGGTACAATCAATCCAAATTTTCCCTGCATTTGCTGTATTAAACGCACCATTCTCTTTTGCTGTAATGATGAGTTGCTCAACATCTTGGCTTGTAGGTAAGCATGAAATAATTACATCTGCCTGCAAAGCATCATGCAAACTCACTGCTTGCGTATGATATTGTGCAGCGTGTTGTTCTGCTTTGCTGCTTGTTCTATTCCACACACGCACGTCTTGGAATTGCTTGGGTAAATGTGCCGCCATGCGATAGCCCATTGCCCCTAAACCTAAAAATGCAACAGAATGAATGACTTTACTCATCTTTTATTCTCCAATATGCTTTAAATGTGGATAAGTACAACATTATACACAATTTCATTCGCTGACCAATGTGTAAAAGCAATCCATACGCACATTTCATATTTTATGAATGATGTTTTTTTATGCAAACACAATCTTTTTCGCCATTTTAGACTTGACCCTATGCACACAGCACACGACAATGGCATACATCTATAACAGCATTTAGGATTATCGCCATGAGCAATGATTTATCTTACCAAATTGATACTTTAGCCATTCGCACAGGACATGAACGCACGCATGAATGCGAACATAGCGAACCTTTATTTTTAACATCATCTTTCGCTTACAGCTCGGCACAAGAAGCTGCTGATAAATTTTCTGGCGAACAAGATGGCAATGTCTATGCACGCTATACCAGCCCAACAGTGAGCATTTTTGAACAGCGTTTAGCAGCAATGGAAGGTGCTGAGCGTGCTGTAGCGACTAGTTCGGGTATGGCTGCCATTTCTGCATTAATTTTGGCATATTTAAAATCAGGCGATCATATCATTTGCTCTCGTGCGATGTTTGGTACAACGGTTGCATTATTCCAACGTTATACAGGAAAATTTGGCATTGACGTGAGCTTTGTAGATTTAACCGATATTAACGCATGGAAAGCTGAAATCCGTGAAAATACCAAATTATTCTTTTTAGAATCGCCATCTAATCCATTGGCACAAATTGCAGATATTCGTGCTTTGGCAGATTTGGCTCATGCACACGGTGCATTATTGGCAGTGGACAATAGTTTTTGTACACCAGTATTACAATCGCCAATTCAGTTAGGTGCAGATTTATCTATTTACTCTGCGACGAAATATATTGATGGTCAGGGACGTGCTTTAGGTGGTGCAGTGGTTGGTGGTCATCAATTATTAGAAGAAATTCATGGCATTATTCGTACTGTTGGGCCATGTATGAGTCCATTTAATGCGTGGATTTTCTTAAAAGGTTTAGAAACGCTCAAAATCCGTATGAAAGCACACTGTGAAAGTGCTCAAAAACTTGCAGAATGGCTAGACCAACATCCAAAAGTGGAAAAAGTGTATTATGCAGGTTTACCACATCATACAGGTCATGAATTGGCAAAATCTCAACAAAATGGCTTTGGTGGCATTGTTGCATTTGAAGTCAAAGGTGGACGTGAGCAAGCGTGGAAAGTGATTGATCATACGCAATTTATTTCTATTACTGCGAACTTGGGCGATGCAAAAACCACCATTACCCACCCTGCAACCACAACGCATTGTCGCCTATCGCCTGAAGCAAAAATTGAAGCAGGTATTTTAGATAATTTAGTGCGTGTATCAGTCGGTTTGGAAGATATTGATGATATTATCGCTGATTTATCTCGTGGTTTAGATTTAATCTAATCATAAAAACCTAGCGAAGATTGATACAGGAAAACCACATAAAAATGTGGTTTTCTTGATTTTCGCTACTGTCAAAAATCACATTAAACGGCTATAATATTGACCACTTTTATTTCCCTAATTTTAAATGATTGGAGTAAATCATGAACATCAATATGCTGATGCAACAAGCACAACGTATGCAAAAAGAAGTTGAAAATAATATCAAAAAAGCCAAAGAAGAGCTTGCTCAACGTGAAGTCCAAGGCGAAGCTGGCAATGGTTTGGTTAAAGTTACGATGACTGGTCGTTATGTTGTAAAGCGTTTAAGCATTGACCCAGAATTATTGCAAGATGATGCTGATATGATTGAAGATTTAATTGCTGCTGCGGTAAATGATGCTGTACGTCAAGCAGAAGCATTATCTGAAGAAACCATGAAAAATGCCAATAGTGGCATGGGCTTACCACCAGGTTTGTCAGGTTTATTCTAATCTTACTCAAGAATGAAACGAGATAGAATATTTTTTATCTCGTTCATTTTTATCATCATTAAATGCCATTTTTCTGCAATTTTTCATACCATTATTTTGAGTTTTAGTCATGTTTAGTGAACGTTTTGATGATTTAGTCAATGCCTTACGCATTTTGCCTAGTGTTGGACCAAAATCTGCACAACGCATGGCACTGCATTTAATGATGAAAAATCGTGAAGGGGCTTTACTACTGGCTCAAAGTTTGCATGAAGCCAGTTTGTATTTACGTCGTTGTCAAGTTTGCCACTCACTCACGGAAGATGATATTTGCCAAATTTGCCAATCGCACGACCGCCAAGGGCATTTATTGTGCGTGGTTGAATCCCCTGCTGATGTCATGGCAATAGAACATAGTGGTAGCTTTCAAGGGAAATATTATGTGCTGGGTGGGCATTTATCGCCTTTAGACGGCATTGGCCCAGATGATATTGGCATTCCACAATTGGTACATCATTTGGAACAAGGCGAAATTACCGAAATTATTTTAGCCACCAACAGCACGGTAGAAGGCGAAGCCACTGCACATTATATCGTAGAAGCCTGTAAACATATTCCACATTTAAATCTCACACGCATTGCACAAGGCATTCCACAAGGTGGCGAATTGGAATATGTCGGCAGTCATACGTTAAGCCAAGCACTTTACAATCGTTCGCCAATGAAATAAATAAATCAACCCACTGATTTTATTAAATATCTTCGTTATAAATTGTAGTATCGGAAACATATATGACATTTCAATTGATTGAATCATCACAAGATTTAGTGCCTTTAATTCAAAAAATGGCACAACATCGTTTTTATTGTTTAGATACAGAATTTATTCGTGTGAAAACACGCTATCCGTGTTTAGGTTTATTGCAACTCAATTTACAAGATACGGTGTATTTAATTGACCCGTTAAAAGTCAAATTGGACGATTTTTGGCAGCATATTTTCCAAGCAGAACAATTGGTGCTACATTCATGCAGTGAAGATGTCATACTCATGTTCAATGAAGCACAGCGTAAAGATTTAAAGCATATTTTTGATACGCAAGTGGGTTTATCTTTTCTAGGTTATGGCTCACACATGGGCTATCAAGCCGCATTGGAAGAGCGTTTAAACACAACCATTTATAAATACGAATCTCGTTCCAATTGGTTGGCTCGTCCTTTAACGCAAGAGCAATTGGATTATGCCGCCAATGATGTGATTTATTTGCCTGAATTAGCAAAAGATGTTCGCCATGCTTTAGAACAAAAAGGACTGTTTGCTGTGGTATTGGAAGATTGTCAGCACATGGTCAATGATTTGGCAAAAGAACCCCCTTTAGAATTGCTTTATTTAGACCATGCTCGTCATACTCATTCACCACGTCAATTGGCACAGTTAAAACAATTAACCATATGGCGTGAAGAATTGTCTATTAAAAATAATTTGCCGTTGCCTTTTATTTTGAAAAATAAAGAAATGCTAGACCTAGTTGCTGAGCAGCCGAAAAATTTACAAACACTTTCTTATGTATTAGACAAAGGCTCTCGTGCCTTAAAATATTCGCATACTTTATTGAAATTATTACATAATTTACCTGATAAGCAGTATTATCCACCCCGTCTCCATGCACCAGCGAAAATTGAATGTAGCACGCTACAGCAACAAGTTCAGCAATACATTGAACGCACGGCGGCACAGTTAGACATTAGCCAAGACATACTCATGCGTAAAAAATGGCTCACTGCCATCATACAATGTGTGCAACAATCTGGCGATGAACAAGATTTACCAGACTTTTTATTAGGTTGGCGTTATGATATTATCACTCAACCTTTACTCAAACTCATGTATAATAGCAAATCATGCTAAAATATAGGCAGTAACTCATGATAATCCGTTGTGATATATTCAAATCTAGCAAAAAAGATGAAATGTATCTTTATGTTGTACATAAAGAAAATCAAGCAGATGCCTTACAAGATGTACCTGCAAGCATTTTACACGCCTTTGGACGTGCAACTTTTGTGATGAGTTTAGATTTAGATGAAAACCGTAAATTAGCACGAGTGAATGTGTTACACGTTATTGATTCACTTCAAACTAAAGGTTTCTTTTTACAAATGCCGCCAGAAGGATTAATCAATCCAAATGCGGTTGAACCAGAGGGCTTGCGTGGTGCATGAAGAAAATACAGGCATTTTAGCCACTATTCTTAACTTTTTTATTGATTTCTGGAGCGGTGTCTTCTCTATTTTTGATGGCGTACTAGAAATTGTCCCTGAGTATTTTGTAGCGATTGTAGTTTATCTATGTGGTGCGATTTTCATGCTGTGGGGTTGGTCTCGTATTTCTCGTTCATTCCCTAGAATGCTGCGTTTAACAGTGGGTATTGTATTTTTTGCAATCCTATTTACACCAACCATTTCAGAAGGTGCAAATGCCGCATTAGCACCCGCAACTTTTGCCTTATTATTTGGTATTCTTACGCAAGAAATGCCATTAGTATGGGCAAATTTAGCATCCATTCTTTTTGTCATTGCACTATCGGCAATCGTGATTTTCTGCTGGAATTATTATATAGAACAGCAAAATAAAAATTCACAATCTTAAACGATGACAATAAAAAAGGCGTATTTTAAAATACGCCTTTTTTATGATGATTGCTGGCTTATTTTTCCACAAAAGCACGCTCAATCACATAATCCCCTAACTCACCCATGCGTGGCGATTCTTTCAAGCCATGAGCATCGAGCAATGCTGCCACGTCTTTCAAAAATGCTGGGCTACCACAGAGCATTGCACGGTCGGTTTCACGATTAAAACGTGGTAAACCAATTTTTTCAAATAATTGACCACTTTCAATGGCTTCCGTTACACGGCCACGAGTGTGAAATTCTTCACGAGTAACGGTTGGATAATAAATTAATTTATCTTGAATGCCTAATTCTTGGAAAAATTCATGATTTGGCAATTCGTTTAAAATTAAATCTTGGTACGCCAATTCACT
>JAUNHS010000001.1:9439-15531 GCA_030523805.1 Acinetobacter sp.
GGCACTTTAATAGAGAAAAATTCCAATTCATCTTCATAATTGGCACTGGCAATAGAATAAGCACGCATTAAAGGTTTGCCATTCACTTCCAAACCAATCATCACAAATTGACCATTTTTAAAGCGTAATGCTGGGTCTCGTGTCGTTTTAAAGCTAAATAATGTATCATTCCAATGATGTACATGTGTAATACGTTCAACGTTAAAAGCTGCCATAATTCATCTCTATACAATTAAATAAAAAAATATTTGCCTATTTTAAAACATTTTTAGACTTGATAAACTAATATCTTATGCAGTACTTATAAGAAAAACTGATGATGATATCTGTATCCTTGCCCATTATTGCCCACATACACTCGCCATACCGTGAAAAATTTGGTATTCCACGCCAGCCCAATTTAGTGCAGGTGCAATCTCGCATTCGGCTGTGTCCGCCTTATGATACACTTCAAGCCTTGAAAGGCATACAAGAGTTTAGCCATTTATGGCTCATTTGGCAATTTCATGAGAATAAAAATCAAACTCAACAGAACAAATTTCGTCCACAAATTCGCCCACCACGTTTAGGGGGCAATGAAAAAATTGGTGTATTTGCTAGTCGCAGTATGTATCGCCCTGCACCGATTGGTTTATCTGTCGTCAAATTGGTAGATATTGAGCAAAATGCCCAAGGCGTATGGCTTGTGGTAGAAGATGCTGATTTGCTTGATGGCACACCGATTTTAGACATCAAACCCTATCTTCACTATGCCGATGCCATTCAAGATGCCAAAAGTAGCTATGCTCAGCACGAACCACCACGTTTAAGCGTGATTTGGTCGCCACACGCAGAGCAGTTAAAACAAAATGCCTTGGCACAACAACTCGTTTCTGTACAGCATTTTACAGAGTTAGAGCAAGTACTCAGTTTAGACCCACGCCCTGCTTACCAAAATGATACGCAACGCATTTACGCCATGAAATTTGCCAATCTTGATGTGAAATTTCGCATCGCACAGCAATTAGAAATTATTGATTTCACCATTGAATAATATCTATGGTGCAGATTTTTGCAAAAATTCTAAAGCATGGCGAATGGTTTTTTCTATGCGTGCGTGGCATTCTATGGCTGAAATTTTAGACCATGTTGCTCGCTCGCCTTCTTTTTGCAATTTGATTAATAATTGGTCAGTTGGGTTTTGCAATAAATAGCGATAATGCTGCAACTCATAGCGTGCAATAATATTCACATCACCATAATAATGCTGATCAAAAATACCGTAACCATGCTCTAACATTCTTTGCAACACAGGTAATCGTGTCGTACGTTCACGAGCAAAATCCATCATACTCAACGCCATACCTTTACCCTGACGGCGAATTACTCGCTCCGTCCAACTTAATACATCTTTGGCATAACGCTGTCGGTCGCTTTGTAAAAATGGCACAATGTGCGGATTGACCTGACTGGCAATGGTATAATTAATATTATATAAACGTGCGATTTTTTCTCGTGGAAAGTCATGTCGCATACTGCCATCTACCCATTTGGTATCTGCCATATAAGGTGTATATTCGCCATCATAACGCTTACTGGTTAATCGCACAGGTGGATAAATCATCGGCACAGCACACGATGCCAACACGGCACTCCATACCAACACATCTGGTGCAGTTTTCGCATTTAATACACGAGAATTTTGTGTCGGATCGTACGGAGCAACAGCAATATTAATGTCCAAACCCGAACGTTGATAGGCTTCAGCAAAAGTTACATCACCCAATAAATCTACCAAAAAATGCTTTAAATATTGCACATCGGCAATGCCGCCCCCTTGCAATAATTCTTTCACTTTACGCAAACGCAAGGCTTGTGTGAATAAATATTCACCTGTAATCATAGCTTGAAATTCATCAAGCGAGCGTGTTCCTAAGGCGGCTGTGGTAATTGCCCCTGCACTTGAACCTGAAATTACATTTGGCAATAAATCATGGTCAATCAATGCCTTACACACACCTGTATGAAATAGCCCCAACGTTGAACCACCTGACAACATCAATGCAGGTTGTCCATACGCCTGTTGGCATTGTCGGAAAAATTCTAATTTTTCTTGGTGCGTAAAATCATCGCCTTGATAATGTGCAATTGCTTCCAAACTTGCACTCATTTCTTGTACATAAGTTTCAATGATGGTTTTTGTTCCCACAAATGTATGAGTAAATAGCATGGGATGTCCGATATTGGCAATATCATAACTTAAACCTTCAAACACCACAGGAATTAAGTTACGAATGCGTCGCTGTAAGCGGTAGCGTTGTAATAATTGTAAACGATGTGAAATAAGTTTGGCATCAAAATAAGGCGAACTATTATCCGATTTCCATGCTTGCTGCTCGGTCAGCTGATCTAATTTTAAGGCGATTTTTTGCCACTCTGCATAAGATTGGCTTTCTTTTAATTGCTGTTTTAACTGTTGAATGTTTTTTCGTTGATGGAGCATATTCATGTGGATTCAACCTAATTGGTATGATGTACAATAAAATGTTGCTGAGTTCTATCGTCAATCTTTAGACTGATGATTTTATTGTGCTAGTGTTTGCCGTGTAAATCAAGTGTTATCATCATGGGATTGTACTTTTTTCTTATCAAAGCATTTCAATGGGTCATCTCTCGTTTTTCCAAGTATTCATCAAAAAGCGTTTGAAATGACTTGATACGATTTGATTGATTTTGCATAGATTTATCTACTTTAAGCTATTGAAAAAAATCCTAATTTTAGCGTATTATAGCAAGCAGATTTATTTGTATATTTTACTCAAGTGATAGTGTCATTCATCATTTAATATTATTGCATCATGGGGTTGAAAGGTGGCTGAAATGAACGTGTATTTAGTTGGTGGTGCTGTACGAGACCAACTGTTACAGCACCCTTTTCATGAGCGTGATTATGTGGTGGTTGGGGCGACTGCACAGCAATTATTAGACTTGGGCTACCAAGCGGTAGGCAAAGATTTTCCTGTTTTTTTACACCCACAAACTAAAGAAGAATACGCCCTTGCTCGTACTGAACGTAAATCTGGGCAAGGCTATCATGGTTTTGAATGTTTTGCATCGCCCGATGTTACGCTGGAGCAAGATTTACAGCGTCGTGATTTAACCATAAATGCCATGGCAATGGACGAACATGGCAACATTATAGACCCTTATGGTGGGCAACAGGATTTAGCCAATAAAATCTTACGCCATGTTTCCAATGCTTTTGTGGAAGACCCTTTGCGTGTGTTGCGTGTGGCTCGTTTTGCTGCACGTTATGCCCCTTATGGTTTCCAAGTGGCCACTGAAACCTTGGCTTTAATGCAGCAATTAGCAGAATCTGGTGAGTTATCACATCTCACAGCAGAGCGTGTATGGAAAGAAACAAGCCGTGCTTTAATGGAAGATCATGCCGATGTGTATTTTAGCGTTTTGCGTGAATGTGGTGCGTTAAAAGTTTTATTCCCTGAAATTGATGCTTTGTTTGGCGTTCCACAGCGTCCACAATATCACCCTGAAATTGATTGTGGCGTGCATACGTTGATGTCTTTACGCCAAGCCTGTCGTCAAAATTATTCGCTAGATGTTCGCTTTGCTGCTTTAACGCATGATTTAGGCAAAGCCTTAACCCCTGCAGATATTTTACCCAAGCACACTTTACATGAAGAACGTGGCGTGCCTGTGGTGGAAGGCTTGTGCAAACGCTTAAAAGTACCCAGCCAAATTCAAAAAACGGCTCTTGTGGTGTGTAAAGAGCATTTAAAATGCCATCAAATTACCCATTTAAAAGCAGGTACATTGTGGCGATTATTGCAACGTTTAGACGTATTGCGTAATCCTGAACGTGTAGAGCATTTTGTACAAACCTGTGAATGCGATGCTCGTGGGCGTTTAGGTTTTGAAGATAGAGCCTATCCACAAGCGGACTATGTACGTCAAGCGATGGAGATTGTGCGAAAAATTAAAGCCAATCATTTGCCGAGCCATATTCAAGGTGCAGATATTGGCGAAGCACTCATTCAAAAGCGGATTGATGCACTTGCCGAATTTAAACAGCAATATTTAGCTGAGCAAGCTGCATTGGCAAGCCAAGACGCTCATCAGCCACCCAACAGCACAATTAATCCCACTCAAGGAACACAACCTGCATGAATAATCAATTACGCATCATTGCAGGACAATGGAAACGTCGTCAATTAGATTTTGCATCAATTGACGGCTTACGCCCTACGCCAGACCGTGTGCGAGAAACCTTATTTAACTGGCTGATGTGGGAAATCCAAGGAGCAAAGGTGCTTGATGTATGTGCTGGCTCTGGAGCATTGGCATTTGAAGCACTGTCTCGTGGTGCAAGTCATGTGTCTATGATTGAGCCAAATGCACAGCAAGTGGCGTATTTAAAGAAAAATTTGCAATTACTCAAAGTAGAAAATGCACAATTATATGCAGACACAGCACAAAAAACGCTCAGTAAATTACCCAAACAGCATTTTGATGTAGTTTTTTTAGATCCACCTTATAGCCTAAATTTATGGCAAACGCTTGCACAACAGATTCAACCTTTACTTAAAAATCATGCCTTGATTTATGTAGAAGCCGACCGAGCATTCACGCAACTTGCTTTACCAAGTGAATGGCAACTCATCAAAGAAACCAAAGCAGGCAAAGTATTTGCAGGTTTGTTTAAAAATTTAGATACATCGGTTGAATGTTAATCATCATTGTTCTTGTAAAAAGCATATAAAAAAGGGCAAAATGATTTGCCCTTTTTATCTTAATTGCAGCAGCTATTATTTAAAATACGCCCCTTCCGATTGACTATGGTCTGTTTGGTCAATCACGTGTTGCAACTCTGGAATATGCTCTTTCAATGTCGTTTCTACACCTTGCTTTAAGGTAACATCAATCGCTGAGCAACCTTGGCAACCACCACCAAATTTTAACACGGCAGTTAAACCATGCTGAGCATCATCACGCACTTCTACCAGCATACAGCTACCACCATGCCCTGCCAATCCTGGATTGATTTCCGCTTGTAGCACATAAGTAATACGCTCTTCTATAGACGCATCTGGCCCGACACGTGGCACTTTAGAATTTGGTGCTCGGAAAGTGAGCTGACCACCAAAACGGTCTTTATTATAATCAATCACTGCATCTAATAAATACGGGATAGACGGTGTATCAATATAAGCAACAAAATCAGCATATTCTTGTTTATAATCACTTTCCACCACTTCATCTGGCGTGCTATATGCCATACAGCACTCTGCTCGTGGCGTACCTGCACTTTCTACAAAAATACGCACACCAATACCAGGGCTATTTTGCTTTGCCAAAAGGTCTCTTAAATACTCTTGAGCCGATGGAGTAATCAATAAATTAGGAATATTTTTTTCGTCAGTTTGCGACATAAGGGGAATCCTCTGTTAATCTTCGCTCTATTCTAGCCTATTTTAACGTGATATAGGAAAAAATATACTAAATTTGTCGGATTTATGCTGTTATTTTCTGTTATGATGTTTGCTTTATTCTCATTATGGTGCATAGTCTATGGCGGATTTACTTGGTTTATCGCATACATTTTTCATTATTCTGATTACCGCTTTAGTGTCTATTTTGGCATGGCGAAGCCCTGCGTTAATGGATCGTTTAATTTTATGGCCACCTGCGATACAAAAAGGACAATATGATCGTTTTATTTCATCAGGTTTTATTCATGCCGATGGAATGCACTTATTGTTTAATATGATTACGCTGTTCTTTTTCGGTCGTGCCATAGAAGCCTTTTATACGCAATATTTATCAGGTTTAGGTTTTATTCTATTTTATTTAGGCGGTATGATTATTGCCAGCATTCCAAGTTATTTGAGCCATCGCCAGCAAAGCAATTGGGCAAGTTTAGGTGCTTCTGGTGCAGTATCTGCGGTGCTATTCGCCTTTATTTTATTTGACCCTTGGAATTTGATTTTCGTATTTTTTATTCCTATGCCTGCAATTATTTTTGCTGTGTTGTATATTGCATACAGCATTTGGGCAAGCCAACGTGGACAAAGCAATATTAATCACTCTGCACA
>JAUNHS010000001.1:15631-19820 GCA_030523805.1 Acinetobacter sp.
ATTTGCTAAAATATAACCAAATTTTCATCGGGGCTTGTCCCTTTCATGCTTATTGGAGAATAAAATGAGCTTAATCAATACTGAAGTAAAACCGTTCTCTGCAACGGCTTATCACAATGGTCAATTTGTAGATGTAACTGAAGCAAACTTAAAAGGTAAATGGTCAGTTGTATTTTTCTACCCAGCAGACTTCACTTTCGTTTGCCCAACAGAATTAGAAGATTTGGCTGACAACTATGCTGAATTCCAAAAATTAGGCGTAGAAATCTACGGTGTATCTACAGATACTCACTTCACGCACAAGGCGTGGCACGACCACTCTCCAGCAATCAGCAAAATCCAATATCCATTAGTAGGCGACCCTACTTGGACATTGTCTAAAAACTTTGATGTATTAATTGAATCTGCTGGTTTAGCTGACCGTGGTACATTCGTGATTGACCCTGAAGGTAAAATCCAAATCGTTGAAATCAACGCTGGCGGTATCGGCCGTGATGCACAAGAATTACTTCGTAAAGTAAAAGCGGCTCAATATGTACACGCTAACCCAGGTCAAGTATGCCCTGCAAAATGGAAAGAAGGCGACGAAACTTTAGCTCCTTCTATTGACCTAGTAGGTAAAATCTAATTTTACGATGTGTTACACATCTTAAATAGATAAAAAGAGTATCTTCGGATACTCTTTTTTGTGTTTATATTCATACTTTTGGAGCAATTTATGTCTTACAAATCTTTTGCAGCTATTTCTAGCTTAGCAATTTTACTTTCAGCGTGTGGCACAATGTCAAATACTCAAAAAGAACCAATGATTGGTGGCGAAAAAGACAAGCATGGCTGTATCGCTGCTGCAGGTTATTCATGGTCTAAATTGAAAAAGCAATGTGTACAACCTTTTGATATTGCGAACATTAAATTTACCGACCCTAAAAATGAGACTTTAGCAGTTTATGTGATTTTGTCTGACGATAAGCAATATGCAGAAATTTTCTCAGCGAATATCCCTGCAAATACTATTTTAGAAAGCCGTAAAGGTGGTTATGTGTCTGCTGATGGTAAAATCCAACTGCTCAATACCACGGCTGGTTGGCGTTTAAGTCAAGCGAACTAATCGCTTTTACTTTAAGCAATCTCTATTTGTCTGATGGCAAATCAACATTTAGAGATTGTTTAAAACGCTTTTTTATATCAACATCATAAATACTTCCCATCTCACTCCCCTAGCAAATTGCACGCTTTACACTTGGCTTATGCTATAATCAAATCCATTTGATACGAGATAAATAGCCTATGTTAGCTTTAATTTCCCCTGCAAAAACCTTAGATTACGATACGCCATTACCTACCGCTGACCACACCATGCCACGCTTATTACAGCATTCAAGCCAATTGATTGATGTGTGCCGTGAATTAAGTGAAAATGATATTGCTAAACTGATGAGCGTCAGCGAAAAAATTGCTCAACTCAATGTACAACGCTTTCAAGATTGGCACGCTAATTTTACTGTAGATGATGCTCGTCCTGCCCTTTTTGCATTTAAAGGCGATGTTTATACAGGTTTAGATGCCTATCAACTCTCATTGCAAGATATTGATTTTGCTCAAAAACATTTGCGTATGCTGTCTGGATTGTATGGTTTGTTGCGTCCTTTGGATTTAATGATGCCGTACCGTTTAGAAATGGGGACAAAACTCAAAAATCCACTCGGGCAAAATTTATATGAATTTTGGGGCGATACCATTACACAGCTGATTAACCAAGATTTAGCAGACATTGGCAGCGATATTTTGCTCAATCTCGCATCAGATGAGTATTATAAATCGGTGCAAAGCAAAAAAATTAAAGCAAAAATCATTAAAGTGGTATTTTTAGATCAAAAGCATGGGCAATATAAAGTGATTAGTTTTTATGCTAAAAAAGCTCGTGGCTTGATGGCTCGCTTTATGATTGAACAGCAAATTCAACGTGTGCAAGATTTACAGCATTTTAATGTAGATGGCTATTATTTTGATCACACCAATTCTCGTGATGATGAATTGGTCTTTAAACGTGATGAAATTTTTGACTAAAAAATAAGGGTAGAATATGTTCTACCCTTACTTTTTGAGTGAAATTTAATTAGAACTTAAACTCTGCACTCAATTTAAAATTACGCTCTGGTGCTAGGAAACGGTTCAAGCCCAAACCTGTGTCATTATCCACACGGTTTACCGTACCAAAGGCTTTAATAGAGCGTGCAGAATCCCACGTCATATATTTACGATTGGTCAAGTTATATACACCTGCTTGCAAAGTCAAATTTTTAATTGGCTTCACATAAGTGGTTAAATCCACCAAAGTATATTCGCCACTGAGCCAACGTGCATAGCTATTGCTACTGCCATCATCTCGCCAGAACATATTGTAACTGTCTTGGGCTTTCTTCTTAGCAACGTGCGTTACATACACATTTGCTCCAAAGCGTTCACTTGGGTGATCGTAGCCCAAACCAAACACGGCGGTGCGTGGTTGAATGGCATTCATCGGTTGTGAACCATTGACTTTACCACGCTGTTCGGTCAATTTGAATGTAGCTTTCATGCCGTCTAATGGCTGCCAAATTGCTCCCACATTCAGTTGAGCATTCATTTCCAAGCCTTTAACCAACGCTGTAGCTTGGTTAATATTTTGGTAAGTTTCCGCCCCTAAATCTTGCAATCCTACACGGAAATTGGTTTTGCCGACATAAGCCAAATCAATAAAATCACGGTAATCGGTTTTAAACAATCCACCTGTGATTGAGCCGTATGTTCCATGCACAGTTACTGCAATTTCCTGCGTTTTGGCTTGTTCCGCCTTTAATTCTTTGTTCGGACGGATAGAAAATTGTGGGTGTTGGAACGTGAAATAAATTTCATCACCCGTTGGAATACGGAAACCACTGCTATATTTAGCTTGAATATTCAACCAACTCAGTGGGTCAAACGTCGCTCCCAACGCATACGAACTTGCCGAATATTTTTTCGGTTGAGCAATCACAGCAATATTTGCCAAAGCATTGGCTTCACGTTTGGCATTATTGACATCATCGTATTTTTGCTCAATGGTGCTATCCACCACATATAAATTATTGACAATTTCCGATGGAATGCGTGGCGTTACACCGTTGATATATTCAGGTTTATACTTGGTACGGTCGTAGCGATACGCCACATTTAAACCGACATAATCATTGACACGAATATCATCAGCAAAGTAGAACGCATTGTTGTGTGCTTCTACAGGGATTAAGAATGAATAGGTATTTTCCGAACCACAAATGCCTTTATAACGATCCGTTCCTGTACAACTGGTTGGATACAGCGTCCACCATTGCACATCTAAAGCGTTATTGCCTGCAATATTAACCATTTCTTTTTTGGTATTTGACCATGCAGCACCATAGGCAATATCGTGTTGCGTTGAGCCAATACTCAAGGCTTTGTTTAAATCCAAATTCACTTGATGCGTTTTGGTAATCAAATCACGTTGTGAATAAGTATTATCAATATAGCCCTTATTGTTCGGTGTAATCAACGTTGCTGTATCGGTTTGGCTACTTGCTGTCGTGTCTTGAATTTGAGCATATTTTTTACCATCACGCTCTACAACCGTAATCGGAATATTCACGATTTGCCCATTTTTAAAGGCTTGCAGCGTTGGTAAATCACAATTCACTGCATCACAGCTGAGCATTTTGGCATCGTACAAGGCATTGCGTGTAATGGCATTTTCAATATTGCTATTGGCAGGATCGGTTAAATCATATACTGTCGTTCCAACCGTTAAAGTATTGACTTCTGTGTCATTATAATAGCTTTGCCCTGTAATAAAATCGCACGATAAATCGCCATTGGCATTAATGCTACAGCCATTGGTGGTGCGTGGATTGCTCACTTCTGCACTATAGCCTGTAGGCACGGTTAAGCTATTACGAATTTCAGAACGTTTATCTTCAATTTTTCGCCCAATCACAGAACGTCTGGTCGTCCATACACCATTTTGTGCAGCTAATTCTGCCGCAGTCGCCATAATGTAGGTTTCTGTGCCTAAACTTTCAGTAATCGTCCCCACAGGAATGCGTTGATAACTCACCGCTTGACCATTGGCATCGACCAACTGATTTTGTGCGTTATACTTTAAACCAAGTGGATTTTGCAAAAATTCACAGTT
>JAUNHS010000001.1:19920-43053 GCA_030523805.1 Acinetobacter sp.
TATAAATCAGCCATCAAAGTTACACGATTGTTTTCCGTTGGTTGAATGCCCAATTTAAACAAGGTACTGTCTAATTTATGACGATATGGATCGGCTTTTTCACGGCGTTTGCCCTGCACTGTGCCATCATAATCATCATAGCCATAATTTTCTGTTTCATACCCTTTACGATTGGTATGCACCACCAAGGCATCAAACCATTTGTATTTACCTGCAAGAGTAAAAGTATTTAAATGCTGACGATTTGCTGATGAATAACTGCGTTTATACGATGCAAAATAATCTTTTTCGCTTAAATGGTCTCGTGCATCTTTGGTTTCAAACACCACAGCACCACCCAACGCACCACTACCGACACGCACCGAATCTGCACCTTTACGAATGCTGGCTTGTTTTAGCGTTTCAATTTCGGCACTGTTACGAGTGTTATTAAAATTGCCATAGCCTTCAAATAACTCTTTAAAACCTTGTGATGACACAGTTTCAGCTTGGTGCAAACCGTCCACCACCACAGCGACACGGTTTTCATCTACCCCACGAATGGCATAGCCACTTGAGCCAAATCTCCCTGCTTCTACCACCGTAACGCCTGTTTCATGACGTACCAAATCACGGTTATCTTGCACCATTTCTTTGCTGAGAGCTTCAGCATCTTTTTTGATAGTGGCAAGTTCTTTTTTCTCTTCTACCGCTTGCACTTCAATGGTTGGCAACACTTGACCTGCCACCGCAGCTGCTGCAGCTTTTTTCTTTTGCTCATCATCTTCCGTTTCTGCATAAGCCGTCAATGGCATCATCATCGCCATGGCGACACTCACGGCTAACAGTGAACGTTTCACCATTGGTTGTAAGCTGTTGTGCTGTAATACATTCATCATTAAATCCTTAAATTAGCTTGAACGATTAGAACTTAAACTCAACTGAAAACTTATAATTACGCTCAGGAGCAAGGAAACGATTTAAACCTGTGCCATCTGGAGCAACCAAATTACTCGTACCAAACGAACGAATAGAACGAATGCTATCCCACGTTGCATATTTACGATTGGTCAAGTTAAATACACCTGCTTGTAAGGTAATATTTTTGGTCGGACGGAAATAACTGGTTAAATCTACCAAGGTATAAGAACCACTTTGGAAACGTGTCGGTGTGCCTGCAAATAAATCGTAGGTATCATCTACTTTCTTTTTGCTGGCGTGAGTAATAAATAAGCTACTACCAAATTGATCATTTGGCGATGAATAGCCAACATTAAACACCGAAGTCATTGGTTGAATGGCATTCATCGGACGTGGCGTAATTTGCCCTGTGCTATGGTCGGTAACATCTACCATGCCTTTTTGGCGTGTAAATTTATAACCCACACGGAAACCGTCTAAACTATTCCACACATCGCCCAATTCTAATAATGATGTAATTTCAACCCCTTTCACTTTAGCGTGCTGTTGGTTTACATTCTGCCAAAATGGATATTTGATGGTACTGCCTTCATCAACTTCACGCTCGCCTTTTGGTACAAGGTCAATGAAATTATCATAATTGGTGCTAAACGCATTTACAGTGAAATAGCTACGGTTATGCTGGAACGTAAGTGCCACTTCTTTGGTTTTAGCCGTTTCTGCTTCCAAGTCGGTATTTGGTGCAATAGAAAAACTTGGGTGCTTAAAAGTCATATAGACTTCATCAGCGGTTGGAGCTCTAAACGCATTGGCATATTTGGCTTGAATTTTAAACCAGGATAATGGCTCAAGCGTAATGCCAAAATGGTACGAATCATTTTCATACTGTTTAGAACGCAGTAAAATATTCAAATTTTGTTGGAAATTGTTGTTATAACAATCCGTTTTATAACCACAATTTGCACCCCAACCATAAGTTACTTCATTCGCCTTAAATGGCACAAAAATGCCTGCAATCATACCTTTTGGTACAGGTACATCATAATCATAGCTTGGATTGAGCTGAATTTTGTCATAGCGATAATTTGCAGTAACAGACAACCAATCGGTTAAACGTACATCATCGCCAAAGTAAAATGCGGTCGTTTTAGTTTCTACTGGAATTAAAAAACTTGAGCGAGTATTGGTATTGCTGATTAAATCGCCCGTACAGCTACCACTACCCCATTGTGTTGTGTCAGGTTGGCTCTCATCAGACGAGCTTTTGCAATACATGGCATCTGCCCACCAACGCACATTACCACCTTGATAGCCGTCTTTATCCACCATGTATTTATCGCTTTTGCTATACACACCACCATAACTCACAGCGTGGTCTGTACCCCATAAGCTAAAGTTTTTTTGCAAATCAAGATTAAACTGCTTGGTATCAGTATTTAAATCACGGTCATGGTAATTGTTTTGCGAATAACCTGATGAGCGTGGCATGATAAATGACAGCTGTTCTTTAGACGGCCACTCACCCCATGAATATTTGGTAACACCTTCCTTGATTGGAATATAACCAAATTTTGTACCATCTGCCGTTGTGCCAATAACAATATCACGGTTCACAAATTGATTAACGTCTTGACCATTTTCATCGGTTGTAAGGAACACTTCAAAAGGTTTCGTACAATCAAACGTTGAGCAGTTAATAAAACGATTTTCCACGCTGACTTTCTTATGTGCATCGCCTGCCAATGCCACGCCTTGCGAATCGGTAATTTCTGTCGTTGTGCTATAACGCCCCACCACTTGCACCGTACCCAATGCACCACCAGAACCATCTACAATACGGTTGGTCGCACCACTTTTATCCACTTTTAAACCATGTGGATTGCTCACGGAATTACAGGTATCTCTAAAGCAATATTCATCAGAACGAGCATTATTGCTAATTTTTTGCGATGAATAAGACAATTTTGCCTTATCCCACAAAGGATTAGACCATGTATTTTCATAGGCAAATTGCACATTACGGCGTAATGCTGTGTCATCAGTCAAACGTTGCCCTTTGGTCAAAGTATCCACATAACGCCCAGAACGCAAGGTATAAGACAAATCTTCGCCTTGCGTATTCATTTCTGAATCATCATACAAGGCACTGAAGCGATGGTTATCATTGGGTTGATAACCCAATTTTATAAATTTACTATAACTTTCAATATGATACGGATCAGCTTTTTCACGCTCACGACCGACTGTAGCATTGTCATACGATTTATAACCGTAGTTTTCCATCTCATGCCCATCACGTTTTGTGCCGATGAATAAGGCATCAAATCCTTTCACACGTCCTGCCAATGTGCCTGTATGCACCAGTTGATTATTGGCTGTAGAATAACCTGCTTTATAACTAGCAAAAACATCTTTTTCTTGTAAATAATCTCGTGCATCTTTGGTTTCAAAAATCACCGAACCGCCCAATGCCCCACTGCCTGTGCGTACCGAATCTGCTCCTTTATTGATGGTTGCCACTTTCACGGTTTCAATTTCTACACTATTGCGTGTGTTATTAAAATTGCCATAACCTTCAAATAATTCCCTAAAACCCTGTGATGACAACGTTTCCGCTTGACGTAAACCATCAACCACAATGCCGACACGGTTTTCATCTACCCCACGCACGGCATAGCCACTTGCTCCAAAGCGTCCTTTTTCCACCACGGTAACGCCAGTTTCATGACGTACCAAATCACGGCTATCTTGCACCATTTCTTTGCTGAGCGTTTCAGCATCTTTTTTGATGACGGCAACTTCACGCTTTTCTTCTGTGGCTTGTACTTCAATGGTTGGGAGTACTTGCCCTGCAACGACAGGTGTTACCGCTTTTTTCTGTTCTTCGTCTTCTGTGGTGGCATAGGCTTCCATCATCACGCTGGCAACACAAATGGCAAGCAATGAGCGACGAATCAATAAATGTTTGCTTTTTTGCATAATGCAACCCCTACATTATTTAACACTTGTTGTAAAATTAAATTTAATAATAACAATTAGCATTTAGTTAGTCAATTTATGTAATACTATTGATAATTTGTGTTAAATCACACTTTTATGATAAATATTTGTAGTTTATAAAATTTTATTTTTTTACCTTTTATTTAAGTGAGTTATTTTTAATCGTTTTTTATAATTTATTACCATAAGAATATAGAGCAATAAAAAAATAAGCTAGACGTTCGCCTAGCTTATTTTTAATTTTTGACTAAATTGTTAAATTTTTAAGTCAAATTTACACTACGCCTTGAGCCAACATTGCATCGGCAACTTTTACAAAGCCTGCAATATTTGCACCATCTACATAGTTAATTGTACCGTCTTCTTGTGTACCATATTTCACGCAGTTTGCATGAATATCTTGCATAATTGCTTTTAAGCGAGCATCTACTTCTTCAGCAGTCCAGCTTAAACGAATGGCATTTTGCGACATTTCTAAACCAGAAGTCGCTACACCACCCGCATTTGATGCTTTACCTGGAGCGTACAAGATTTTTGCTTTCACAAATTCTTCTACTGCACCTAAAGTAGATGGCATATTTGCACCTTCAGCCACACAGATACAACCATTTGCTAATAATGTTTTTGCATCTTCAGTGTCTAATTCATTTTGTGTTGCACATGGTAATGCGATGTCGCATTTGATATGCCATGGTGTTTTGCCTGCAAAGTATTCAAAACCATGCTTTTTCGCAAATTCTTCAATACGACCACGTTGTACATTTTTAAGTTCCATCACTTCAGCTAAAAGCTCAGTTGTGAAACCATCTTTCACATATACTGTACCGTTTGAGTCAGAAAGAGATACAACTTTTGCACCTAATTGCAATGATTTTTCTACAGCGTATTGTGCAACGTTACCCGAACCAGAAACAGTTACCACTTTATCTTTAAAGCTATCACCACGAGTTTTTAGCATCTCTTCAGCGAAGTACACTGTACCATAACCTGTCGCTTCTGGACGAATTAAGCTACCACCAAAGCTCAAACCTTTACCTGTGAATACACAGCTGCTGTCGTTGCTTAATTTTTTCATCATACCTGTCATGAAGCCAACTTCACGAGCACCTACACCAATATCACCTGCTGGCACATCGGTATTTGAACCAATATGACGGTACAATTCAGAAATTAATGCTTGGCAGAAACGCATTACTTCACCATCAGACTTACCTTTAGGGTCAAAGTCTGAACCACCTTTACCACCACCCATAGGCAATGTAGTTAAAGCATTTTTAAAAGTTTGCTCAAAACCTAAGAATTTTAAAACTGACAAGTTTACAGATGGGTGGAAACGCATACCGCCTTTATAAGGGCCAATCGCTGAGCTAAATTGTACACGGAATGCACGGTTTACTTGTGTTTGACCTTGGTCATCTACCCAAGATACACGGAATTGAATCGCACGCTCTGGCTCTACTAAACGCTCTAATAATGCGTGGCTCGCATACTGTGGATTTTTTTCAATAAATGGCCAAAGACTACCCATTACTTCTTCTACAGCTTGTAAGAACTCTGGCTGGTTTGGGTCACGAGCTTTTACCGCTTCTAAAAATTCGTTGAGAGAGTTGTATTTTGACATCTCATTTACTCCTAAATTAAAAATTAATACACTGTTTTCTTTTCAATTATACTCAATAAATAAACCTTTGATATATTAGACTTTATGCTTATAAAAAGGCTGTGTTTAGACAATTCGTTGATAAAATGAAATGTAACTAGATGACACCATTTCCTAAATCATACTATTGATATAGCCCTTATTGTTTGCTAATATAATACAATGTATTATAATACATTGTATTATTCAAGAGATAACCCGTAATGTACACGATTGCCGAAACCGCCCAATTTATCAGCCAAGTGTCCGACATTTGGACGGATGATGAACGCCTTAATTTCTTTGAGTTTTTGGCACAAAATCCAAAAAAGGTGATGTTATCCCCAATGCAAACGGCTTGCGTAAAATACTTTATTCAGCCAAAGGACACGGCAAGCGTGGTGGAGCTAGAGTTATCTATTACAATATGCTTGATGATGGGTTGATTGTCGTTGTTGCCATCTATCCCAAAAACGAGCATGAAAACCTAAGCAAAGCCCAAACCAACAAACTTGCCAAATCCAAAAAATAAGGAGCGAAAGATGAAAAATCTACCCAATTTTGACATTAACGAAGTCATGCAAGCCATTATTGCCGATGAGCCAGACCTTGCGAACCACCAAGACAGCTTGCAAACCGCTTTAACGCAGTTAAAAAATGGCGAATTTGCTCGTACCACCGTTATTAGCCAATCAGCCCAAATCCGTCAAAAGGCAAATTTATCACAAAGCCAATTTGCAAAAGCCCTAGGCATTTCGGTCAATACTCTAAAATCATGGGAGCAAGGGCAAAGACAGCCAAGCGGTTCGGCTCGTGTTTTGCTAGATTTATTGGCAAAACGCCCTGATTTGATTAGTGAGCTTGCCACCATTTAAGCGATAATAATATCGTTTAAGTAGTCATCAAGTCCGCCACCACTATTGGCAATCAGCATAACACGACTAACTGCCATCAAAAAAGCCACCGCCCCATCAATCTTTTTGGCGCTAGTCTCCTTCGGGGGAACACATTACTATTAGCATCTTCCTTTGCTACCACATTCCCCATCGTCCACGCCAAAATCGGATTGCCATTATGGACAAACCGCCCACCTTTCATTATAACTGTGGCTTTTCTTGTTTCGGCAGTAAATAGATTAGAAGCGATAACCGATTGAAAGACTGTGTTGGTCGCCTAATTGACCGTCATAGTCATAACCTACAGTAAAACGCTTATAAAAAAGCCAAACTCATACAAGTTTGGCTTTTTTGTTGGATCAACAATTAATGCTGATGACCATGTCCCATTTGACCACCCATTTCCGCACCGCCTGTTTGGGCTAAGTAATTCAAATAGTCATGCAATGGCGATACGATTTGCACTTGTTGGATTAGGTTTAAAATTGGGTCTGGATACACACCCATCACTAATACCAAGAATGCAGCAATCAGTACCATCACACCACCTGCACGCTGACCCCAGTGTGCAATTGGTAAATGCTCGGCATGATCTTGTGGCTTTTTGTACAAGGTAATCATGACACGCAAGTAGTAGAATAAACCAATACCACTACCAATAATAAGCATCGCTGCTAAGAACCAGCTACCACCACTAATAATATCTTTCACAATTAAGAATTTCGCAATGAAACCTGCAGTTAATGGAATACCTGCCAATGAAAGCATCATTACCGTTAAAGTGGCTGTTAAAACTGGATATTGCCAGAAAATACCACGATAGCTGTCTAAACTATCAGCATCTTGCTCGCCTTTGTATGGGCTAGACATTAAAGTAACCACACCAAATGCACCAATCGTCGTTAATACATAAGTTAAAACGTACATAGTTACGCTAATCAAGCTGTCATGCAATAAACTAATTGGAGCAAGCAGCAAGTAACCAAAATGAGCGATTGATGAATAACCTAAAATACGTTTTAAGTTATTTTGACGCAATGCCAAAATATTACCCATGATGATTGATGCCACAGCTAAAATGATTAACATCACTTGCATTGATGGCACTAAAATCACGCCAGAACTTAATAAGTAGCGAATAAAGAAACCAATGGTTGCCACTTTAGCAGCCGTTGCAAGGAATGTTGCAATCGGTGCTGGTGCACCTTGATACACGTCTGGTGTCCATTTATGGAATGGTGCCAGTGAAAGTTTAAAGGCAATGGCAAAAAGCATTAAACCTAAACCTAAAATCACAAATGGTTGCTTTAATAATTGCTGGAATAGCACAACAACGCTTGGTACATTGTCTGCCACTTGGTAGAACGATAATGTACCTGTATAAGCATATAAATATGCCATACCCATCAATAACATCGCAGATGCTGTCGCAGAAAGCACTAAATATTTAATCCCTGCTTCTAGCGATTTTGCACGCTGATGTGTATAAGCCAACAAACCATACACAGGAATAGACATCAATTCCAAGCTAATAAAGAATGATGCATAATGCGTGCTTGCCACCATCAACATTGCACCTGCAACTGAGAATAACATGAGAATATATAATTCTTCACGATGATCTTGGTAGCGTTCAATATACGCATGAGACAGCGTACAGCACGCCAATGCCGCAATGAGAATCATGAGCTGATAGAATAGCGTAAAGCTATCTACCATAAACATACCCATCACTGGACCTAATGTAGGCTGATGCCCAACCCAACCCAAAGCTGTCGCAATAATTTGCAATACTGCAGCGTTTAAGCCAAGTACAGCAACGGTTGCAATCATACTGTGATGACGTTTAATTGACGTTAAAATCATCACAACAATTGCCGTGATTGCCACAATCATTACTGGGGCAAGTGGCAAAAATTCATTAAATGAAAGTGTGAAATTCATGATTATTGCATCCCCACTGTAGGTGCTACCGCTGGTACTTCAGCGGGTACTGGCATTGGCATTTGTAATGCTAAATTGTAGCTATTAACCAGCCATTGCATACTTGCTTGAGAAACGTCAAGGAAACTTTGTGGGTATAAACCTAACCACACCAAGCCAATCACACAAATCATTAAAATACCAATTTCACGGCAGCTTAAATCTTTCAATGGATTTTGGCGTTTTTCAGCTTGTTCCGCATTTGGTGTACCAAACATCGTGCGATGAATCATGATTAAGGTATAAAGCCCTGCAAATACTAAACTTACTGCCGCAATGATGGTATAAGTTGGATATTTTGCATACGAACCCATTAAAATCATAAACTCGCCCACGAAGTTACCCAAACCTGGGATACCCATTAACGCTGCTGAGAAGAAGATGATAAAGAATGGGAAGTAACGGAATTGTCCCCAAACACCGCCCATCAAGGTCATATCACGTGTACCCAAGCGTTCATACAACTGACCACACATGATGAATAATGCTGCAGATGCTAAACCATGTGCCAACATCATAATCATCAAGCCTTGATAAGTTAAGATGTTACCTGCGTAAATCGCCAATAACACAAAGCCCATGTGCGAGATTGATGTATAAGCTAATAAACGTTTAATATCAGTTTGGTTATAGGCACACCATGCACCGTAGAATACACCGATTAAACCTAATACGATGGCAATATCAGCGAATTGTGCAGATGCTACTGGGAAGAATGGAATCACGAAACGCAATAAACCATAGGCAGCCGTTTTAATCAAAATACCTGCCAAGTCCACCGAACCTGCTGTTGGTGCTTGAGCGTGTGCATCTGGCAACCAACCGTGCAATGGGAATACAGGAAGTTTTACCGCAAAACCGATGAACAAGAACACCATAAACACATAAGCTACAGTTGGTAATTCACGGTCTAACGTATTTGCTACCAATAATAAATGGTTGTAATTAAAGCTGGTAATGCCTGTCATCATGTAGCCATAAATCACAAGACCTAAAATGGCAAGTAACATGATGAGACCCGCAACTTGGGTATAGATAAAGAATTTCGTTGCCGCTGTAGTGCGTGATAAACCTGTTGCACCTTTATGACCCCATAATGCAATAAGGAAATAAATTGGTACAAGCATCATCTCCCAGAAGAAGAAGAAGACAAATAAATCAATGGCTAAAAATACGCCAATAACTGCACCTAAGCTCCACAATAAATTTAAGTGGAAGAAGCCGACACGGCGTGTAATTTCACCCCATGAACAGCCTACAGCTAAAATACCTAACAATGCCGTCAAGCCGACCATTAATAATGATAAACCATCGGTTGCCAAGTGGAAATGAATACCTAAACTGCTAATCCAAGCAACATTGAACTCAGCAGCCCATGTTGGTACAGGGGTTTGTGCTTCGTATTGATACACGCCTGAAGTATATAATGAGATGCTTAATCCCAAAGTAACAAGCATACCCAGCAACGCAACCCAGCGTGGCAAAGTATCGCTGACTTTTTCTAAAAGCCAGCATAAGAAACCTGCAATGAACGGAATAAAGATCAGTGCGGGTAAAAGTAGATTATTTTCCATCTTAATGCCCCACAACTTGAATAAGAATTAACACAACAACCAAAACAATCGTACCCACGACCATGCTTGTTGCATAGTTACGCAATGAGCCTGTTTGTCTTGCACTTGCCATGCAGTTTGCACCTTTAACAACAGCAGGTAATACTAACCATACTTTATCTACAGGATCTTTACCTAAAATTTTGGCAAATAAATTGTACGGTTTAACAAACACGATGTCATATAACGCATCAAAACCGAACGCATTACGCCAAATGTGAGCCACACCTGCACCAAAGCAAGTATTCGCAAAAGATTTAACTGCATTATAAGCAAAGGCAAATAACACCACACCCACCACAAGACCTGCAAGAGCAATCGCAATCGCTTGATATTCTACGCTGTGTTGATGTTGAGCAATTTCGGCACTGACTTCAAATACTGGGATTTTCGCTTGCGTTAAAATCGCTTGTACAGGAGCTTGTAACACTTTGGCTAAACCTGTTGAAAGCACCAATAATACCGCCAATGGCAACCAGTAAGTAATGCCTTTAATTTCATGGTAAGGCGTTTTCTCTTCGCCAAAGAACACCACCCAAATCAAACGGAAAGTATAGATTGACGTTAAGAATGCACCTGCAACACCGACCCAGTACAATTGACCATAGGTTTCAATACCTGTGCTTGCACCGTGAGCCCACACTTGCCATAAAATCGCATCTTTAGAGAAGAAGCCGATGGTAATGAATGGAATCGCTGCCAATGCACCGCCACCAATCGCAAAGCACGCAAATAGGAATTTATTATGCTTAAATAAACCGCCCATTTTGAAAATATTTTGCTCATGATGGTACGCCATAATCACCGCACCAGATGACAAGAATAATAAGGCTTTAAAGAATGCGTGTGTCAGCATATGGAATAAACCTGCTTGGTAGGCTTCTGCCCCCACCGCCATAAACATATAGCCTAATTGGCTCATGGTTGAATACGCCAAAATACGTTTGATGTCGGTTTGTACCAATGCTGCAAAACCTGCAACCAATAAAGTGACTGCCCCTGTGATTGAAATGAATTGCAACACTTCAGGTGCCATTTCAAACACGCTAAATAAGCGACTGGTTAAATACACGCCTGCTGTTACCATCGTTGCAGCGTGGATTAATGCAGATACAGGTGTCGGGCCTGCCATCGCATCGGCTAACCATGTTTGTAATGGAATTTGTGCAGATTTACCTGCCGCACCCAAGAACAACATTAATGCTGTCCAAATCGCCAATGACGAACTTTGTGTCATTACCGTTGCAGCGTTTTCTACGATGGTTTGAATGTGCAATGTACCAAATTGTTGATACACCAAGAATAAACCAATCAATAAGAACACATCGCCCACACGGGTTACAGTAAAGGCTTTAATCGCTGCCCAGCCATTGTTTGGATTGTTATAATAGAAACCAATCAATAAATACGAGCATAAGCCCACGCCTTCCCAACCTAGGAATAATAAAGCTAAATTGTCGCCCAAGACGAGCAATAACATACTCGCCACGAATAGGTTGAAATAAGAGAAAAAGCGTGCAAAACCAAATTCATCACCACGCATATACCACGATGCGAAAATGTGAATAAAGAAGCCAACCCCAGTAATCATGCCCAGCATGACTAAAGATAAGCCATCTAAATGCAAGCTAAATGCAGGAGCAAAACCGCCTACATTAAACCATGTCCATAAATGTTGCACATAACTTGCTTGTCCGCTTTGGATAAAATCCACACCTGCGATTAAAGCAAATAATGCCGACAAACCGACCGAACCTACGCCAATCACGGCAGCTAGGCGTTCTGGTAATTTATCTCGTCCCGCTGCTAAGAGAATAAAACCAAGCAGTGGGAATAATACGGTTAAATATAAAGTATTCATCCACGCATCTCACTTGCAGCATCAACATCCAAATGATGGAAACGATGATAGAATTGAAGAACAATCGCCAAACCAATACAGGCTTCAGCTGCGGCTAGGGTCAAAATCAAAATGAACATAATTTGTCCATCAGGCTGAGCCCACACGCTACCTGCCAATACAAAAGCTAAAGCTGCTGCATTCATCATCACTTCAAGGCTCATTAATATAAATAAAATGTTACGACGAACCATGACACCATACAAACCTAATGAGAACAGAATTGTTGCTAAAATTAATCCATGTTCCAATGGAATTGCACCCATTACTCTGCCTCCTCTTCGCTGCTTTCACGCTTACCTAAATGGAATGCTGCGACCAACGCTGCCAATAACAACATTGCAGCAACTTCCACGAGCAATAAGTAGTGCGTAAATAATACTTCACCCACTTGCTTTGGTCCTACGACAGCTTTGCCCATCATTGCACCTGCTGGTGTATGCTCTGGGGTTAATACCCAAATCAACAATACAGCTAAAATAAAGCTCATTGCCGCTGGAAATGCCCATGCCGATGATGTTAGCCATTTACGCTCTTGTTCAATCGTGGCTTGACCTAAATTCAGCATCATCACCACAAATACGAACAATACCATAATCGCACCAGCGTAAACGATAATTTCTAATGCACCTGCAAATGGTGCACCCACAATCATAAAAATCCCTGCCACTGCTAATAATGACACAATCAAACTTAATAAAGCATGAACAGGATTACTATTGGTTACTACACGAATGGTAGAAATAATGGCAACCAATGCCATTAAATAAAATGGCCACATCATGGTAATAAACTCCGTACATCAATCGGTGCAGACTCACGTTGTGCTTGCCCTTTATCTTTACCTTGGATTGCCATACCTGTTACACGGTAGAAGTTATAATCAGGATATTTACCTGGCCCAGAAATCAATAAGTTTTCTTTTTCATACACCAAATCTTGACGCACATATTCTGCCAACTCAAAATCAGGCGTTAATTGAATTGCTGTGGTCGGACAGGCTTCTTCGCACATACCGCAGAAAATACAACGTGAAAAGTTGATACGGAAAAATTCTGGATACCAACGACCATCTTCACGTTCTGCTTTTTGCAATGAAATACAACCTACAGGACACGCCACGGCACACAAGTTACACGCTACGCAACGCTCTTCGCCATCAGGGTCTCGGGTCAGTACAATACGCCCACGGAAACGTGGTGCAACAATTTGCTCTGCTGGAACTTCTGGATACAAAATCGTATCACGCTTACGAAAGCCATGAGTAAAGACCATAAATAGCGATCGTACAATCGTGCCTACGCCAACTAAAATTTTATACATGCTTTACTCCTTGCTTACCACAAAATAACCGCACCTGTAACCAATAGGTTTACAAGCGACAATGGCAAACATACTTTCCAACCAAAATTCATCACTTGGTCATAACGTGGACGCATTAATGAACCACGAGCCAATACAAACATCATAATAAAGAATGCTGTTTTAATCGCAAACCAAAATACTGGTGGAATAAATGGAATTTCTAAGTTAAATGGTGCTAACCAACCACCAAAGAATAAAGTAACAATTAAAGCTGAGATTAAAACCACGTTGGCATATTCTGCAACGAAGAACATCCCCCACTTCATACCACCATATTCTACATGATAACCTTCGGCAAGCTCTTGCTCGGCTTCAGGTTGGTCAAATGGATGACGGTGCGTTACCGCTACACCAGCAACCACGAAAATCATAAAGCCTAAAAATTGTGGCACGATAAACCAAACATCACGCTGTGCTTCTACAATATCACGCAAGTTAAATGAGCCTGCGATTGCAACCACACCCATCAATGAAATGCCTAAGAATACTTCATAAGAAATGGTTTGTGCTGCCGAACGTAAACCACCTAACAATGAGTATTTGTTATTTGATGACCAACCACCGAATAACACAGCATATACTGCAATCCCAGCCATTGCCATAAAGAACAATAGACCAATACTCATATCAGCTACGCCCAATGATGGACTCACTGGGATTACCATAAATGATAAAATTGCTGTCGCCAATGCCACGGCTGGAGCCATACGGAAAGTCAATTTATCAGCAAAGTTTGGTGTCCAATCTTCTTTGAACATGATTTTCAGCATATCGGCAACAATTTGGAAAATACCAAAAGGACCTACACGGTTTGGACCATAACGGTCTTGCCACCATGCCAATAAACGACGCTCAACAAATGCCATGAATGCAGCAATCAGCACCACCACCAATAAAATGGCAATCGCTTGTACTACTAAAAATAAGGTTTCCCAACCTGCTGCCCATTCAGGTAGAACTCGTAAAGTTTCTTTCATCGCTTACACTCCTACCTTACTTACAGAAACAGGCTCAGCCAACGATACGGTTGGAGCTAAACCAATTGGATAACCAATATAACCCGTTGGCAAATATGCAATCACTTGAACTGGTAAACTGACTTGTGTATCACCAATAGCAATGCTTAATGTTTGACCATCAACAATATTCAAACGCTGTGCATCTTGCTCGCCCAAAGTAAAGGCTGGCTCTGGAATGCGTGATTGCATTGCAGGTGTTTTCACCGTAAATTCGCCTGAAGCAAAAATATGGTGCATTGGCACTAAACGGAAGCTATCAGGATTGCTCAATAATGGACTTGGAGCAACATAACTGCGTGCAGGACGTTTCGCTAAACGGTCAAATAAACGCACGCCACTATCGCCACCTTTTAAGTGTCCACCCACTTCATCTTGATATTTATTCCACGCTTGTGGCGAGTTCCACCCTGCCGACCAAGCAAATGGCACTAAAGATGAAGGTGTTTGATTACCCACATAACCTTCCATTGAGAAAGTCAATGCAGAGTTATTATTGCTCGGCTGTTTTGGCTCATGGATAGACAATGGTGCACGAATAGACGTACGCCCTGAATAACGACGTGGTTCTCGTGCAATTTTTAAGCCATGTACACGATAACCTGCATCAGGTGCAACATCTTCAATCGCTGCCAATACTGGCACTTGACGTACAATCGATTCAATCACATCATCAAGTACTGTCCAGCTAATTGCTTTGCCGTGAATACCAGTTTCTACAGCGTGCAACCAACGCCATGATTCTTTAATAGCATATTCTGGCTTATAGTAGCTTGGGTCATACACTTGATAGAAACGTTGAGCTCGCCCTTCTTGGCTCACCACTGTACCATCGCCTTCTGCAAAACTTGCTGCAGATAATACAACATCAGCTTGTTCTACAGTTGCTGTTGCACTGTGATCTACTGCGACGATAAGTTGTGCTTTATTGAATGCGGCTTGCACTTGTGCAGTCGGTAAACGGCGGAATAAATCATTTTCCACCACCACAACAGCATCATAATCTTGTGCAAAGGCTTGCTCTAGGCTTAAACCACCCAACAATGCCACGCCCATAGAATTGACTTCTGGCACGGTTAAAGTTAAGCCTGCATTTTGACCTAAACTTTGAGCCACTTCAGCAGCAGCTTCCATAATGGCAGCATCTTGCAAGCTCGTACCTGAAATAATCAACGGCTTTTTCGCTGCTTTTAATGTATCAGCAACGGTTTGAGCAAATTGCTTCGCATCATCATCTAAGCCTGCCAATACTTCGCCTTTCACAGCTTGAGCCACGGCAAAACCTAAACGTGCAATATCATTTGGCGATGCCACCACTTCAGCTTCTGCCACGTCCGATAAACGTGTTTGCGTTGTCGCTAAAATATAAATTGGCGATTTCGCTTCTTGAGCAATACGTTGTAATGGTTCAGCCAACCAACTATCGGTGCGACGTGCAGCTGCCATTTCTTTGGCTTTATTTTTCGCTGCTTGACGTACAGACAATGCCATGCGTGGTGCTGTTTGCGTTAAATCTTCGCCTAAAATCAACACGGCATCATAGCTTTCAATTTCACGCATATTTGGGTTGTAAATGCCTTCACTTTGCATGATTGAAATGGCTAATTCCACCAATGATTGCTCTTTGGCACTCATACCTGTAGAAAATGCGTCTGCACCCACCAATTCACGCAAAGCAAAGTTAGACTCTAAACTTGCTCGTGGCGAGCCGATACCCAACACTTTTTTGCCTTGTAATTGAGCAATGGTAAAATCAAGAGCTTGATCAACCGATACTGTTTCAGCAGTTTGAGCTGTACGCAGCTGTGGCTGGCGTGGACGGTCAGCATTATTGACATAACCTGTACCAAAACGACCTTTATCGCAAAGGAAATATTGGTTTACCGAACCATTAAAACGGTTTTCCACACGACGCAATTCGCCATAACGTTCCCCTGGAGAAATATTACAGCCTGATGAACAGCCTTGGCACACGCTTGGTGCGTATTGCATATCCCATTTACGGTTATAACGTTCAGAATGCGTTTTATCGGTGAATACACCTGTTGGACAAATTTCAGTCAAGTTACCTGAAAATTCGCTTTCCAATGTGCCTGATTCTGGACGACCAAAATACACACGAGATGCGTTAGCATACACGCCAAAATCTGTACCACCCGCATAATCACGGTAATAACGCACACAACGATAACACGCAATACAACGGTTCATTTCATGTGCAATAAACGAACCTAACTCTTGGTTATGGTGCGTACGCTTGGTAAAGCGATAACGACGACGGTCATGACCTGTCATTACCGTCATATCTTGTAAATGACAGTGTCCACCTTCTTCACACACTGGACAGTCGTGTGGGTGGTTGGTCATTAAAAATTCAACCACAGACTCACGGAAATCCACCGCTTCTTGGTCTTCTACTGAAATATAAACATCGCCATTTGGGGCTGATGCAGGTGTCATACACGACATCACCAAACGACCACGGGTGTCATTTTCATCGGTATATTGTTTAACCGCACACTGACGGCAAGAACCAACCGAACCTAATGATGGGTGCCAGCAAAAATACGGAATATCAATACCTAAAGATAAACACGCTTGTAATAAATTTTCCGAGCCGTTTACTTCGTATTGTTTTCCATCGACATGAATAGTAGCCATCGACGAATTCCTTACGCTTGTTCCGCTTGGCTGGTTTGTGGGCGATCAGTGACTTTCGCTTCAAACTCGCTACGGAAATATTTTAATGCACTTTGTAAAGGTTCCATTGCCCCTGGAGCGTGAGCACAGAACGTTTTACCAATCCACAATTTTTTAGTGAGTTCTTGCAAGTGTTGAATATCTTCCATCTTGCCTTCACCTGCTTCAATCGCTTTTAATGCTTTGACGCTCCATGGTAAACCATCACGGCATGGCGTACACCAACCGCACGACTCACGAGCAAAAAACTCTTCTAAATTACGGGTTAAAGACACCATACATTGTGTTTCATCAACCACCATCAACAAACACGTCCCTAAACGAGAACCTGCTTTCATGATGCTTTCCGAGTCCATTGGTAAATCAATGTGTTCATCGGTTAAAAAGTCGGTTGATGCCCCACCTGGTAGCCATGCTTTAAGTTTTAAGCCGTCTTGCATACCGCCTGCATGGTCTTCAATCACTTCTCGTGCTGTCGTACCAAATGGTAATTCCCATAAACCTGGGAAACGCACTTTACCTGATGCACCATAAATTTTAGTACCTGGGTCTTTAGACTTATGTGCCGATAAGTTGATGTACCACTCTGGTCCACGCAACATAATCGCAGGCAAGTTATTATAAGTCTCCACGTTATTTACAATCGTTGGACGACCCCAAGCCCCTGCCACTTGTGGAAATGGTGGTTTAGTACGTGGATTGGCACGGCGACCTTCTAAAGAGTTAATCAATGCCGTTTCTTCACCACAGATATAACGCCCTGCACCTGTATGCACGTGCAATTCAAAATTCCAACCTGTGCCTAAAATATTATCCCCAAGATAACCTTTAGCACGGCATTGGTCTAAAGCGGCATTTAAATATTTTGCTGCTTCAATATATTCACCACGGATAAAGATATAACCTTGCGTCGCTTCTAAGGTATAAGCGGCAATCAACATACCTTCAATCAACTGATGCGGTAAACGTTCCATCAATAGACGGTCTTTAAACGTACCAGGTTCCATCTCATCGGCATTACAAATCAAATAACGTGGGCCACTATTATCATTTGGTGCCATCAATGACCATTTAATCCCTGCTGGGAAACCTGCACCACCACGACCTTTTACCGTTGCACCTTTAATCACTTCCAGTACATCTTTCGGTGTCATGCCAATTGCTTTTTTAAAGCCTGCATAACCATCTAGGGCTTCATAATCTTCAATCGCGTGAACATGGTCGTGTTTGCTTAATCGCCACGTTAATGGATGTGTTTCTGGGTTTCCATCACCATAAATTGGAATTGGCTGTTGGTTCATACATACTTCTCCAATAACTGCTTGACAGAACTCACATCAACAAGACCGTGTGTATCTTCATCAATCATCAAGGTTGGGCCTTTATCGCAATTTCCTAAACAGCAAATTGGCAACAAGGTAAAACGACCATCTTCTGTCGTCTGACCAAATTGAATGCCCAATTCACGTTGGAATGCTTCGGCTAAAGTTTCCGCACCCATCAAGAAACACGCAATTGAATCGCACAATAAAATCACATGGCGACCCACAGGACGACGATAAATACGGTTATAGAATGTTGCCACACCTTCCAAATCGGCTACGCTCATACCTAATACTTGAGCGATGGCGTTGAGCTGAGCATCATCAATCCAACCGTTACGACGCTGTACAATTTTTAACGCATCTAAACACGCAGCACGTGGATAAGGGTAGTGATGAATATAATGATCAATTTCATGCAATTCATCGTGGGTTAAAATCCCTTCTACATTCACACGTGGTTTTTTATCAGTCAAAATCATCATAATGAATGTCCCCTTAACGATCCACGTCTGCCATCACCACGTCAATCGTAGCGAGATAAATAATTAAATCCGACACCAAACTACCGTTAATCACTGACGGAATTTGCTGTAAGTGCGTGAATGTTGGTGTACGAATACGGGTACGATAACTCATGGTTGATTTATCAGACGTTACATAATAAGTACTTGCACCTTTGACCACTTCCGCCATAAATGCCGACTCGCCTGCTGGCATCACAGGCCCCCACGATACGCTCAAGAAGTGCGTAATCAAGGTTTCAATATCCTGTAAAGTCTTATCTTTTGGTGGTGGAACAGCCAATGGGTGATCAGCTTTATACGCCCCTTCAGGCATATTATCCAAACATTGCTTGATAATTTTTAACGATTCTTTAATTTCATGGAAATGCACCATCACACGAGCATAGGCATCGCCTTCGTATTCCAATGGCACTTCAAAATCAAAGTTTTCATAACCACCATAAGGGCGAGCCTTACGCACGTCAAAATCAATACCCGTTGCACGCAAGCCTGTACCTGTTACACCCCATGCCAATGCTGATTTGGCATCATATTGTGCAACGTTGCGAGTACGACCGATAAATACCGAGTTACGCAATGCAGCTTTATAGTATTCATCAAGACGTTTTGGCATCCAGTCTAGCAATTCTTTGACGAGTTTATGCCAACCGTTTGGCAAGTCGTGTGCAGTCCCCCCAATACGGAACCATGATGGGTGCAAACGATAACCTGTAATCGCTTCTACAATATCAAAAATCTTTTGACGGTCAGCGAACATATAGAAAATCGGGGTCATACCGCCCGCATCTTGGATAGATGTACCGATGAACACCAAATGGTTACTCATACGAAACAATTCTGCCAACATGATACGAATCACTTGAGCTCGTGGCGGCACTTGAATGCCTGCTAATTGCTCTACTGCCATCACATACGGCATATTTTGTGCAGAACCACCCAAATAATCCACACGGTCAGTATAAGGAATGAACGAATGCCATGTTTGACGCTCCGCCATTTTCTCTACACCACGGTGGTGATAGCCAATATCAGGCACACAATCTTTCACTTCTTCGCCATCTAACTGCAACACAACACGGAATGCACCGTGAGCAGATGGATGGTTCGGGCCTAAGTTCAAGAACATGAAATCTTCATCGGCATTACCACGCTTCAAGCCCCAATCTTCAGGCACGAAACGCAAATGCTCTTGCTCAAAATCTTGCTTGGCTTGGTTTTGCATATAAGGCGTATATTCTGTCGCACGAGCAGAATATTCTTTACGCAATGGATGACCTTCCCAATACGTTGGCAACAAAATACGGCGAAGCATCGGATGACCTTCAAAATTGATACCAAACATATCGTAGGCTTCACGCTCATACCAGTTGGCATTCGGCCAAATATTGGTTGCCGTTGGGATATTCAAATCTGACTCGCTCAACGCCACTTTGACACGAATATCACTATTACGCTCAAGCGATAATAAATGGTAGAACACCGTAAAATCTGATGGTGGCAAACCATCACGATGCGTACGCAAACGCTCGTCCATTGCAGACAAGTCAAACAACATCACATAAGGACGAACAACCTTACGCAAGAACATCAAGACTTCTTGCACTTGGCTACGCTCAACCCAAATGGTTGGGAAATTTTCGCACGTCGTTTGCACATAGAAGGTATCGCCAAACTTGGCTTTCAACTCTTCTATAATGGCAAATGCTGGGCGGGAATCAACTGGTGCTGATTCTGGCTTAGCGGTTTCTATTTCAGCCATTGGCGGCTTCCTATTTCAATTATTAATTCTGCATCATCATTATGGATAGCACGTTGGCAACTGGCTCACGACCTATCCAATAACGACCTTATTATTTAATTTCGTCCATAGAACGCAAGTTTTTCACGGCAATACGTTCCGCATTCTTACGATCACGTTCTGGCATCATCTTCGGTTTATAGACAGGTTTCATATCTTCCCCTATGACCGCTGATAATGGACGACGTTCTAATTGAATTTGATTTTGTAATACCATAATGGCTTGAATCAACGCTTCTGGACGTGGCGGACACCCTGGAATATACACATCAACAGGAATGATTTTATCCACACCTTGCACCACCGAGTAAATATCGTACATACCGCCCGAGTTGGCACATGCCCCCATTGAAATCACCCATTTAGGCTCAAGCATCTGCTCATAAAGACGCTGAATAACAGGTGCCATTTTAATAAAGCACGTTCCAGCGACAATCATGACATCGGCCTGACGTGGCGAAGCACGAATAACTTCCCCACCAAAACGTGATAAGTCATGCACCCCTGTCAAAGTGGTTGCATACTCTACATAACAGCACGATGTACCAAAGTTAAACGGCCATAAAGAATTTTTACGACCCCAGTTAATTGCAGTATGAGCCAAATCTTCCAAACGTGTCATAAACACGTTTTTATTCACTTCTTCTTCCAATGGATCGGTAACAATTAAACGATCCTGCATTGGATATTGATCAGCGTTGGGATTCGCTCGTGTTAGGGTATATTTCATCTGACGACTCCTACTTCGCTACATCTGTTGCAGACGCTTTATCTTTTACACGACCTGATGACTGTGCAGGGATTTGACCTGTTGGGTCTTTCACCAATTCATCAATAGAATTAAAGCGGGTAATTTCAGCAAGATCCATTTTTGGCGAACCAATTTTTGGTTTAATGCCTGCTGCTTTACGGCGATCACTTGGCGACCAGTTCAACGCTCCTGTAGAAAGCTCATAAATCAAGCCTACAAATAGCACTAAAATAAAAATCGCTGCCGTAATAAAACCAATCCAACCCACTTCACGCACTGACGTTGCCCATGCGTAAAGATACAAGGCTTCAAGGTCAAATACCACGAAGAAAATCGCAACCAGATAAAATTTTGCAGACAAACGAATGCGAGCACCACCAGCACTCACAACACCTGATTCAAACTGCTCTTGTTTTGCACGCCCCCACGATTTACCGCCCAATAATAACGGTACAGTGAGCATAAAAACACAAAGAAAAGTAACACCGATTACAAAGGCAATCACTGCCCAATCGTATGAAGTAATGGAACTCATGCGGGGAAAACTCCTGGCTGCCCATTTAAAAAAGAATAGAAAATGCCGAGCTGATAAACAGACTCAAACATAACATAAAATTAATCTTGCTAATTGTAACCGATTTCCCACGTTTTTTGCTAGTTACTTGTGTTTCGCCTTTAGGCTTAGATGATGTCCAATTATTGTACAAAACCTTACTTATAGCTTGCTTTTTATTACTTATCATCGTTTTTAATTATTAAATTTAAACTTTTATCGTTTTTTTCATTGTTTATTTTTTTATGAAATTCAGCATTTTGCAATCGTTAAACATAAAAAAGAGCGGAAACGCTCCGCTCTGTTCTCCATACTGTGTCATCATTAAATTGTTCATTTTTCACTCCTACACATCACAGCCAAATACTTTTGCGTAATTGCTGTTTGCTTTGCTTACGCTCACGGCGATGTTGAGCTTTAGGTTGTTCACTGGCAAATACCCCACCTTTTTTCAATAAGGGCGATAATGCCACATGATTGCGTACTTTAATTTTCGGCAATGTTTTTAGTTTCATATAAGCTCCTTAGATTTCCACCATTTCATCATGACTATGGTGCAATAATTATAGCATAATACATCAATGTTCATCATGTTTATAAACTTACATTCTGCCAATAAAAAACGGTAAGCATCGCACTTACCGTTTTATAAATTAACTTTAAATCAAACGATTAAAGCACTTTTACAATCGCATCGCACAAGGCATCAATATTATCATCAGTAATACCTGCCACGTTAATACGACCTGAACGTACGGCATAAATCGCAAATTCATCTTTTAAGCGATCCACTTGCTCAGGGCTTAAACCGCTAAATGAGAACATACCATTTTGTTGAATAATAAAATCAAAGTTTTGCGTTGCACCTTTGGCTTTTAAAGTTTCTACAAATTTAGCACGCATTGCTTTAATACGACCACGCATTTCTGCCAATTCAGCAATCCAATCCGCTTTTAATTGTGCATCGCCCAATACCGTCGCAACGGCACTTGCACCGTGAGAAGATGGATTTGAATACAATACACGAATAATTGATTTGATTTGGCTAAACGCATTATTGGCAACTTCAGCATTATCAGCCACTAAAGTAAACGCACCGACACGCTCATTGTACAAACCGAAGTTTTTAGAATATGAACTTGCAACCAACAATTCACGATGATTTTTCAC
>JAUNHS010000001.1:43153-44285 GCA_030523805.1 Acinetobacter sp.
TTAAAAATCGCATTGTGGTTTGGCCATGTTGGTGTAGAAATCCACACACGTTTTGCTGATGTTTGACGTTTAATAAATTCAGCAGCAATACGCAATGCCCCTGTACCACCTAAACTCTGTGCAGTTTTTGCACGTTGGCTAGTTATCACTTCAGCATTTTCGCCAAATAATAGAACTTGTGTTTGAGCATTAAAGGCTTGTACGCCATCAATGGTTAAGTAATTTTTGGTATTTTCGCTGTCTAATAAGCGTTGTTCTGCTTGTTTTACTGCTTTTACAATCGGTGTTTGACCTTGAGCATCTTTATATACCCCAATGCCCAAATTGATTTTCGTGCTACGAGTATCTGCCTTGAATGCTTCGCCTAAACCTAAAATAGGATCTGCTGGTGCAGCTTGAATGTGGTTAAACATTGACATTATTTTTGCCTCTTGTGAAATAGTACAGGGTGCGATGATGTTTTTTATCATCTAAAAAAACATGGTTTCATTATAGCCTTGAACCTTTTTAATGTAAATGATTATTGCCAAGGACAGCAAAGAATTTACTTGATCTACAATATTTTTACAATATACTTTTAGCTGTAACAGACCATGCAATAACACAGAGTTTTAACCACAAATCAATTAAGTAATATCAAAGGAGAAATTATGGGCTTTTTTGGCAATTTATTTAAAGGCATTCGTTCGGCAACAACGCATAGCTTTGAGCGTACTATGTCTGCCCGTTGGGAACAAATTAGAACTATATACGATGTTAAAAAATTAGAACGTATGATTGCTGAAAAAGGGCTTCATGATGGTACATCTAAATTATGTTTCATAAAAATTTATAAATTGCGTGGTTATTACGCCATGTCTTCAAGTATCAGAGATGCGATTTATGAAGCAGGTGTAGATAAAACAACAAAAGAAGTCATTGACCCTTTGTTAGCTTTCCTAAAGTATGATTGGTTCTTAAATAGCAGTGATAGCAATATTAGAGAAATTCGTGAAATTTTAAGAGATCTCAAAAAAGATCACCAGTAATCCAAAATAAAACCCTAATCATCATGACTAGGGTTTTATTTTACAGATTGCATTTAAACATTTTAACCACGTTTAAATTTCTTTTCTGCCTTTTTGAATTTTTG
>JAUNHS010000080.1 GCA_030523805.1 Acinetobacter sp.
GCTTTAATTGCTTCATGCGACTGATAATTCACAATAGCAATATCATCAAATTTAAAGGCGAAAATATCATCAATTTCAGGATTTAATTGCAACTGACAGAGCGGCAAAGGCTCACGGCTAAGCTGTAATTTTGCTTGTTCAAAATGATTGCTGTACAAATGCGTATCGCCACCTGTCCACACAAATTCGCCAACACCCAAACCACACACCTGTGCCACCATGTGCGTTAAAAGTGCATAACTGGCAATATTAAACGGCACGCCTAAAAATACATCGGCACTACGTTGATACAACTGGCACGATAATTTGCCATCTTGCACAAAAAATTGGAATAAAGTATGACACGGCGGTAACGCTACTTGCCCTGCTTCATGTGGATTCCAGCCCGACACAATCAAACGACGTGAATTAGGATTGGTTTTGATTTCATTGATGAGCCACGAAATTTGGTCAAAACCATCGCTATTGTATGCTCCATCAGCATTTTTAGTTGCTCCAAAATTTCGCCATTGATGCCCATACACAGGGCCTAAATCGCCTGCTTTACGCCCAAACCGTGCCGTCTGTTCAGCCGTCGCCCATTCGTCCCAAATGGTTACTTTATTTTGCTGTAAATAAGCGACATCGGTATCGCCTTTTAAAAACCAAAGCAATTCATGAATAATGGATTTTAAATGCACTTTTTTGGTGGTCAAAAGTGGAAAGCCTTGCGACAAGTCAAATCGCATTTGATAACCAAATACCGAACGTGTGCCTGTGCCTGTGCGATCTCCTTTATCGCCACCATGATCTAAAATGTGTTGTAATAAATTAAGATAAGTTTGCATCGTCTTTCAACAAAATAAATTAAAAATGAATGTCGCCATTTTAACATAGCACGGCATTTAAAGCTAAAATATTTCATTTCCATCAAAAATAGCCATACAATCTCTTGAAAGTCGCTTTAAAATCAATTAAAATAGCACGTCCCTTTATGTAGGGATTTTATCCAGTTTGGGCAATGTCGCCCAAACCAACTATAATAGGTATTGAAATGAAAACTATCAGTGCAAAACCTGCTGAAGTACAACACGATTGGTACGTTGTTGATGCTACAGGTAAAACGCTTGGTCGTTTAGCGACTGAAATCGCTCGCCGTTTGCGTGGTAAACACAAAACTACTTACACTCCACATGTTGATACAGGTGATTACATCGTTGTAATCAACGCTGAAAACATTCAAGTAACTGGTAACAAGTCTCTTGACAAAAAATACTACCGTCATACTGAGTTCCCAGGTGGTTTAAAAGAAACTAACTTTGAAAAATTAGTTGCGAAAAACCCAGAAGAAATTTTCCAACGTGCTGTAAAAGGTATGTTGCCAAAAGGTCCACTTGGTTATGCAATGATCAAAAAAATGAAAGTGTATGCTGGTAGCGAACATCCACACGCTGCTCAACAGCCACAAGTTTTGGACATCTAAGGGATACATCACATGGCTAAACAATATGACTACGGCACAGGTCGCCGTAAAACAGCAACCGCTCGTGTATTCTTATCTGCGGGTACTGGTAACATCACTATCAATAATAAAACTTTAGAGCAATATTTCGGTCGTGAAACTGCTCGTATGGTTGTTATGCAACCTTTAGAATTATTAGATGTTGTAGGTAAATTTGACCTTTATATCACTGTGAAAGGTGGTGGTATTGGTGGTCAAGCAGGTGCAATCCGTCACGGTATTACTCGTGCGTTAATTGCGTCTGATGAAGCATTAAAACCTGCTCTTCGTAAAGCTGGTTTCGTTACTCGTGATGCTCGTGAAGTTGAACGTAAGAAACTTGGTTTACGCAAAGCACGTCGTCGCCCACAATTCTCAAAACGTTAATCCGTTATTGCGATTGTGCAAAAAACCTTGTCCTTGTGGCAAGGTTTTTTTATGGCTTTCTCTCACTTGGCTAATGATTTTTATGGCTTTTTTTAGTATGATAGGCGTTTATTCATCTATTGTTCATGACTATGAGTATAGAAAAACCAAATACGCAAGGCATTCATCTTTATAGCCATAGTGATGATTTTCGCTCACATTGGATACGCTATATGCTTGCTGAAAAGCAAGTGGCTTATCAGCTCATATTCAGCGATTATGATGATGAAGATGTACAAGATTTAAGCCCTTACCATAGTTTACCGATTTTATTAGAGCAAAATGTTAAACTTTATCATTGTGCAAGCATTGCAGAATATATAGATGACCGTTATCGTCAGCATAAATTATATGCCGACCACCCTGCACAGCGAGCCGAACAACGGCAATATATTTGGCGTTTAGAATCGGATTGGTTTCATTTATTGCACGATTTACAACGCCAGCACGATGCTCAGCACGCATTTAAGCAAGAGACTTTACAGCATTTTTCGCATACTTTAATTGCTTTAACGCCTTTATTTCAGCATTTTCCTTATTTTTTATCCGAGCAATTTAGCATTTTAGATTGTGTTTTTGCTCCTATTTTATTACGCTTAAAGGCGTATCATGTGGATTTGCCACAGCCACATTGCCGACCGATTTTGCAATATGCTCAGCGAATTTTTCAGCGTACAGCATTTCGTCAATCTTTGACCTTGCAAGAGCAAAATCGCTATCAATCTTATCTTTAAACCTACTTTTGATGACAAAGGATACAACATGACCGAGTTGAATATGACCCCCAATCGCCCTTATTTAGTCCGTGCGATGTACGAATGGTTGTGTGATAATGAATTGACACCACATTTAATTGTAGATGCGACTTATGCAGGGGTGCTTGTCCCTGTGCAAAATGGGCAAAATGGGCAAATTGTGCTGAATGTTGTTCCCCACGCCGTGCATCAATTAGAAATGACAAATGATGCTGTGTCATTTGCTGCACGTTTTGGTGGTATATCGCATGATATTTATGTACCGATGGCGGCATTGTTAGGTATTCAAGCGAGAGAAAATGGCGTGGGATTATTTTTTGATCCAAGTGAATATGCACACATTGCAGCAGATACTCAAGCTACGCCAGCAGTTGAAGCTAAAAAGCCTGCTGAAAAAGTGGAAAAGCGTAAAAAAGCTCAAGCAGTGGAAAAGCCTGCATTTACGCTAGATGAACCTACTGAAAGTTCAGCGATTACATCGGAAATGAGAAGAAAAATAGCGGAAAAACGTCGTCAAAAGCCGACATTTACGCTTGTGGATTAAGTGAAATTTATCCACAAATGTTGAAAATCAAAAAAATAACCCAAGCATAGCTTGGGTTATTCATATTCATCTTACGATTTAAGGCTCATCAGATTTAACATTCATTTCCTGATAAGACACCATTTTCACCTTATATTTCCACTTGTAGCCCAGCCACAACGCCAAGAACATCGGAATGGTAATATAAGTCGCCAACAAGCCCAACCAATCAATCTGATCGCCCAACAAGGCTTGATAATTTTGCCCCAACATCACGATGGCACACAAAATAAAGGCAAACCACGGTGCATAAGGGAAAAATTTAGCACGATAACTCAAATCTTCCAACTTATAGCCTTGTGCTAAATAACCCTTTCTAAAGCGATAATGCGACACGGCGATGCCCAACCATGTGATAAAACCACACATACCAGACATATTCAGCAACCAGTTAAACACATCTTTTTCGCCAATAAACGTGGTTAAGAAACAGAATGATGCAATCAACGTCGTTGCCAATAACGCATTCATCGGTACACCACGTTTATTCACTTTTGCCAACAGTTTTGGAGCTCGTCCTTCTCGTGCCATATCAAATAAAATACGTGTAGAAACGTATAAACCTGAGTTCCCTGCTGATAAAATTGCCGTTAAAATCACCGCATTCATAATACCTGCAGCAAATGCCAATCCTGCTTTTTCAAAAATCAAAGTAAATGGCGACAAGGCAATATTTTCCGTTTCTTTCGCATTGAGCAAGTTCGGATCGGTATAAGTAATCAACGTGCCGATAATCACGATACACATGATATAAAACAGCAAAATACGCCAAAATACTTGTTTAATCGCCAGTGGAATGGTGCGTTTTGGATCTTTAGACTCACCTGCTGCCACACCGACCATTTCCGTACCTTGGAATGAAAAACCTGCAATCATCGCCACACCAATCATGGCTTGCAAGCCACCTGTAAATGGTGCATCTTGATACGTCCAATTATGCAATACCGATACATCAGGCGTGAGCATAATTTTGGCAATCATGGCAATCCCCACGATAATAAAGGCAATAATCGCCAATACTTTCACCAATGAGAATAAAAATTCGCCTTCGCCAAAGCCTTTCACCGATAAGGCATTAATCGCAAAAATAATGGCTAAAAATATCGCACTCCAATAATAGGCAGGCGTGTCAGGAAACCAAAATTGCATAATGGCGTGGACAGCCACCAATTCAAATGCCACGGTAATCGCCCAGTTGTACCAAAAGTTCCAACCCAAAGCGAAGCCGAAACTTTCATCTACATAGCGATTGCCGTAAGTAAAAAATGCCCCTGATGTCGGATTGTGCGTTGCTAATTCGCCCAAACTGGTCATTAGGAAATAAATCATCACACTAATCAAAGCATAGGCAAGCAATGCACCACCTGGCCCTGCATTAGCAATGGTCGCCCCTGATGCTAAAAACAATCCTGTACCAATAGATCCACCAATGGCAATCATATTGAGATGTCTTGCACCGAGTTTGCGTTTTAACTGTTGTTCACTCATAAAATAAGACCTAATCATCAATGCGTTGCGTAAAGCACTTTAAAACCATTTTTATCGGCTTTGATGTCGCATTGCGTAAAATGTTGTTGTAACAAAACTGGATAATTTAAAAAGCGATTTGCCACAATCCACACTTGCCCTTTGGCATTTAAGTGCTGTTTTGCAGTATGGCAAAGTGCTTCACTCACTTGATAATCTGTATTCACCCCTTGATGAAATGGTGGATTGCTCACAATCGCATCAAAATCTGTTGCAATGTCATGCACACCTTGCACAGCTTGAATAGCTACTTGTGTAATGCCATTGGCTTGACACGTCAATGCTGTAGAAGCAAGTGCAAAGGCATCTACATCATACGCCACGATTTGATTGTGTGGTTGCAATTTGGCAAGTAATGCAGCAATCACCCCTGCACCGCAACCAAAATCAGCAATTTTGCCTGCTTTCACTTGTGGCAAATAAGGCAATAATTCCGCTGTTCCCACATCTAAACCATTTTGGCTAAATACACCAACCCACGCCACCACATCAATCTTGAGCGTGCCATCAGCAAGCGGTAACTGTACAGGATAACGCTGTAACCAATGTTCATCAGCAATTTTTTCAGGCACTTGGCTATATAATTGCCACACTTGACAATGCCTTGCACTGTCTATTTTATGTGCTTTGCCAAATTGCTGTAACACTTTTGCCGCACCTTCAATGCCTGCTTTTTTCTCACCAACCAATAATAATGATGATTGTGCTGGACGATGACGACAAATTTGATACAACACATAGTGCAATAATTTTTTTGCTTTTACATTAAAAACAATGACTTGCTCATAGGCTGCACCCATCGTATCATCTAAAGCTGTGGGATAATCTATTGCAAAATGCGATTGCACCCCTTGTGATGCAAAACGTTGAAAATAACAATGATCGGCATAATTCCACGTCCAAATATGACAATGCGTGATTGCAGCTTGCTCCAGCAATTCACAGCATAAATCATCGGCAGGTGGATTGACCAATAACACACGCCCAGTACATAAATGTAACTGTCGCAGCAAAACTTCACTTTGTGGTGTCATGTGTATTCTAGTGGCAAAATAAAATCTCTCTATAATAACAGTTATTTTGACAATTCGTAGCAAAAAATTGCTGATTTACATAAAAAATATGCTTTTTATTCAGCAAAAAAGACGAAAATCCGTTAGACTATTCACAATTTTAATTTTGATGAGCATAAGGTACTTGTATGGCAAGTGGTCTTTTAATTTTACTTGATGATATTGCAGCGGTGCTTGATGATGTTGCGGTCATGAGTAAATTGGCGGCAAAAAAAACCGCAGGCGTATTGGGCGATGATTTAGCACTCAATGCACAACAAGTCGCAGGCGTAAAAGCTGACCGTGAATTACCAGTGGTGTGGAGCGTTGCCAAAGGGTCTTTTGTTAATAAATTGATTTTAGTGCCATTGGCATTGTTTATTAGCGTAATTGCACCGTGGCTCATCAATCCATTATTGCTGATTGGTGGTTTATTTTTATGCTATGAAGGCGTGGAAAAATTGGTTCACGCTTGGCATGAGCGTAAGCATAAACCTGATGATGCCGAACATGATGATGAAGCACAGTTAAGCCAATTTGCAGGTTTAAGCGAAAGTGAACTGATGCAAATGGAAAAAGATAAAATTAAAGGAGCAATCCGTACCGATTTTATTTTATCAGCAGAAATTGTCGTGATTACCTTAGGTACAGTGGCAACGGCAACGTTGCTAAATAAAATTTTAGTCTTGAGTGCCATTGCCGTAGTGATGACTGTCGGCGTGTATGGTTTGGTGGCATTGATTGTCAAACTTGATGATTTTGGTTTGTATCTCAGTGCGAAAAAAGCATCGGCACAACAAGCGATTGGGCGTGCTTTACTCGCTTTCGCTCCTTGGTTGATGAAAGCCTTGTCGGTGGTGGGTACATTGGCGATGTTTCTTGTCGGTGGTGGGATTGTCAATCATGTGATTCCAGCATTCCATCATGGCATTGAATATACCGTGAAATATTTACAACAAGTTCCACACATGGGTTCTATTTTAGGCACATTAGGCGAAAATGCGTTAAATTTCGTGATTGGTTTTATCGCAGGGGCAATCGTGCTACTAATGGTCAGCATGGTGCAAAAAATGTTTAAACGTGCGTAATTTTAATTAGACATTCGCTCTACTCTCACACTCACAAATTCATAGGTTTTAATATGGAATGGAAAGGTCGTCGTCAAAGCGACAATGTGGAAGATCGCCGTGGTGGCGGTGCAATGAAAACTGGTGGCATTAGTCTGATTGGCATTGTCGTGGCTTTTGTGGCGTGGCAATTTTTTGGTGTAGATCCAATGCAAGCCTATCAAGCCACCACGCAAGTAACGCAACAAAGCAGTGCAAGCAATCAAAATTTAAGCAATCCAACTGCTGAGCAGCAAGAAGCAAAAGCTTTTGTTAGTACGATTTTGGCAGATACTGAAGATGTGTGGACACCAATTTTCCAGCAGCAATTGGGTAAAAATTATGTTGCACCAAAACTCACGCTATTTAGTGGCGTAGTGCAATCGGGCTGTGGCACAGCTCAATCTGCAATGGGGCCTTTTTACTGCCCTGCCGATCAGCACGTTTATATTGATACCAATTTCTTTAAAGAAATGCGTACACAAATGGGCATCAGTGGCGAACAAAATCAAACACAGCTTTCTCGCCAAGATCAAGCGGGGGATTTCGCCCAAGCCTATGTTATTGCTCATGAAGTTGGGCATCATATTCAAACCTTGCTAGGCATTTCACAGCAAGTACATCAAGCACAGCAACAAATGTCTAAAGCACAAGGTAATCAGCTTTCTGTGCGTCAAGAACTACAAGCCGATTGCTTTGCTGGTGTGTGGGCGAATAAAAATCAGCAACGTACGCAATTTTTACAAGAAGGCGATATTCAGGAAGCAATGGATGCCGCTCATAAAATTGGCGATGATTATTTGCAAAAGCAAGCCACAGGTCAAGTTGTACCCGATAGCTTTACGCACGGTACAAGCCAGCAGCGTATGCACTGGTTTAATGTGGGTTGGCAGTCAGGCAATATTGCCCAATGTGATACCTTTAAAGCTCAAATTTAATGTGA
>JAUNHS010000081.1:0-5368 GCA_030523805.1 Acinetobacter sp.
GTTTCGCCTAATTTGGGGCTGTTTAAAATGACCCCCATTTCTGTATTATAATAAATAGAACGTGGATCTAGATTAAAAGAACCAATAAATACTTGTTTTTTATCAATAATAAAACTTTTGGCGTGTAGGCTAGAGTTACTCGCACCAGCAAATAATTTTTGATCTTGCTCATCTTTTGGGCGTTTTTTGCGATGATTTTTAGTAATTTCTTGTTCAGAATTCATAAATTCTTCAATGGTGGTGCGTGGTAAAAATTCATATAATTCTACGCCATTTTGTAATAATGCTTTGCGATAAGGGCTGTAATAGGCGTGTACACCTTTTACATCGGTAGATTGAAAAGAGTTGGTTAAAATACGAACATCTACGCCTGCATTTTCAAATTGACTTAAACGCTGTACGCCATGTGTTTGTGGTATAAAGTAGGCAGAAATAATGTCTAATTGCTGCTGCGGTGGGGTTAGCGTGGTCATTAATTGATGATATAAGTAGCTATCTTGGGGTGCTTGATTTTTGACTTTATCGGGCAGGTCGCTCAGTAATTTACCTTCTACCCATTCCAGTTGTAGTTGTTGTTCTAGCCACGTTTGAAAATCTTGGGCTGCTTGCTTGATGTGCTGTGTTTGGGCATCGTGTTGTTGTTCATTTTTTTGTTGGAATGTGTTGAGCTGGCGTTTTAATTCTGCATAGCGTAAACGATGATGGCGTGCTTTGACGACATCTTGAATGGCAAAAGCATAATCATGTTGCCAATATTGGTCAAAACTGTGGCGTACATCGTCATTGGCTTGCCCAGCAAGGAGTACATCAATATCGGCAAATTGAAACTCATGGCTGATATTGAAATATTCATTGCTGATATTGCGTCCACCAATGATGGATAATTGGCGATCGGCAATGAGACTTTTATTGTGCATACGACGGTTAATGCGTTTGACATCAAGCAACATATCTACGCCACGATATTTGCGAAAGCGATAGGGATTGAAGAGTTTAACTTGAATATTTTTATGTTGATTTAGGGCAAATAAAATGCCTTCAATCGCTTGAGCATTGTTATCATCAATCAATAAACGTATTTTCACGCCACGATCTGCCGCTTGCATTAGGGCGTGCAAAGTCATTGCCCCAATTTTATCATTATGCCAAATGTAGTATTGTAAATCCAAATGGTGCTGTGCAGTATGAATGAGTGCCAAGCGTGCTGCCAATGCTTCAGTCGGATTGGCAAGTAAATGGTAGCCTGTGAGTTGTGGGTGCTGTGCTTTTTGTTGTTGTAATTGCTGTTGAATTGGAGAAAGTGTAGATATAGAGACAGACTCGGCGAGTGCAAATGTTTCGCTTGGCGTTTTATGTGTAGGCAAGGTGCTACAGGCTGTGAACATCAAGCAACAAAAAATGCCTGTAAGTTGTGGCGAAAAGGTGCGAAAATAAGGAGATAAAACAAAATGAGAAATCATGCGGCAATGCCCAAAGTGTAGGCGAATATGAGATGAAAGTCATTATACCGATTTCTCCATTTAAGATAAATATTGAGTACGATAATGATGCTGTATTTTTATGTAAGTATAGGCGTGGTTTTGTTATGCTCGGTAGGCTGTGCATGGCGTGGTCAAAGCCAAAGTATGACGGTACAACCGTGGAAAACTTTTAGTCATTTATTGGCATGGTATGTGCCTTATGTGATTTTTCCTGTATTGGCTCTGCTGATTTATGGTACATTTGCAGGGATTTACCACCTGGTGTGGAGCGTACCTACAATGATTTTACTGATATTGTGTGCTTATGCACGCTTTATTGAGCCACAATGTTTGCGTGTGCAATATCATCGTAAAACAGCATTTTTAAATGCAGGGCAAGCACCTGTAAAAATCGCACTCATTGCCGATTTACATATCGGATTGTTTTCTGGGCAAACGTCGCAATTAGATAAAATTATTCGTAAAATCAATTCATTAGATGTAGATATGCTCATCGTAGCAGGCGATTGGAGTTATGAACCTAATCATGCTTATTTGCATGAAGCTATTCAACAATTTAAACAAGTCAATGTGCCAATGTATTCTGTATTGGGCAATCATGATGAACAATGCCCTGGCCCGCCCATTCGTGAATTGTTGCAACGCAGTTTGGCACACGCCAATATTGAAGATATAGAACAAGGCATTATTGAATTTCCTGCATTTTATTTGGTTGGTATTGGCGATTTGTGGGCAGGCAAGGCGGATATGCACTTACTACCACTATGCCCAAGCGATAAACCGTATATTATTGTCTCGCATAATCCTGATACAGCGGAAATGGTGCCAGCATTGGCTCAAAAAGTGTGTATGCTTTCAGGGCATACGCATGGTGGGCAAATTGCTGTACCATATTTTACGCAGCGTTATTTACAAAATATGTCGCAATGTGGACATATTCACGGCTGGTATCAACATCGTCATTGCGATTTATTTGTTACCGTGGGGACAGGCATGGTTGGCGTGCCATTCCGTTTTAGAACACCGCCTACGATTGATGTGATTGAATTTACCACATAATTCAGCATATCATTTGACCGATTGGCTTTGATTTGAGAATAGTCCATGAATCATATAAATAAAACATCTCCAAGTGTTGCCATTATTACATCTACGCTCGGTCGGGCAAGTTTGGAGCAAAGTATTTTAAGTGTGCAGCAGCAAAGCTATCCTTGTGTGCATTATGTTTTTGTAGATGGGGCAGAATATGCTGCGACAGCAGAGCAAATTTTACGCAAATATCCCGATGTAAAAGCGATGTATTTACCGTGCAATACGGGGAAAAATGGCTGGGATAATAGTTATATCAATGCGGCATCGGCTTATTTGGTCAAGGAAGATATTATTTGCTATGTAGATGATGACAATACGCTTGCTCCACATCATGTACAATCTATCGTGCAAACCTTTCAAAATCATGCGTGTGATTATGTTTATAGTTTACGTTATTTGATGAATAGTGCAGGGCAAATCATTAGCCCTGATCATGTGATTTCAGTAGGTGAATTGCCACGAGAAAATGTACAACGTGAGTTTGTTACACGCTATCAAGAAAAAGCATTTTTAACCAAAATAGAGATACCAGAGCCATTGATTGATACAAATTGCTACGCTTTTCCACGAGCATTAGCCATGCACTTGTCGCCTGTGTGGGCAAGAAGTTATTTGCAGAATGATTTAAAAGTGTTTAGATATTTGCGTGAGCAAGGTTTTAAAGGGCAATGTACACATCAATATAGTGTGAATTATTTATTCAATCCACGCACGATTATTGGTGGTGTGTTTGATGCCTTAAAGCCAAAATTAGGCGATGAACTGGCTGCATTGGCTGTAGAGCAAATTTTGGTGCAGTTGAATTAGAAAGAGTGAATTGTTGTGGATACGAATGCGAAATGAACTTTAAAGGATTTTATCTATTCACTATTTTATTGTTTTAACTTGAAAAACAACAAAGCAACTCCATGTTTATCACATCTTTTTTGAATTTAAAATATGGAGTAATTCATGACTGCTCAACAACACAGCTTCCAAGCCGAAGTGGCTCAACTTTTGCATTTAGTTACGCATTCCTTATATTCCAACCCTGAAATTTTCTTGCGTGAATTGGTATCCAATGCGTCTGATGCGTGCGATAAATTACGCTTTGAAGGCATTAATCACCCAGAATTTTACGAAGATGATGCCGATTTGCGTGTGCGTGTTAGCCTTGATGAAACAGCAAAAACCATTACCATTTCCGACAATGGCATCGGTTTAAGCGAGCAAGAAGCGATTGATAATTTAGGTACGATTGCAAAATCTGGCACAAAAGATTTTATGTCTAAATTAACAGGCGACCAAAAAGCCGATGCTCAATTAATTGGTCAATTTGGTGTGGGCTTTTATTCTGGCTTTATCGTGGCAGATAAAATTACTGTAGAATCTCGTCGTGCAGGTGCAGCGGCTGATGCTGGCGTGCGTTGGGTCAGTGGTGGCACAGGCGAATTTACCGTTGAACAAATTGAGAAAAAACAACGGGGTACGGATATTATTTTGCATTTGCGTGAAGATGCTTTAGAGTATTTGAACACATGGAAAGTGAAAAATATCATCAATAAATATTCAGATCACATCAGCTTGCCGATTCAAATGCAAAAAGAAGTATGGCAAGAAGACACCACAGAAGATGATGAAAATGCTACTGGCGGCAAAATGGTTAAAAGCGATGAGTGGGAAACCATTAACTCGGCTAGTGCCTTGTGGACTCGCAGTAAATCTGAAGTGAGCGATGAACAATATATTGATTTTTATAAAAATTTAAGTAACGATTTTGATGCTCCGATTACATGGTCGCACAATCGTGTGGAAGGCAATACCGAATATACACAACTGTTGTATATTCCAAGCAAAGCACCGCATGATTTGTTTACACGAGAAGCCAAAGCAGGCATTAAATTGTATGTTAAACGTGTGTTTATCATGGACGATGCCGATAATTTAATTCCAAATTATTTGCGTTTTGTGCAAGGCGTGGTGGATAGTGCCGATTTGCCGTTGAACGTGAGCCGTGAATTGTTGCAAGAAAGCCGTGATGTGAAAATTATCCGTGAAGGTAATGCACGTCGTGTTTTAACCATGTTGGACGGCTTGGCAAAATCGGAAGATGAGCAAGACCAAGAGAAATTTAAGCAATTCTATCAAGAATTTGGTGCAGTGTTAAAAGAAGGTTTGGGCGAAGATTTTGGCAATCGTGAGCGTATTTTAAAATTATTGCGTTTTGCGACATCTACGCAAGATGATGTGAATACATCATTGGCAGATTATAAAGAGCGTATGCAAGACGGTCAAAAGGCGATTTATTATGTAACGGCTGAAAGTTTAGCCGCTGCGAAAAATTCGCCACAGTTGGAATTGTTTAAGAAAAAAGGCATTGAAGTATTACTCATGGCAGACCGTGTAGATGAATGGGCGATGAATTTCGTGCATGAATTTGACGGCACACCAATGCAAAATATTGCCAAAGGTGCAGTAGATTTGGGCGATTTGCAAGATGAGCAAGAGAAAAAAGCCTTAGAAACTGCACAGTTAGAGATGAAGCCTGTGCTTGACCGTTTGAGCGATACGCTTAAAGAAAAAACCAAAGAAGTGCGTGTAACGACACGTTTGGTAGATAGTCCTGCGTGTTTGGTTACGGCAGATGGTGAGTTGTCGCCACAACTGATTCGTATGTTGAAACAAGCTGGGCAAGCTGTGCCTGAAAGCAAGCCGATTTTGGAAATCAACCCAACGCACCCATTGGTGCAAAAGTTGCAAGCATCAACGCAATTTGATGATTTGGCGAATGTGTTGTTTGACCAAGCGGTGATTGC
>JAUNHS010000081.1:5468-7710 GCA_030523805.1 Acinetobacter sp.
TATACAATGCCCCAAAAGTTTCGGCTTTTGGGGTTTTGTTATTCATGGATCATCACTTGATGATGACAATAATACAAATAAATCATGGACTTTCGTCATCATCATGTAAATAAACAATAAAAATCTGTTACAATAGCTCTATGTTTATGTTTACATAGAAGTGAAAATTATGAATGCTGTGGTCGTTGCCATTGTGGTAATGTGTGCCTTATCGCTTTCTCGTGTTTCTGTCGTGCTATCGTTGATTATTGCGGCAGTAGTAGGGGGAAGTATTGCAGGCTTAGACTTAATTCACACCATGAAAGTCTTTAATGGTGGCGTGGGTGGTGGTGCAGAAATTGCGTTATCGTATGCAATTTTAGGTGCATTTGCGTTGGCTTTAGCAAAATCAGGTTTGCCTGATTTGATGGCGTATAAAATTGTACAAAAATTACAAAAAGATGCCACAACTGCTCAAGTGGGTAAAGTCAAATATTTGATTTTAGGCTCATTATTGTTAGCTGCTGTGCTATCGCAAAACGTTATTCCTGTGCATATTGCCTTTATTCCTGTACTTGTGCCGCCATTATTAATGGCAATGAACCGCTTAAACCTAGACCGTCGTGCAGTTGCGTGCGTTTTAACCATGGGCTTGGTGGGGACGTATATGCTCATTCCAGCTGGCTTTGGTGCGATGTTCCTTGAAGATATTGTCATGAAAAATATCAATATTGCAGGGGAGCAATACGGCTTTGCAGTAGAACGTGGCATGATGCCTGTCGGTATGGCAATTCCTGTGGTGGGTATGCTTGTGGGCGTGTTGTTTGCTGTATTTGTCAGCTACCGTAAACCAAGACAATATCAACATATTGATGTAACACCAAAAGCACAAATGCGATTGGACGGCTCTACAGCAGATGCAGCGGCTGCAGCACCACAAGTGAAAACAAGCGTGATTTTTATGGCGATTGTTTCTATTGCTTTAACGCTTGTCGTGCATTTATACACTAGCTCTATGGCGTTGGGTGGTTTGGTCGGCTTTGCAGTACTGTCTGCATCAGGGATTTTCAAATGGAAAGATGCCGATGATGTTTTCTTGCAAGGTATGCGTATGATGGCTCTGATTGGCTTTATCATGATTGCTGCGGCTGGTTTTGCTGCGGTGATGAAAGAAACAGGTCATGTAGATAGCTTGGTTCAAGCAGTGATTGATTTGGTACAAGGCAATCAAGGTGTGGCGGCATTCTTAATGCTATTGGTCGGTTTGTTGGTTACGTTGGGCATTGGTTCATCATTTAGTACTGTACCGATTTTAACTGTATTGTATGTGCCTTTATGTATTCAGCTTGGTTTTTCGCCATTGGCAACGGTTGCCATTATTGGTACAGCGGCGGCATTGGGCGATGCAGGTTCGCCAGCGTCAGACTCTACACTTGGGCCGACTTCAGGCTTGGGCATTGATGGTCAGCATGATCATATTTGGGATACGGTTGTGCCGACATTCTTACATTTCAATTTGCCTTTATTGGCGTTTGGTTGGATTGCGGCAATGGTGCTGTAATTCAAAGCACAATGAAAAGCATCTAGTTTCGGCTAGGTGCTTTTTTATTTGTGAAGAAAATAAGGAGATGAGATAACTAGAATGTAAACTTATATTGTTTAACACAATTAATTGTATTTAAATGTAATAAATATTGAAAATAAGTTATTTATGTAAAATAATAAGCAATATTTTGTGATGTAAACGTATTAAAAGGTATCGGATGTCTGATTATGAATTATACTACACGCCTACACGCCTACACGCCCTATTACTGTGTGTAGCTTTAGTTGCCTGTTCTAATAGTTCATTTGCCAGTAGTCGCAATGTTGCACAATGCTATGCCGCTGCATATCCTGAAACGGTGCAAGCCATAGACGACAAAACAATAAAAATTCACCAAAATAAAACCATGCCCGTGGGGACGGTTGTACAACGTCCTTTCCGCCAAATGCTCAACCAACCAAGTTTAGCCGAGCAAATTCATCAAATCTACGCTTTAGATTTTCATATTCCTAAACAATATGAAGATGCAGGACGCATTCGTAATGATGAATTTTTTAAAGCCATGTATGGTGCAACATTAGCAGACGTACAACGCAATATGACGACTGTAAAATGGCAACCTAGTGGTACAACCATTCAATTTAACCGCTTAAATGGTGCAGCAGCACAATTACAAAAAGTCGGCAATGAAATTGCACAATCTGCCGAGTTAAAAAG
>JAUNHS010000082.1 GCA_030523805.1 Acinetobacter sp.
ATCAAAACCCATCACAAAAGCGTAATGGCTGCGTTAAAGGTTTACCCATATAATGCACCGAACCATCATGCTGATGCTGAATTTGACCCTGACAAATCCACTGCACCACTTGTGGATAAATTAAATGCTCCAATTGATGCACACGTTCGGCAAGTTGTTCAGCAGTTTCATTGCCCTTTACTTTTAACACACCTTGAGCCACAGCACAACCAGAATCTAACTCAGGCGTAACAAAATGTGCTGTACAACCATGGAAAACATCGCCCGTTCGTAATACACGCTGATGAGTGTGCATTCCCTTATAATAAGGCAATAATGATGGGTGAATATTAATCATTTTACCTTGCCATAAGCGAACAAATTCATCACTTAAAATTCGCATAAAGCCTGCAAGTACTACAAAATCTGCTTGCCAAGCCAATAATTGCTGGTGCATTTGCTGGTCAAACAAGACACGATTAGGGAAATCTTTATGCGAAATGACGGCAGTAGGTATCTGTGCCTGTGTCGCACGTTGCAAAGCATAGGCATCGGCTTGGTTAGAAAGTACACCGACCATGTGCGTTGCCAAACCTGCATCAATCAATGCTTGTAAATTACTACCATGCCCAGAAACAAGAACTGCGATTTTCATTGTCATTCAAAGTGTTAAAATAAAACAAAGTCAATATAAAAATCCCCTAAAGTCTGAATAAAATCAATACTATAGGGGAGATGAGAAATGGTAAGTATAAGGAAATAACTTACACAGTCGGCAATTTTGCTTTAAATTTTAAGCAAAAATCACACGGATTTTTTCATCTGCACCTTCAACAGATTGTGCATTTTCTTGAATATAACCAATTTGCCATGCTTTTTCGCCTTGAGCATTTAAAATGTCAATGGTTTTTTGAGCATCGTCAGCATTTACAGCAATCACCATGCCTACGCCACAGTTGAATGTACGATACATTTCAAAGCGTTCTACACCGCCTTCACGCTGTAATAATTGGAATAATTCTGGCCATTGCCATGAGCTTTCGTTGATGACCGCTTGAGCACCATTTGGCAATACACGTGGTAAATTGCCTGGTAAGCCACCACCTGTAATGTGTGCCATTGCGTGTACATCTACTTGTTTACACAATTCTAATACTGGCTTCACATAAATGCGTGTCGGTTCCATTGCGGCATCGGCAAGGCTACGACCATCAACCTGTTGATTTAAATCTAAATTTTTAACATCAATGATTTTACGTAGTAGCGAATAACCATTTGAATGTGCACCACTAGACGCAACACCAATCAATACATCGCCAGCTTTTACTTTAGAGCCATCAATGATTTTGCTTGCTTCAACCACACCCACAGCAAAGCCTGCTAAATCGTAATCTTCGCCTTCGTACATACCTGGCATTTCAGCAGTTTCCCCACCGACCAAAGCACAGCCAGCCAATTCACAGCCTTTTCCAATGCCTGTAACCACATTTGCCGCCACATCTACATTTAAATGACCTGTTGCATAATAATCTAGGAAAAATAATGGCTCAGCACCTGTTACCAATAAATCATTTACACACATTGCCACCAAGTCTTGACCAATGGTATCGTGGCGATTTAAGTTTAGGGCAAGGCGTAATTTTGTACCCACACCATCTGTACCAGAAACAAGTACAGGCTCTTCATATCCTTTAGGGATTTTGCACAATGCACCAAACCCACCTAAACCACCCATGACTTCAGGGCGAGTAGTACGTTTTGCGACCGATTTAATACGATCAACTAAGGCATCGCCAGCTTCAATATCTACACCAGCATCTTTATAGCTTAAACCAGTTGTATTGCTCATGTTCAAATCCCAAAAATAGAATAAAAAGATGGGGCATATTGTAACTGATTTTTTAGAAAAAGTGTTATGCAAAACAAGAGAAAAGCCATTGCACCATTTAATTTTGATGAAAAATAACACAATATTTGCAGTAAATTTCGTGTAAATGTTGAATTTTATCAGCAAAAAGTCGTGAAGCTATTTTATCGCTGAGCATGATTGGTTATACTTGCAGATAAAGATTACATACCATCGTAGGATTTTTATGTCAAAATTTGATGCCAGCCAGACTTATCCAGCCCATAGCCCAGCGGCACGCTATGCACAAGCCATTTCATCAGGGCAATTTTTAGCCGATGATGCTCAAGCACAAGCTGTTGGCGAATTACAACGTATTTGGCAACAATTGATTGATTTTGAACAAAATTCAAAAGGATTTTTTGCACGCTTTCGTAAAAACCCACACCCAGATGGTGTGTATATGTGGGGTGGTGTGGGGCGTGGTAAAACATGGTTGATGGATCAATTTTATGATGCTGTACCATTGGAACGTAAAACACGCTTGCACTTTCACCATTTTATGCAATATGTGCATAAGGAATTGAACAAACTTTCTGGTCAGCAAAATCCATTGGATACCGTCGCTGACCAAATTTGCCAACAAGCGATTGTGATTTGTTTTGATGAATTTTTCGTTTCTAACGTTACCGATGCCATGATTTTGGGGGATTTATTCCAAAAGCTGTTCCAGCGTGGGATTACATTGGTGGCAACATCAAATATTGAACCTGATGGTTTGTATAAAAATGGCATTCATCGTGATCGCTTTTTGCCGACCATTGACTTGGTGAAAAAGCATTGCACCATTTTAAATGTAGATGCTGGCGTGGATTATCGTTTGCGTGTATTGAAGCAAGCACAGCTATTTAAATCGCCACTTTCAGAAGAAACATCACAATGGCTACAAGGGCGATTTAATGCCTTGCTTGGTGGCAAAGAAGTGCAACATACACCGATTCAGGTCAATAACCGTGATGTAGAAACCATTGCCCATACGGACGATATGCTGTGGTGTGATTTTAAGGAATTGTGCTATAAGCCACGCAGCCCAGCGGATTTTATTGAATTGGCAAACCGTTATAATACGATTTTAGTGAGTGATGTGCCACATTTAAATGATGTGGTGGACAATCCTACACGTCGTTTTATTTATTTGGTTGATGAATTTTATGACCGTGGCGTAAAATTATTGCTGACTTCACAAGATAGTATTATTGAACTGTATCAAGGCGAAAAATTGGCATTTGAGATTGAGCGTACTCGTTCACGTTTGCTAGAAATGCAGTCTGATGATTATTTAAATTCGGCACATCGCCAAATTCAAGCCAGCGATACGGATAATGAAGTGCTGTAATTTGCACGCAATCATGCGTAGGCAATGATGTGAAATCCATAGGATAAGGCAAGAAATTGCCTTATTTTTTTGTTTATATAGAATATAACTTTAGTCTTAAAGGTCAAAAATAGGAATGTGTAAAATGATTTTGTTTAGTTATAAGTATTTGATTTTAATGAATTATTTAAAATAATTTATGTTATAAATAATCGGTATTTTATAAAAAAATTATGCTAGGCAAAGCATAATAAATTGTTATACTAAAAATCTCATATTTCCCAGTTTGGATAGGACGAAAATCATGACTGAACGTATTCAACAAGGCAAATTAGCCATCGCTAAAGAATTGTACGATTTTATTGAAAATGAAGCATTGCCAAATAGTGGGTTGGACAGTGCGACTTATTGGAAAAATTTTGAGCAAGTAGTCGTTGATCTTAGCCCAAAAAATACAGCACTTTTACAAAAGCGTGATGAAATTCAAGCAAAATTAGATGCATGGCATCGCAATAATCCATTTGAGCCAGCAGCATATAAAGCCTTTTTACAAGAAATTGGCTATCTTGTGCCAGATGTAGAAGATTTTAAAATTACTACTGAAAATGTAGATGATGAAATTGCGACTATTGCAGGGGCTCAGTTGGTTGTGCCTGTGCGTAATGCTCGTTATTGCTTAAATGCTGCTAATGCTCGTTGGGGTTCATTGTACGATGCGTTGTACGGTTTTGATGTAATTCCTGAAGCTGACGGTGCAGAAAAAGGCAAGGGTTACAACCCTGTGCGTGGCGAAAAAGTGATTGCATTTGCTAAAAACTTTTTAGATGAAACGTTCCCATTAGCACAAGGTTCACACGCTGATGTAGAGCAATATCGCATTGAAAATCAATCACTTGTTGCTGTGGTAAATGGTCAAGCGACCACATTGAAAAATGCCGCTCAATTATTAGGTTTTAATGGCGATGCTCAAGCACCATCTGAAATCGTATTAAAAAATAATGGTTTACACGTTATTATTGAAATTGATGCCAATAGTCCAATCGGTAAAACGGATAAAGCAGGCGTAAAAGATGTCGTGTTAGAAGCTGCGGTTACGACAATTCAAGATTTGGAAGATTCGGTTGCTGCGGTAGATGCGGAAGAGAAGGTTGAAGGTTATCGCAACTGGCTTGGCTTGATGAAAGGCGATTTACAAGAAACTTTAGAGAAAAATGGTAAAACCATTGTACGTTCGTTAAATAAAGACCGCACTTGCACAGGTTTAAATGGCGAAAGCATTACTTTGCATGGTCGTTCGTTGATGTTATTGCGTAATGTCGGTCATTTGATGACTAACCCTGCGATTTTGGTTGATGGCAAGGAAATTTACGAAGGCATTATGGACGCATTAATCACGCCATTATTAAGCATTGTAGATTTGCGTGGTCAAAATACGTTGCGTAACTCTCGTAAAGGTTCAATGTATATCGTGAAGCCAAAAATGCACGGCCCTGAAGAAGTGGCATTTGCTGTGGAATTATTTACTCGTGTAGAGCAGGCTTTAGGTTTACCTGAAAAATGCTTGAAAGTGGGTATCATGGACGAAGAACGCCGTACATCTGCAAACTTAAAAGCGTGTATTGCTCAAGCCAAAGACCGTACTATTTTCATTAATACAGGCTTTATGGATCGTACAGGCGATGAAATCCATACCTTGATGGAAGCTGGCCCATTTGTGCGTAAAGGCGAAGTGAAAGGTCAAATTTGGTTTGATGCCTATGAAAACCGTAACGTGATGATTGGTTTACAAACAGGTTTATTAGGCAAGGCTCAAATCGGTAAAGGAATGTGGCCAAAACCTGATATGTTAGCTGATATGTACAAAACCAAAATTGAACACCCACAAGCAGGTGCAAGCTGTGCATGGGTACCAAGCCCATCAGGTGCGGTGATTCACGCAATTCATTATCATCAATGCAACGTGGCAAATCGTCAGCAAGAGTTGCTGAGCACACAAGCAAAATCTTTAGATGATTTATTAACACCGCCTTTAGCAAAAGATACTAACTGGACAGCTGAAGAAATTACCAAAGAGTTGGAAAATAACTGTCAAGGTATTTTAGGTTATGTGGTGCGTTGGGTAGATTTGGGCGTAGGTTGTTCAAAAGTACCTGATATTAACAATGTCGGCTTGATGGAAGACCGTGCGACTTTGCGTATTTCATCACAACACGTTGCCAACTGGTTACGCCACAATATCGTAACTCGTGAGCAAGTGGAGGATGTATTGAAGCGTATGGCGAAAGTGGTTGATGAGCAAAATGCCAATGACCCTGAATATACGCCAATGTCGCCAAATTATGATGGCATTGCATTCCAAGCGGCTTCAGACTTAATTTTCAAAGGTGCAGAGCAACCATCAGGTTATACTGAGCCGTTGTTACACGCTGCACGCTTGAAGTTAAAAGGCTATAAAGGCGATTAATTTATTTTAATCGTTTGAAAGCGTAAAAAGCATAATGGGTTCGCCTGTTATGCTTTTTTTGTGTTTATTTGCTATACTATACCTACAAGTACACATTTTATAGCGAACACAATGATTCAACGTTTACTACAATTTTTTGAAAACCGTTTAAACCCGTACCCCGATAATCACATTCCATTACCACGCAACAATTTAATGCTGTTCCTTTGGCGATGCACCGAAGGCTTGCGTGGTTGGATTTTCTTACTCATGATTTTTACGATGGGGCTAGGCATTTATGAAGCCATGCTTTACAGTTGGGTGGGCGATTTGGTGGATTGGTTAAGCCATTCCACACCACAGCAATTATGGGCAGAGCATTCTACTGCTTTAATCGTGATGGGGGCATTGTTAATATTACGTCCATTTTGGGTGATGCTCAGTGCATTGGTGCAATTCCAAACCTTACAAGGCGTATTTCCGATGCAAATGCGTTGGCGTTTTCATAAGCATATGCTTGGGCAATCTATTCAATTTTATCAAGATGAATTTTCAGGGCGAGTATCGGCAAAAGTGATGCAAACCGCATTGGCAGTGCGTGATACGATTATGACTTGTACCGATATGTTAGTCTTTATCTTGGTTTATTTTGTAACCAGTGGCGTGATTTTATTCAGTTTGGATATTTTATTTTTAATTCCATTGCTGATTTGGCTGGTGGCGATTGTCATTGTATTGAGATTTTTTATCCCACGCTTAGAGCGTGCCGCAAGTGAACAATCTGATGCGCGTGCTTTGATGACAGGGCGAATTACTGATGCTTATGCCAACATTATGACGGTGAAATTATTTAGCCATTCTCGCCGTGAATTACGTTATGCTAAAGATGCAATGCGACAATTTTTAGCATCAGTGCATGGGCAAATGCGTTGGGTAAGTGCTTTAGAAGTGATTAACTATGCCATGAGTGCATTACTGATAGGTGGTATGGCTGGCGTGGGCTTCTATTTATGGGTACAAGGTCAGGCGACGGCAGGTGCATTGGCTGTGGCGATGGCAATGGCCATTCGTGTGAATGGTTTAACGCATTGGCTGATGTGGGAAACGGCACGCTTATTTGAAAATATTGGTACAGTGCAAGACGGCATGAAAACGCTTTCTACGCCACAAAGCATTGTAGATGTGGAAAATGCTGCCACTTTGAAAGTAGAGCAAGGTCATATTGAATTTCGTGATGTAGATTTTCATTATACAGCGGCAGGGCATCAACAAGCATTGTTAAAGCAATTTAATTTAGATATTCAAGCAGGCGAAAAAGTCGGCTTGGTTGGACGTTCTGGTGCAGGTAAATCTACGCTTGTTAATTTACTTTTGCGTTTTTATGATGTGAATGCAGGGCAAATTTTGATTGATGGACAAGCGGTACATTTGGTCAGCCAAGAATCATTACGTCAGCAAATTGGTATGGTTACGCAAGATACATCATTATTGCACCGTACTATTCGTGAAAATATTGCTTATGGTCAGCCTGATGCGACAGATGAAGACATTATCGCAGCAGCGAAAAAAGCCCATGCGTGGGATTTTATCCAGCATTTAAGCGACTCTAAAGGCAATACAGGATTGGACACACAAGTGGGCGAGCGTGGGGTTAAACTTTCGGGTGGACAACGCCAGCGTATTGCGATTGCCCGTGTGATGTTGAAAAATGCTCCAATTTTATTGCTAGATGAAGCAACCAGTGCATTGGATAGTGAAGTGGAACACGCCATTACCGAAAGTTTGGATCGAATGATGGAAAATAAAACCGTTATTGCGATTGCTCACCGACTTTCTACCATTGCAGCGTTGGATCGTTTGATTATTTTAGATGATGGTCATATTGTAGAGCAGGGCAGCCATGATGAATTGCTGGCGTTAAATGGTGTGTATGCACGTTTATGGCATCGTCAGAGTGGTGGCTTTTTAGGTGA
>JAUNHS010000002.1:0-19732 GCA_030523805.1 Acinetobacter sp.
TTGAACAGCCAGCAAGTGCAAGCAATGCGATAGAAAGGGTGAGTAATTTTTTCATGGGAAGTACCTTAAAAATGACTTGTAAATGGCGATTATTATAGCCGAATAAAAAACACAACGATATACGTTGTGTTTTAAAAGTGCATTTTATTTTACATCTTCAGCTTCATCTTTTTGCTTGGCAGGTGGCCAAAAGAAATCGCTTGGGCGTGTAAAGAAATGCGTTAAAACTAGTTTTGCCAATGGTTTCCATTGCTCAAAACGGACACGTCTTGCACGCAATGCGACAATAATGGTCAGCGTAAAACTCACAAATAAGTTGGTTAAACCAATTAATAATACACCTAAAAAAGATACAATCACCAATGCAATATCAGGCCCGCCATTAATGGTCATTAAACCTTGAATAAAGTTTGCCGATGCAAAGGCAATATGGCGAATGTCCAATGGCAAGCCTAAAATCATGCCAATCGTTCCCATACTACCGAGCATAACGCCAAATAGGAAATTGCCCATTAACGCCCCTAAATTGTCATCCACATAGGTCGCAATTTTTTTCACTTTGGCATCGCCAAACCATTTGAGCAAGCGTTGATGTGCTTCAATGCGTGGGCCAATTTTGCGATATATCGCCAAGTTATCAAAATATCCAGCAATCAAACCTGAGAAAAATAAGCACACACCAGCAATGGCAGCGTGTGGAATGGCAAGTGATGTAAACGGATTTAAATCATGCAAACTTTTTGCTGCTTTGGCATGGCTGAGTAAAGGTTCATTTAAAATGAAATCCCATGCAAAGGCAATGGCAGCCGCCACAGGAATTGCAATAGAAATATTCCCTAAAATCGCAACAAATTGCGTACGGATAATATTAATAATCAGTGTGCTTAATTCGGCTAATTGTGCTGTTTTTGAGCCTTTACGCTGTTGTACAGTGGCAGCCAGTGCGGCAGCAGTTGCAGCAGGCTGTTTGGTCGCTACTGTAAAATGAAGCATATGAATAAAAACAAAGCCCAAGCCATAATTCATACTATACACAAAGGCTTGCATGATTGGTGCCATCGCCATACGGGCAGAAAGCGTTTTTAAGGTCGCCATAAAGGCGATAATCAAACCAGCACCTGCGGCTTTTTTATACATTTTAAATAAGCCAGCACGGTCGGTACTTACATAGTTTTCGCCTGTACGACTAGCATTTTCTGTTACTTGTAATGCAATTAATTCACTATTACTTGCTAATAAGGCACGCACACTTTTTTCTTCGTGATGGGCATAGCTTAAAGAATGGATAAATTTGCCCAATGATACATAACGCTGCGGTTTTGCTTCACTCAAAATGCGTAATAAAATAGATGTACGCTCTAAACATTGCTCCATAAAGGTGAGCAAATAAGTCAAACCAAAACTCACGCCAATGCGTTTGGTCGCACGGCGAACTTTCAGCACCATTTCATTACATTGCTCTAGCATGACCAATGCTTGCGAAGCATCAGGCACAGGCAAAACTGTTACTTCATCGGTATGTGTAAATTTTTTATATTGGTCTATAAATAGCATAATTTCTCGGTTTTGCACCAAGAAAGGTGATTCATATTCTTCCAATTCAGGTAAGGCGTGCGTAAATTCACGATACAAGCCCAAGCCACTCAATCGGTACGATAAAATGGTAATGGCGTGCAACAACTCACCTTGTGTATGGTGCGATAATTGCTCTCGTGGGTGATCAAATAAAATCAATAAGCGAGTCCATTGCTCATCGCTGATTTTTTCCAACCACTCACTATCACTTTCATAAGGGAATAATTGCTCAACTAAAAAATTCAGTTGTTTTTGGTCGGGAATAATCGGCAAAAATTTGCTGGCAATACGTTGCCCTAGCTGATTAAGAAAGCCATCAAACGAAAAAATTCCCATATCTGCATACAGCTGGCTTTGCTTATACTGACGCATTAAGCTAAATAAATATTGCTGAATTGTAAATTGTGCAGTGGGCGTTGCCACAATCATGGCAATAAATTGATCAATTTTTTGCTGAATTTCTTGTTGATCATGAACATTTTGTGGCCGTAAAAAGCCAATTAATGTGATAAATAATTGCGGATCTAAAGCTGTTTTCTGCGTGTCCGCTGGCTGTTGATGATATGCAAGTTGTTCTTGCATTTGAAAAACTAAATTTGCAAAATTCATAAAAATCAATCTACTATAAAAATGTGTTGGCTCTTATGAATGAATCAAAACCTTCAAATTGAAATTATAAAATGCGGTGTAGAGCCATTTCCGCTAATTTAATCAATGCTGTACGATAAGGTGTATCTGGTAAAGCTGCCAAGGCATCTATTGCCAGTTGCGTTTCTTGTTCGGCACGCTGACGGCAATATTGCAAGGCTTGTGATTCATGCACAATGGCAATGACATCATTTAAATTCTCTAAACCACCATTTAAAATGGCTTGACGAATCAGCTGATGCTGTTCGCCAGTGGTACGTTGCAATGCGGCAATCAGCGGCAATGTTGGCTTGCCTTCCATCAAATCATCGCCAATATTTTTACCTAAAGTCTCACTGTCCGAGCTATAATCTAAAATATCATCAATAATTTGGAACGCATTACCAAAATGCCCAGCAAAATGACGCAAAGGTTCACGGTATTGTGGGGTGTTGGCTAAAATCGCTGCACCTTCGGTTGCCAATTCAAACAAACGAGACGTTTTACCGTGAATAATAGCTAAATACGTTTCTTCACTGGTATCAGGTTGATGCTGTGCTTGTAGCTGCAACACTTCACCTTCAGCAATTTCGCAAGTACCTGATGAAAAATCTTTCAACAAGGTAAAATTTTCTAAATTCACCAACAAATCAAATGCACGAGCAATCAGAAAATCGCCTACCAATACAGCAGTTTGATTATTCCATGTTGCATTTGCCGTTGGGCGACCACGACGTAAACCTGATTCATCGACCACATCATCATGCACCAAGGTAGCTGTGTGCAACATTTCAATAATGGCAGCTAAATGACGAGCAGGTAACATTTCTTGAATACCACAAGCACGAGCAGCAAGCAAACACATAATAGGGCGTAAACGCTTGCCACCTGCATCTACGACATATTGGCTAACGGACATAACCAAAGCAACTTTTGAGCTGATACCCGATTGGATAAAATGATCCATTTCTGCAAAGTCATTTGCAACAGGAGAGAGAATGTCTTTTTGAAAGTCAATGCTCATAGGGAAATGCCTTGATGATGCCAATTACTGAAATTAAAGTTAAAATAAAGATTTATCATAACATTAAATCATGTAAACGGCAATTTTTAGCATATACGATAGTAAAAGTAAAGGTTTGTTGTACTGTTTGGTATAATAAATATCCATTGATGTTGTATTTACTTCATCATCGTTGTTTATTTATATTGCATATTGAAGTGAAAAATCCATCGTATAACCACGATAAAAAGATATATTTTTATCGGCTCTTTTCTTGAAATTTGCTAAATTTTGCGTATAATATCACGCTATCCCCAGTGGCGTTCGTTTGAAGATCAATATATCCCTTTATTGGCACGACGACACGGGTTTAACGGAGTACAATATGTACGCAGTGATTCAAAGCGGTGGTAAACAACACCGTGTGGTAGAGGGTGAAACCCTTAAAGTAGAATTGTTAAAAGCTGAAACTGGTTCAACAGTAACTTTTGACGATGTATTAATGCTTGTAAATGGCGACAATATCCAAATTGGTGCTCCTGTAGTTGCAGGTGCTAAAGTTGTTGCTGAAGTAGTAAGTCATGGTCGCCACGACAAAATCCGTATTGTAAAAATGCGTCGTCGTAAGCACTATCGTAAACAACAAGGTCACCGTCAATGGTTTACCGAGTTGAAAATTACAAGCATTGCTGGTTAATCACGAGGAGTAAATAGACATGGCAACGAAAAAAGCCGGTGGATCGACGAAAAACGGTCGTGATTCAAATCCTAAAATGCTAGGTGTAAAAATTTACGGTGGTCAAGCGGTAACTGCTGGTAACATCATCGTACGTCAGCGTGGTACAGAATACCATGCAGGTGCGAATGTAGGCATGGGTCGTGATCACACTTTATTTGCTACTGCTGATGGCGTAGTAAAATTTGAAGTGAAAGGTCAATTCGGTCGCCGTTACGTTAGCGTAGAAAGTGCATAATCCACTTTAAATAGATTATAATTGGAACGACATTTAAAGCCCACTTGCAGTAGTAAGTGGGTTTTTAGTTTTTGTGGTTCATTTTTTAGCTTCTTTAAAATCAATTTTGCCTTAGGCTGAGCGAAAATAAATTCATAATTATGCTTAAAAAGACTTAAAAAAAAATCACTTTTCCTTTACAATGTTTTTTATTTTGTCTTTTGTAAGGAATTACTATGCCACACATCGCTGCCTTGCACAGTCCGAGCCAAATTCAGTTGAATGCTCAAGGGCAATTAAAACATTTTTTAACCACAGAAGGTTTATCACGAGAGAAATTAACGCAAATTTTAGATGTTGCCGATAGTTTTATTAATGAACAAAATCAACTCATCAATCGTCCTTTATTGGAAGGGCGTACAGTGATGAATTTGTTTTTTGAAAATTCTACTCGCACACGCACCACGTTTGAAGCAGCAGCAAAGCGTTTATCTGCCAATGTATTAAATATTGATATTGCTCGCTCAAGTACCAATAAAGGCGAAACTTTACGTGATACCTTGTGGAATTTGGAAGCGATGGCAGCGGATATTTTTGTGGTGCGTCATGGGTCGTCTGGAGCGGCTCATTTTATTGCACAGCAGGTGTGTCCAAATGTGGCGATTATTAATGCTGGTGATGGTCGTCATGCTCACCCAACGCAGGCGATGTTGGATATGCTGACCATTCGCCGTGAAACGAAAAAGCCATTTTCAGAGCTAAGCATTGCCATTATTGGTGATATTAAACATTCTCGTGTGGCTCGTTCAAACATTGCTGCGTTGCAAACTTTAGGTTGCCAAGATATTCGTGTGATTGCACCAAATACATTGTTGCCTGTTGGTTTTGAACAATATGATGCCAATGTGCGTTTGTTTAATAATATGGACGAAGGCGTAAAAGATTGCGATGTATTGATTGCATTGCGTATTCAAAATGAACGTATTGATTCACCTGCTTTGTCATCACAGCAAGAATTTTTTAAATTGTATGGTTTAGATGAACGTCGTCTCGCTTTGGCAAAACCTGATTGTATCGTGATGCACCCTGGCCCAATGAACCGTGGTGTGGAAATTAGTTCAAGCATTGCTGATGGTGAGCAATCGGTGATTTTACGCCAAGTAACGAATGGCATTGCCGTGCGTATGGCAGTGTTAGCCTTGGCAATGCAAGGGCAATTAAATACACAAGGTTTGCCAAGTTTTGACATTTAAAGGGGAATATCATGAGTTTAATTAAAATAGAAAATGTGCGTGTGCTAGACCCTGTACAAGGGACAGACCAAGTAGAAACCGTCTATTTATCGGCAGGGCAGCGTGTGAGTGAGCCGAGCAATCAGCAAGATATTCACCAAGTGATTGATGGTACAGGGCAATGGTTATGCCCAACATTTGTAGATATTTGTGCGAATTTGCGTGAACCTGGGCAGCAGCAGCACGGTACATTGGCTTCGGAAGGTGGGGCAGCACGAGCGAATGGTATTTTACACATTGTCAATCCACCTGATGCACCGATTGTGCAAGACAATGGAGCATTAATCCACGGTTTGCAAGAAAAAGCATGGCAAGATGCACAAGTACATTTACATATTATTGGTGCATTGACACAAGGCTTAAAAGGCAAGCAACCTGCAAATATGGCAGGCTTGAAAAAAGGTGGTTGTATTGCGGTGTCAAATGCCTATGCACCATTTGAAAATGATGATGTGATTTTACGCACGTTGGAATATGCCAAAGGTTTGGATTTAACAGTAATCTTTTACCCTGAAGAAGCACAAATCGCTAAAGATGGTTGTGTGCATGAAGGTTTTGTGGCATCTCGTCAAGGTTTGCCGACCATTCCTGTGTTGGCAGAAACGGTGGCATTGGCAAAATATTTGTTGATGGTAGAAGCAACAGGTGTAAAAGCTCATTTTGGCTTATTGTCGTGCGGTGCTTCGGTGGATTTAATTCGTATTGCCAAGCAAAAAGGTTTAAATGTAACGGCTGATGTGGCAATTCATCAACTACATTTAACCGATGAAGTGATTGATGGTTTCAACAGTTTGGCTCATGTGCGTCCGCCATTGCGTTCGCATGATGATTTACAACAATTACGTCAAGGTGTGCAAGAAGGCGTGATTGATGCGATTTGTAGCCACCATGAACCGTTGAATGCATCGGCGAAAATGTCGCCATTTGCTGAAACACAAGCAGGCATTAGTGCGTTTGATAGCTTTGTGGCGTTGGGTGTGGCATTGGTCAATCAAGAGCTACTTACGCCATTGCAATGGGTCAATCGTGTAACGCAGCAAGCGGCACGCATTGCCAATATTGAAACGCAATGGCAGGCAGAACATGGCTGGGTATTGATTAATCCAACAGCACAATGGCAACTCACAGCAGAAACTATGCGTTCTAAAGGGAAAAACACGCCATTGATTGGTCAAACTTTGACAGGTCAAGTGGTGCAAGTGTTTACAGCATAAAGCGAATATTTGCTCAATAAAAACAGGATAATGGGTTAAAATTATCCTGTTTTTTTATAAATATTTTTTTATTTTTCCGTTACTTTAAACGTTTGACATCATCACGGATTTGGCGAACATCAGGCAACTGAGCATAACGCAAAATGGCATAACCTGCTTGGCGAATTAAAGCATCACGTTCGGCATCAATATGTTCACGGCCAATATGACTGGCATCGTCCAATTCTATAATGGCAATTACATCAAATTGTTGATTTAAAATAACAAAATCGGCCATTTTACGATTAAAAACGCTACGAGATGCAAAACCATCGGCAGTCATAAATGCACTAAACGCTACTTGTGCCAAAATAATGTGCTGTGGTAAAGCTGTTTGTAGCAAGGTAAACATTTTTTGTTCATGCTCAGTCAAAATCCGTTTTGCAACGACAGGGTTACGCTTGGGTTTGCGTGGAATAAATAACAATAATCCAATACAAATCAATACAATAGCAATCACTAAAACCCAATTCATATCTTAATTCCAAGCATCTAATTCTAAACAAAAAGCGTGTTCAATCCATTCATATTGATAACTGATTGGGTGATTGTGTTGTAAACATTGCACATTATAGGCATTGGAATGCTGAAATTGAATGGCAAATAAATCAAAACGATAATCAAGTTGAGCCAAATGTTCGTGCTGTTGCATAAAATAAAGTGCTGTTTTCATTAATTTTTTTTGTTTTGCAGGTGAAAGCATTTCCACAGCTGTGCCATACTGCTGATGTGTGCGAGCTTTGACTTCTACAAATGCCAGCGTGTGTTGGCGTTGGGCGATAATGTCCAATTCTCCATAGCGACTATGAAAATTGCGTGCGACGATGTGCCAACCGTGCTGTTGCAAATGAAAGCAAGCACAATCTTCTGCCCATTGTCCTAAAATTTGCGTGATATTGGGTGTAGCTGATGTTGATGATGACGAGTAAGCAGTCATAAAATGATAAAAATGCGACAAATGATGCACATTAGTGTAGCAGATTTGCGTACAATATAAGATAATTGAGCATTGTTTTTTAGTAGAATTTTTATATTAGGTGCAATATGACAGGGCAATTATATGTAGTGGCAACGCCAATCGGTCATTTAGATGATATGACTTTACGAGCCATTCAAGTCTTAAAATCAGTGGATTTAATTGCTGCGGAAGATACACGCCAGTCAGCACCATTATTAAAACATTTTCAAATTGAAACGCCTTTGACTGCGTGCCATGACCATAATGAAAGCCAAAAAACACAACAGTTAATTGAGCGTATGCTTGCAGGCGAAAATTTGGCATTAATCAGTGATGCAGGTACACCATTGATTAGCGACCCAGGCTTTAAATTGGTGCGAGCGGCACAGCAAAATGGCATTCGTGTCATTCCGATTGCAGGGGCGTGTGCAGCGATTGCGGCATTGAGTGCAGTGGGCTTGCCGAGCGATAAATTTAGCTTTCAAGGTTTTTTAGCGTCTAAAGCATCGCAACGTCAAAAGCAATTAGAGCAGCTAAAAAATGATACGCAAACCTTGATTTTTTATGAAGCACCACATCGTATTGTGGATTGTTTAAGCGATATGGTGCAAATTTTTGGTGAGCAACGCATGGCAGGTTTTGCACGAGAAATTAGCAAAACTTTTGAAACCATTAAACAAATGCCTTTGGGTGAATTATTGCATTTTGTGCAAAATGATCACCATCAGCAAAAGGGTGAAATTGTGCTCATTATTGATGGTGCAGCGGAACAAGATGAAGTGGAAACTGCCGAATTAGACCGTTTTTTAAATCGTGTATTGCAAGATGTATCGGTAAAAGTTGCCAGTCAATTGGCGAGTGATTTGTTGGGCGTGAAAAAGAAAGTGGCGTATCAACGGGCTTTAGAGTTGAGTGAATGATGAACATGAGTATTTGGGGTAAAATTCCGATTTTAATAACCTTTGCTAGTGCGGCAGCATTTTTTACGCAATATTTGTATTATGCAGGCTATGTGTCTGCATTTCATTTTGATATTAAAATGTTTGATATAGCGGCTTATTATTTACTGGTGGAAGCATTCACTTATTTTTCAAGTCTGTTAATTATTTTAATTGCAGTATATTTTTTATTCTTTTTGAGCCAATTTTTTTATAAAGAAGCAATGTCTCGTAAGCGTAGTAAATTGCGAAATTTTAAAAGTTATTTACTTAAAAAAGGGTTTACAGAGAAACGCTTAGATATTGCTTCAAAATTTACTTTGGTGTTTTTGAAAGGATTTATTGGTATGTGTTTTGTTGCAGGAATGCTGATTACGGCACTCTCTTTCCATGATAATGGTAAAGATGAAGCAAACAAATTTAAAGCCAGTATTCAAAAGCAAGAAAAAGGCTTAAAAATCGTCAGATTACTCAATGATGAACAGCGTTATTATTTAAGTGAAGTTTGTTTTAAAGGTAATTGCTTGATTGTGGATAGCAAAAATAATGCTCGTATCGTTGAAAGTAAAATCATTCAACACATTACAGTGCAATAAAGCGTAAATTTACAGATAAACATCGCCAAAACCCTACAAGATACAGTACAATAAGCACTATTTTAACACGATTAGGTAATGACAATGACCACAACTTTACAGCACTATTGGGTAACTTGTGCCGATGGCTTAGAAAAATTATTACAACAAGAATTGCAAGACATGGGCATTGCCGTGCTAGAGCAAAAAGCAGGGCGAGTCGTGATTTCAGGGGGCTTGGAAGCAGCTTACCGTGTGTGCTTGTGGTCTCGTTTGGCATCTCGTGTGTTAATGCCGATTTTCCAGCATGAAATTGAATTTAGCCACGATGCCCGAGATATTGCCGAAGAATTATACGAAGGGGCGGTTCATTTTGATTGGTCGTTGATTTTTTCGCCACAAAGTACTTTTGCTGTACGTTTGCATTTAGAAAAAGACATTAAAGCCAATAGCCAATTTGCGACCTTGCGTGTCAAAGATGGCGTGGTGGATAGCTTTATGGAAAGTTGTGGTCGTCGTCCAAGCATTGATATTAAACAACCTGAAATTACGCTGTATGTATTGGCGACGAAAACGGCTCATCATTATTGCTTGGATTTATCTGGCGATAGTTTGCACAAGCGTGGGTATCGACGTTACATGACTGATGCTCCGATTAAGGAAAATTTAGCCGCAGCGATTTTGCAAAAAGCCGAATTAAAGCACAAAAAAGTTGATGTATTGCTTGACCCTATGTGTGGTTCGGGGACGTTTATCATTGAAGCCTTGATGATTTTGACCGATAGAGCCCCAGGTTTGGTGCGTCGTTTTGGTTTTAATGGTTGGCATGGTCATGACCGAGAATTGTGGCTAAAACTCAAAGCCGAAGCCGTGCAACGCCACGAGCAAGCCTTGCAAGGCGATTTACCACGCTTTTTTGCTTATGATGCCGATTGGGACGCTGTTAAAGCCACACGCCAAAATATTATTGCAGCTGGGTTTGAGTCATTGCTAGACCGCATTCGCATAGAAGAACGCACTTTAGCCGATTGGGACGATTTCCATTTACAAGAACATGAGCGAGCATTTGTGGTTACCAATCCGCCTTATGGCGAGCGTTTGGGCGATAAAGCATCAAATCGTAGTTTGTATTTAGGTTTATCGGCACAATTTCAGCAATTTTTCCCATTGCAAGATGTGGCAGTGATTGCATCACAAGTGGAACATGCTGATGTATTGGCGTTGAATGAACCATCAACGTTACGCTTGATGAATGGTAAATTGCCGATTTATGTGCGTTTTGGCACAGTGAAAGCCATTGAGCAAAAAGCCCCATTTTTAGCAACGTGGACGGCTCAAACGGTGGATTTTCCAGAAGCACAAGATTTCGCCAATCGTCTCAGCAAAAATATGCAAAATTTGAAAAAATGGTCGGTGCAAAATGAGATTTATTGCTTGCGTTTGTACGATGCCGATTTGCCAGATTTTAATTTAGCGATTGATTTATATGGCGATAAATTGCACGTTCAAGAATATGCACCACCGAAAAAAATTGACCCTGAAAAAGCCAAAAAACGTTTTAATTTAGCCCTTGCTGCCATTCGCCAAGTTACAGGTTTGAGCCGTGATGCGGTGTTTATCAAAACACGAGCCAAGCAAACAGGCAAAAATCAGTATGAAAAACAAAGTACTGCCGCCAAGCGATTTATTGTACAAGAAGGGCAAGCGAAAATTTTGGTTAATTTAACCGATTATTTGGATACAGGACTGTTTTTAGACCATCGTGCCATTCGCTTACGCATTGCTCAAGAAGCACAGGGCAAGCATTTTTTAAACTTGTATAGTTATACATCTACAGCAAGTTTACACGCGGCATTGGGTGGAGCAGCGAGTACTACAAGTGTTGATTTATCAAATACTTATGTGAATTGGTCTAAAGAAAATTTTGTATTGAATGGCTTAACGGTGGATCATGCCGATGAACAGCACGTTTTTTATGTGAGTGATTGTTTTGAATGGCTCAAGCAAGGCACGGAAAAATATGATTTGATTTTTATTGATCCGCCAACATTTTCCAATTCTAAAAAATTCTACGGTACATTTGATGTGCAACGAGACCATGTATCGCTGATTAAACGTGCGATGAACCGTCTCACGGTAGATGGAACGCTGTATTTTTCCAATAATTACCGTGGCTTTGTGTTAGATGATTGCTTGAGTGAATGGTACGATATTCAAGAAATTACGCAAGAAACCATTGATTTGGACTTTAAGCGAAATCAAAAAATCCATCGTGCGTGGAAAATTCAGCATCCGTATGCTGAATAGAATAGACGAGATGTGTTTAAAAATAAGACGATTGAAAGATCGTCTTATTTTTTTATATTAGACTTTAGTTTTACTTAAAGGTATAAAAATAAAGCAATTTTATTTCACTTTTGCTAAAAAATAAGCAAATAACCATGTTCAAAATCTAAAAATAATGCTTACAAAATATATAAATTAATCATAATAAACACATGAAATAGGATATTTTTTAGAGTATAAGTGTATTTTAGATGATTATTTGTTCTTTTGTGCGTATAAATGTTGAAAAATGTAAAAATAATAGTTGAAATCTCATTTTTATAATGATAGTTTAAAAACCAATTCTTTGGTAAAAAACTTTTTAAAAACGTTGTATTGCATTAACTTGTTTTTTACCAAAGTTTGGTCAAGTTCATTTGTTTTATCACAATCTGCACAATCCACTGAAATGATGAGTAGCGAATATGAGCCAAAATGATTTGAGTGGTCAATTGGTGTTAAGGAGAACATTTCTTTATGCGTAAGATTTCTCTTTCTGCTCAATGGTTGCCAAAAGCATTGACAGCGTCTGTGCTTGCAGTGCTTAGTATGCCAGCTTATAGCCTATGGATTGACACGCCAAATGTCAGAGATGGCTTAAGATTTGGTGCATTTGTAACCATTAATCCACAGCTTACCCATACATCAAATAAGTTTACTTATACTTTGGGTGATCCACGTATTTATGGTACGGAAGGGACAATTGCTCAAGTACTTGCCGACCAAGACCGTAAAGATAGCGATGGTCGTTTAAGGGGCGATGGTGTAAATAGTGGCTTTATCCAACTTGTTGCAAATCAGGCACTTACGAAGGATTTAAATATTCATGGTTCGGTTGCGGTAGATTACAACAAAGATGGCTACTATAACTATGGTGCATTGTGGGGCTTAGGTTTAGAAGTTAGACGTTTTGGTAGCTTTACAGTAGGCGATGGTTGGACACGTTTACCTGTGAAAAAAACCGATGCAACAAATATTATTCAAAATCGTGGTACAAACGTTGCGATTGAATATACAGCCATTCCAAATCTGACGCTTGCAGGTTATCACATGTTTACTGCGGCATCAGATGTCAATAATAACCGAGTGTCTGGTTGGCATAGAAATCATGGTGTAGCTGCGGAATATGTGTTTGACTTTGCTCCACGTAAGCAATTGACGGTTGCAGCAGGTGCAGCACGGGGTAAAGGGCATCAAAATCCATATTATGTAGATACCATTATCAAAGGTACGTCTTATATGGGTAGCGTGAGCTATCAGCATAATGATCTGACTTTAGCCGTGGATTATGGTAAAGGTCGCAATACATACAATGGTATTTTTATTGATGATATGGATACCACTGTATTTGGTGCAAAAGCGACGTATGAAATTACGCCACGCATCAAAGGTACGTTAAGTTATGCTCGTGAAGTTGATGATAACAGCAAGCCGATTAGTTTAGACTTTTTGATTGATAATGGTTTTGGGGTAGATAACTGGGCGAATTTCCCAGTATTTGATAAAACCATACAAGATCGTTATAAGGTTGGTTTAGATTATCAGCTGTATAGCCGTGTGAAATTGTCGGCAAGTGTAGAAAAACAACGTACACGCAACTATGTAACTGAAGGTGAGTTTAGCCAACGTGATCGCTTATATTCTTCAGTGGGTGCAAGTTTCGGTTTCTAAACTTGACGCAGTTTAATTGTAATTATTGGTATTTTAAAGGATTTTTACTATGACTTCATTAAATGTATTTCGTTTAACACAACTTGCTGTAATGGTAGGTTTGGTAGGTATGAGTGCAAACAGCTATGCCGTTTATAACTTATACAAAAAAGATGGTTTAAGTTTAGACATCAATGGTCAGGTTGATATTCAAGCAACACGCCAAGACTATGTGCATGAAATTTTAAATGATGCCGACCAAAGCGATTATTATCGTAATAATGGCGTTGCAACTGTAAGAACAGTAGATCAAACCTATACCAAAACCAGTACCGATCGTAAGCCACGTTTAGGGCAAACGCAAGGTGTGTCTTATGTAGAGTTTCGTGGTTCACAAGAGTTGCCAAACGATTGGCGTATTACAGGGAATTTAGGTTTAGGCTATAGCGATTCTCGTGATATGTATTTGAACAATACCAGCTTATCATTTGATAAAAAAGGCATTGGTGCAATTAGTATTGGTCGTCAATATTTACATACCAACTATGTAAACCGTACAGGTACAGATACACCACTAGATATTTTTAGCTCATCTGCATTGCGTTTAGATTACTACGGTGTGAAAGGCTTGCATACAAGTGCATATTATAGCTTTACAGGTGTGAATGATGTGCGTGTAGATGACAATACAGGTGCAGAGTCAGGTTTTGGTGCGTCTATTAGCTATCGCCACCCATTTGCTGACCGTCATTATGTGCGTGTGGCTACAGGTTATACACAAACCAATGCTAATCCTGCGTATGTGCCATCGTTATACAATGGCAATGACTTTGGCAGAATGATTGATAATACCTTGAACCGTTACCCTGCAAAAACACAAGGTGTTGCTGCTTCGGTAGAGTATCAAGCTGGTAAATTCTTAGTGGCTGCTGATTTGGGTCGTAAAAAAGAAACTATGTCTAGCAGTACCAATACACCTTTAGATCACAAAACAAGTGATTATGTAGGTGCAAAAGTGGCTTATGATATTAACCCTGTCTTCCAAGTGAGTGCAGGTTATGGTTTGAAAAAGACCAAATCTGAATTGAAAGCAGGTGCAGCAGCATTAAGTGCGACGAGCTTTAGTTCATCGTATGTAGATGGTGATGACATCTATTTATTTGATGAAGCAAAAACCAAAGAAGTTTATTTGCAAGCGGATTATCGCATTCGTCCAAATGTACGCTTATACACACGCTTTGATGGTGAAAAAACCACCTATAAAGTGGAAAATATGGACTATGCCCGCATTAAAGACAATAACCTTCGTGCAGGTGTAGTTTTTAATTTCTAATACTTTATGGTGCTGTATAGTAGCTTTTAGGTTGAATGATAAGGGCTACTATATGGGGAAATTGTAGATTATTTAGGGATAATATCATGAAATTACTCAGATTAAATGCCTTAGCGGTAGCAATGGTGTCATGTGCAACTTTACTTGCCACACCTAGCCACGCAAGCGAAACAGAAGAAGCAACAGTAAAACGTGGTCAATTTGCTTATCCTGCTGTGCGTAATCATCAAGAAACTTTAGATCCATTTTTGCATGGCGAATTTGGTATGTCTATGAATACGGCAAATATTAATCATGCCTATTATGAACGTATCAAACCTGATGATGGTATAGATCATTACAGCAGTGCGACGATTGTAGATAAATTCCGTTGGTTGGAAGATTATGACCCAATCAACCCTGCACAAGCCAAAGAAAAAACGCAAGATAGACAGCGTAATTTCATTGGTACGATTCAAGAAGATGATAAACCATTAGCCGCAGAAACGACTAAAGCCTTACAAACCGTAGGCGAGCCTGTATCTAGCGAAGTAAATAATTGGGTAAATGCACAAAATGCAATTACTGACAATTATATTAAAAACACGCCAGTATATGAGCAAGTGAAGAAAAATGCGGACAGTCTGAAAGACCGTGAGCAGACACTTAGCATAGTCAGCCGTGAAAAATATGGCGAGTTCCGTTATTACCGTCATGAAGATGGCTATCTCCGTGTCGAAGTGATTAGCCCGGATGGGAAACGCACAGAAATTGTCAATGAGCGTAAACTGTCTAAAAATGGCAAATCAAAAATGCGTGGCGTGCGAGTGAGTAAAGATGGTACGTATGTTGCGTTTTTTGTACGCCAAGGCAGTGCCGACTCTGATCCGTGGTTTATTCATGTCGTAAACTCTAAAACAGGTCAATTAGCGACACCAATTATCAATCGTATCAACCGTACCAACCCTGCAATGGCATGGCGAGACGATAATACGCTATATTACGGTGCGGCAGAATTGTGGCGTGCTTTAGTGTTTAGCCGTACGATTGGTAAAGGTGGTAAAACTGATTTTAACGACCGTATTGAAGTACCGTTGGAACATATTGATGGTGCAAGTGTAAACAGCATTGCCTTTGAAGGCAAAGACAAACGTTACATCATCATGGATACGTGGGATACTGCGGATTCGGTGTATATTAAAGATACCAAAACTGGCAATACCTATCGCTTACACAATCAAGACTATTTCAATAAAGTCTTTAGAAACACCATTTTTAACAACAACATTTTGGCGAAATTGGTGCATTTTGATCCAGAAACGAGAGATGTTTGGATTGTAAGTGGTGAAAATGACCGTCGTGGTGAAATTATTAAGACCAATCTTGATAATTTGAAAAAGCGTGAAGTGGTTGTACCATTCCCAGAAGGCTATGATATTTTTAATGGCGACAGTGGTGAAGCCTATTATCATGAAGAAGGCAATGGTTATTTCTTAGCGACTTACTTGAAAGATGGTGTTAGTCATGTCTTATTGATTGATGCACCAACAGGCAAGGTCTTAAAAGATTTAACGCCAAAAGCAGGTGCGGGTAGTGTTACTAAATTAACAGGTAATGTGGTCAGCAAAGTTGATGAAAAAGAAGAAGATGACATTGATTTGGACGATTTTGAAGCCAATGAAAACTATGTGAGATTCCGTTTTAGTAATCCAACAACGCCTGAAACGGATTATAAATATAGCATTGCTAAAGATCAGTTTATTGATGTTCGTCGTTTTGATTTGTCGCCTTTTGATGAAAATGCTTATGAAACCAAAGTGGTATTTTATACATCTAAAGATGGTACAAAAATTCCAATGAACATCAGCTATAAAAAAGGCATCAAGTTAGATGGCAAAAATCCAACTATGCTATATGGTTATGGTGGCTACGGTGTCATTTATGACCAAAACTTTGCATTCCCAGCGAGCAGCGTATGGTTAGAGAATGGTGGTGTTTGGGCTCATGCGTTTATTCGTGGTGGTGGTGAATATGGTGAAAAATGGCAAAAAGCTGCCGAGCATATTAACCGTATTACAGGCTATGACGACTTTGCCGCAGCAGCAGACTATTTAAATAGTGCTGGCTATGCCGACCCAGAGCATTTAGGCATTATTGGTGGTTCAAACGGTGGCTTATTGGTGGGGGCAGCTATGGTTCGCCACCCTGAAAAATACCGTGTCGCTGTACCACAAGTGGGGGTGTTTGACCAATTCCGTCATGAAAAAGCGGGTGTTACGCAATATTGGATGGAAGAATACGGCACACCAGAAGAAGGTCGTAAAGTATTTGATGTATTAAAAAGCTATTCGCCAATTCACAACCTGAAGCAAGGCGTGTGCTATCCATCTACATTGATTGATACATCTAAACGTGATGACCGTGTTGTACCATCGCATTCTTATCGCTTTGCTGCAGCATTGCAAGACGTGGAAAGTTGTGGCAGACCAGCATTTTTATCGGCAGATGAAGATGCAGGTCATAGCCCAAACACTTATCAAGAACGTAATGAACGTGAAGTGATGATGGTTGCATTTGCTCTGAATGAAATGGGCGTGAAAAGCGTACCAGTAATTGACAAACGACCAACACGTGATGAGATGAAAACTGATAAATGGCGTAAAGAAGAAGCGATTAAAGAGCAGAAGCGTCGCCAATCAGAAAAATCTCAATAAATTGCCTTGTGCAAAATCAATAAAACCCAGTCATTTGACTGGGTTTTATTTGTATATTTGCAAGCAATGAATTGTAAAATGATTTCATTAGTAGCGAGAATAATCCACTTATTGAACAGATTAATAAATCGCCATATGGTTGCGATGAATCATTTCCAATGAACGAGCTTCGCCAAGTACTTGATACACTTTGTCCGATGCTAAACCTTTAATCATATCTGCCGATTCTGCATCAAAATTAATCCGTCCAACAGCAATGCGAACGCCTTGTTCATCTACACATTCCACTACATCGCCACGTTCAAAATGCCCAACCACTTTCAGCACGCCCACTGGCAATAAACTACGATGATGTTGTTTAATGGCATTGACTGCACCTTGGTCAATGATTAATCGCCCAGCAGTTTGTAAATGTGCGGCTAACCATTGTTGATGTGCTGTAATGCGGTCATTATCGCTCGTAAAGAGTGTACCAATATTTTCACCAGCCATGAGACGTGTCAGCACCAATTCACTTTCGCCACTGGCAATGAGCGTCGGGCAACCCGATTTGGCAGCTAAACGAGCCGCACGCACTTTGGTAATCATGCCACCACGCCCTAAAATGCCGCCACCACCTGCCATATCAAATAATGTATCATCTAAAGCACGCACACTAGAGAGTAATTTGGCATTTGGATTTTTGCGTGGATCGCTATCAAACATACCTTGTTGGTCGGTGAGAATGATTAATAAATCAGCATGTGTTTGCCCAGCGACCATTGCCGACAATGTATCGTTATCGCCAAAGCAAAACTCTTCGGTAGAAACAGTATCATTTTCATTAATGACAGGAATGACTCGCCATTCAATCAACTGTTGTAAGGTGTTACACGCATTTAAGTAACGACGACGATCGGCCAATTCATCATGCGTGAGTAAGACTTGAGCCGTTTGGATACGATGTTGAGCCAAGGCACTAGACCATGCTTGCACCAAACCCATTTGACCAATCGCCGCACAGGCTTGCAGACTTGGCAAATCCGTAGGGCGTTGTGCTACATTCATACGCACCATGCCTTCTGCCACCGCACCCGATGAAACCAAAATAATATCATAACCTTGGTGATGTAGCTGAGCAATTTGCTCTACCCAATGTGCAATGGCATTTAAGTCTAAACCTTGACCATTTGCCGTGAGCAGGGCAGAGCCAATTTTGACAACAATACGTTTACAATGTGTGAGTTGGCGAGAGTTACTCATGGCAAATTTCCTATGGTTGGCTTGTAAAAGAATTAGCGAACGTATACTACTTCCATTTCGTCATCATCATCGTCAAAATCATCGCCATCAAGCAAGGCTTGTTCACGTTGTGCTTTACGCATTTGACGATAGGCTTCTTTGGCAGCAATGGTTTGTTCACGCGTTTCCGCTTCTAATTGCTCACGGAATTGACGCATTTTTTCAGCATATTCAGGATCTTCTTGCTCTAGCTCTTGTTGCTGTTCAATTTGATCCATCAGATAATATACAACTTGTTGTGTGCCTTCAGAAAGCAGCCCTGATGTTTTAAATACATCGCCTTGCCAGTCCAATTCATCAATCAAATGCTGACACCATTCTTCACGGCTTTCTTCGCTAATTTGATCTAGTTTATTGAGTACAAGCACCATTGGCAATTGGGCTAAAGTCGGTGAAAATTTTGCAAGCTCTGCCATAATGGCTTTGGCATTATGCACAGGGTCTGAGCCATCAATCGGTTGTACATCTACAATATGCAATAAAATTCGTGTACGAGCCAAATGTTTTAAGAAACGAATACCTAAACCCGCACCTTCAGCCGCACCTTCAATCAATCCTGGAATATCAGCCATAACAAATGAGCGATGACGATCTACGTCCACCACGCCCAAATTTGGTACCATGGTCGTAAATGGATAATCTGCCACTTTTGGTTTGGCAGCACTCACTGCACGGATAAAGGTAGATTTTCCAGCATTTGGCATACCAAGCAAACCTACATCGGCTAACACTTTCAATTCTAAACGAATTTCACGCTGTTCACCTTTAAAACCTGTGGTGCATTTGCGTGGTGTACGGTTGGTAGATGATTTGAAATGCGTATTACCCAAACCACCATCACCACCAGCAGCGACTAATACACGCTGACCATTTTCCACCAAATCGCCAATAATATCGCCAGAATCTACATCTACAATAGTTGTGCCAACAGGTACTTTTAAAATAATATCTTCGCCACCACGACCAGTACAATTTGCACCAGCACCATTTTTACCACGTTCGGCACGGAATTTGCGTGTATAGCGATAATCTACCAAAGTATTGGTGTCATCATCGGCAAGAATATAAACACTACCACCACGACCACCATCGCCACCATCTGGGCCACCGAAAGGGACAAATTTTTCACGGCGGAAACTGGCAACACCATTGCCACCGTCGCCAGCTTCTACACTAATCACTGCTTCATCAACAAAACGCACGACCAATCTCCGCTTAAATTATTTAAATATGAAAACGGTATATTTTGCCATAAAATGATGTAAATTTATAGGGG
>JAUNHS010000002.1:19832-38575 GCA_030523805.1 Acinetobacter sp.
TATTTAAATATGAAAACGGTATATTTTGCCATAAAATGATGTAAATTTATAGGGGCGAGTGGGGTATTTCATATATTAATCAATAATTTCAGATAAAAATAATCCCCGAACGATGACCATTCAGGGATTAATTTTACAGCGATTTTGCATTAAGCAAATTTTGCCAATACATCTAAAAATGCCGCTTTTTGGCGTGGATACTCAGCAATCACATCATGAATACGCTGACCTTGTGCATTTTGAGCATTGACATCACGGCCATCAGCAATAAACTTGACCAATAAACGCTCATAATCAGTTGCACGCATATGCTTAAAGGCATGATATAACACATGAAAATCAGCATTCACACCTGCAGGCGGTAACTGATCTAAATAGGCAAATACACGAGCATCTGACCATTCTTCATTGAAAGTTGCTGGTTGAGAAACAGCCATAATTCACCTTTTTAAAATATCAATGAATTAACGATCTTCAGGGAAGTTAATCGTCATTTCTAGCATTTCGGTATTTGATTCCTTATGCATTTTCATTTGAATATCTTGCTCATTAACACCACGCATATAACGATTAATCACTTGCATGATTTCACGCTTCATTTGATTAATCGTTTCTTGGCTAATGCGACGGCTTAAGCTATTTTCAGATGCAACAATCACTTTTAAGCGATCTTTAGCCGTTTGAGCACTGCTATTTTTACTATCACGGCTAAATAAATTATCCCAAAAACCCATATTATCCTCCGAATAAGCTCGCCCAGAAGCCTTTCTTCTTCACTTCTAAATGACGATATGGACGGTCTTCACCCAAGAAGCGAGCGACTAAATCGTCATAGGCTTGTCCAGATTTTGAGTCAGAATATAAGATTACAGGTTTACCTTCGTTAGATGCTTGAAGTACATAAGGGCATTCTGGAATAACGCCCAAAGTCGGTACACGCAAAATGTCATTTGAAATATCTTCAATTGATAACATTTCTTCTTTTGCCGCACGCTCAGGGTTAAAACGTGTAATACATAAATGCTTACGCACTGTACCTTCACCAGATTCTACTTTTTTGGTTTTGCTGTCTAGCATACCAATAATACGGTCAGAATCTCGTACCGATGAAATTTCTGGGTTGGTTACAATAATTGCTTCATCGGCATGATACATTGCCAATAATGCACCACGCTCAATACCTGCAGGTGAGTCGCATACGATATAATCAAATTGTTCAGACAATTCGTTCATAATACGCTCAACGCCTTCGTCGGTCAAAGCATCTTTATCACGAGTTTGTGATGCTGGTAAAATGAATAAATTATCTAATTCTTTATCTTTAATTAAGGCTTGTTGTAAGCGAGCTTCACCATTGATTACATTGACAAAATCATAAACAACACGGCGTTCACAGCCCATAATTAAGTCTAGGTTACGCAAACCTACGTCAAAATCAATGACAACGGTTTTAAAGCCACGCTGTGCCAAACCTGAAGCGACAGATGCACTTGTTGTGGTTTTACCAACACCACCTTTACCTGATGTGACTACAATAATTTTTGCCACCGAAGTTACTCCTGTGATATTTCCATTTCAGTAAAGAAAGGGAAGTAAAATGAATTATAAATGACCAAACAAATGATTGTATGTTAATCACATGATGTCATAGTGCATAAAGAAAGGCATAGTATAGCATTTCTTTTTGTATTTTTACATCATCAGATGATGATGGATGTAAATCCTGTTAAGGTGAAAATTTTTCAAAGACCAATTCTTGTCTTGCATTTAAATAAATAAAGACGGCTTGCGATTGGGCATGGCTTGGGATTTGATCGGCAACACAATACACACCTGCAATAGAAATTAATTCGGCATCTAAACGTTGGCAGAAAATGCGTGCTTTAATATCGCCGTGAATGCCAGCCATTAAACGCCCACGAGCATGACCATAAACGTGAATATTGCCTGATGCCAAAATCTCCGCACCACTATTCATACCACCGTGTAAAATTACATCGCCATCTTCATGGATTAAGGCTTGACCTGTGCGTAAAATTTGTGGGTGATATGCTGTGCGAGCAGGGCGTTCTACGATTTTAATTTGTGGTTCGGCAGGTGGTGGAGTCGTGTTTTTATCGATTGTAGCCGTTTCGGTTGGAGTTGTATTTTGCGTTTCGCCAACCTTATGCTCTAGCTTGTCTGCATTGCTTGCATCAGCTGCTGTATTGCTGACGACTGCCGCAATCTCTGGTGATGGCGTTGTCGCCACAGCATCATCATTGACTTTAATACGCTGTACAGGACGATCTTTCGGAATGACAGGGAATTGAATATCTTTGGCTTGCTCTGCCAAAATTCCATCTACCACTGCCATGGGTTGTAAATCTAAACTGACTAAAAGTTGAATAATTTCAATGAGTTCTTGTTCTACCGTACTGTCTATAACAATAGGAGCTCCTGCAAAAGGGCTATGTTTTGCTGCTTGTTCTAGTTGTTTTTTGATGGCAGCTTGGTCGTTACTTTCAAGCGTAATACGGCTAAATGTGAGCATACGCCCCGTAATTTTAAAAGCACTCATAAATAATCCTAATAAAGTGTCATTGTGTTTGTGAATTTGGTTAGGGAATGAAAGTGATTATCTTATCATGAAGTGGTGTAAATCGCTATGGATTTACAGCATTTCTGCTGCAAAATAACGGTTTTTCCATGCAAATGAGTCTAAAGAATGTGCTTGTGGGCGATATTCTGCGGCAACATAATCGTGATAATCGGATTGCTTTAAGTATTGGAAAATTTGAGCAAAATCTAAATCGCCAGTATCGGGTTGGTGGCGATGTGGCGTATCGGCAAATTGAATATGCCCAATGTGGGGTAAATTTTGTTGTAGGGCGTGTACGACATTTTCGTCCATTTTTGCCATGTGGTAGCAGTCAAATTGCATTTTGAGTTGTGCTTGGTTGGCATCTAGCAATACTTGCTGTGCTTGGGCAAGGCTTTGTATGAGTACGTTCGGTAAATCAACGCCATTAATCATTTCAAAAACAACGTGGGCATGACTATGTTGTTGTACATATTGGCAGGTGCGTTGTAGGTTGTGAATGAAGGTATCGTAGCATTGTTGCTCGCTATAGTCTGGGTGTTTTCGCCCAGAAAGGACATTGAGTTTACTCACGTTTAGGGCATTGGCATAGCGTACAGCCGTTTCTATGGCGTGTTGAAATTGTTCTAATTGTTCGGGGTGGCTGGCAAGTCCCACACCACCTTGCATAAAATCACCTGCAGGTAGGTTAATTAAGCAGAGATTTAAATCATGTTGTTGTAATTGCTGTTGAATTTGTTCAATGCTGTGGTCATAAGGGAATTGAATTTCCACATGGTCAAAGCCTGCTTGTTTGGCAAGGGCAAAGCGTTCAAGTAGTGGATATTCAGTAAAAATCATAGATAGATTAACGGCAAGTTTAAACATGGCGTGTTCCTTTACGAAGCATTTGGTCGGCTAACTGCATAGATGATAGTGGCTAAATCTTGTTCGGCATAGCCTTGCTGTTGATGCTGTTGTAATTGTTGCAAAGCGTGTTGAGCGACTGGAATATTTAGCTGGTGCTGTTGAGCAAGTTGTACGGCGTTGTTCAAATCTTTGCTTAAAGTTTGTACTTTCCATTGTACAGGTTCAAATTGCTGACTTGCCATGCGTGGGGCTAAAATTTGAAATGGTTTAGAATCGGCAAAGCCACCAGCGAGAGCAGGGGCGAGTAGTGTTACATTTACGCCTGCACGTTCAGCAAGTGCGACCGCTTCGGCAATCACGGTGCTGGCACTGGCAACAATTAATTGATTACAAATTTTAGTGGCTTGTCCTGTACCCACATCGCCCATGTGCGTTACACGCTGCGATAAAACGTGATAAATCGGCTGTAATTGCTGAATCAGCTGTGCATTGCCACCTGCAAAAATCACCAATGAGCCTTGCTCTGCCCCCATCGTGCCGCCAGATACAGGGCTATCAATCCAATGCACGCCTTTTTGTGCCAAGCGTTGAGCCAGTTGCTGTGTGCATTGCACCGATAAGCTAGAAAAATCTACAATGATTTGTCCTGCTTGTAAAAAATCTTCGCATTGGCTGATGACATTTTGTACGGCATCATCATCGGCAAGGCAAAGCAAAATCACAGGATATTGTGCAATTTGGCTCAAATCTAATGGTGTCGCACCTTGTGCATACAGGGGCTGGCACGCTGTCGCTGTACGATTCCATACCGCTACGGCAAATTGTGCGTGCAGTAAACGGCTCGCCATACGGCTTCCCATTAAGCCCATACCTAAAAATGCGATCGGTTGTAAAGTGTGTTCTGTTACAGTTGTCATGGCATCTTCCTATTTTAAATTCAAGTGGATTTACTGTACGCTTCTCGGCTCATCACTCGGTGGGGGCAATGGCTCTGTTGCCAATGGCGTATGCGACATTTCTTGCTCTAGTAAGCTGTCTTGTGATGATGTTTCACTCTCGCTGAGTGTTGTGTTTGCTTCATCATGATATTGCTGCGATAAATCTACGCTGTCTGGTTCACTATGTGCATTGACATAAGGATTGCCACCACGATCGTGTGATGAATATTGATCGCCACCTGCACATTCAGTCGCTTGATATGGAATGCTCTGCTCACTCATTGGAATGCGTATGCCGCCACACTGTTCATTAGAACGTTTGCCATTGCTAATCCATTGCCAACTTACCGTTTGTGGTGTGGCGTATTGTACAGGTGTTTGGTGTAGTTGCTTCATGACGCTTGCCCATACAGGTAATGCACCTGTTCCCCCTGTAAAGCGTGTTACACGGTTATCATCATAACCAATCCATACGACGGCAACATGATTGCCTGTATAGCCTGCAAACCACGCATCACGTCCTTCGTTGGTTGTCCCTGTTTTACCTGCAATGTTCAACGCTGGATTGAATGATTGATTTAAGGCTTTGGCAGTTCCAGATTTTACTACTTGCTGTAAGCCATAGTTTAATAAATAAGCATAAGTTGGTTGAATAGCACGCTCGGTATGTGGCGTTACACGTTCAATAATATGACCATCTTGATTAATCACGCTACGAATTGCTCGTGGTGTACGCTTTTCGCCACCCATGGCAATAGTTTGGTAAATGGCAAGCATATCCATCGGTGTCAGATTGACTGCACCCAATAAAATAGATGGATAATTTGGAATTTGCGTACTGCGTGGCACGCCTAATTGATACAAGCGATTGCTAAAATTTTCCAAAGGAAATGCTGTACCCACTTGCACGGCAGATAAATTGTAGGAATTTGCCAAGGCTTTCACCATCGGCACAGCACCATATTCACCACCTGCATAATTTTTAGGCTTCCATGTGCTACTGGCATCAATAGGTACTTCAATTGCACGGTCTTGAATAATACTTGCCCAAGTGTAACGCTCGGATTCTAAAGCATTTAAATAAATCACAGGTTTGAGCAATGAACCCACTTGACGCTTGGCATCTAAAGCACGGTTAAAGCCTGTAAAATTCTGTGTAGAACCAATAGCAACCAACAATTCGCCATTTTGTGGATTAGAAATTAGAGCCGCTCCTTGTAATGGATCTTTGCTGTCCGATAAACGTTGCGTTGCGGCTTTAAACGCACGTTCAGCTTTCATTTGAGCAATTGGGTCAAGTGTGGTAAATACTTTTAATCCCTGCTTTTCTAAATCTTCAATCACATAATCACTGCGTAATTGACGACGTACAACGTCCATAAAATCAGGGAAACGTGCCGCACTTAACGTAGGTTTTGCCAATACACCCAGTGGACGCTTTTTCTCAGTTTGGAATTGTTGCTCGCTAATGTAGCCTTGTTGCCACATATTTTGTAAAACTAAATTACGACGTTGTATGGCTTTTTGTGGATTTTTCCATGGATTATACAAACTTGGGCCTTGTACCAAGCCAGCCAAAAAAGCGTGTTGAGCAATATTCAATTCTTTGAGTGGACGACCAAAATAAAATTGCGATGCCAAGCCATAGCCATTAATAGAATAATTGCCATTTTGCCCTAAATTTACTTCATTTAAATAGGCTTCTAAAATTTCATCTTTGCTATAATGCACTTCAAGCAACATTGCCATCAAGGCTTCTACAGCTTTACGCTTATAGGTTTTTTCTGATGATAAATAGAAATTTTTCACCAATTGCTGCGTTAGGGTAGAACCCCCTTGACGACGTCCCCCAGTAATATTACTTACAATTGCACGGCTTGTGCCACGAATAGAAATGCCATAATGCTCATAAAAATTGCGGTCTTCTGTGGCAATCAACGCTGCAATCAACGTTTTTGGCGTTTTGTCTAATTTAATCAGTACACGGTCTTCATTGTGCTGCGGATAAATACCACCAATCAACAATGGCTCTAAATAGGTTTTGCCTGTTGGGCTAGGCTTATTGCTTTTGACGCTAGTAATGACATTATTTTCAATTTTAATGGCTAAATATTGCTCGGCTTCAGCACGGTCGCCAAAGTCAAAACCACGAGTATGAATAAGCAATGCACCATCTTGATAAGTATAAGTTCCTGATTTGGATACGTCATTATTTTGCTTATAATTCAATAATTTAAGTTCAGTTAATAAATCTTCTTCAGTCAAACGATTTTCACGCTTGACTTCTAATGGGCGTGCATAAATTTTCGCTGGAATATCCCAACGCTGACCTTCAAATTTTTTGCGAATAATTTGGTCTAAATGAAACAAATACCAAGCAAATGCGACACAGCACCCAATCAATACAATTAGGCACAATAAAGAAAAAAAGCCGATACCACGTTGTTTATTCATCATCGTTGATTCTGTTATAAAAGCCATATTGTTTAATCATGGGAATATTTTTGTCATTTTGCAAGCCTAAAGCCGATGATGATGATTAAAATTAGTCAAAAAATAAGCAAACAACATGAAAAGTAGAATTTTTGATACAAAAATACGGTTCATGTTGATGAAACCATCGGTAAAAGGAATGCCAAAAGCCGAAATTTTCCGTGCTGAACGCAAGAATTTATGTAAGGAAAATATAGCGATAGTGTAGATTATCATGTATGATAGTACATTCCACGATTTGAATAAGATAGAGCAAGGCTTTGGTGCATATTTCACATAAATCTTTTCGTAATATTGGCTTAATTGGTCGCCCTGGTAAGGATTCTGTTGTAGAAACCTTGCGTTTAGTGTACGAGCATTTATTGCGTCGTGGCTTGCATCCGATTTTTGACCAAGACACCGCAGCATTGGCATCGTATCGTAATGTACAAACGGTTGGGCGTGCATTATTGGGTGAAGTGGTGGATTTAGTGATTGTGGTCGGTGGCGATGGTTCATTACTTCATGCTGCACAGGCATTGGTACGCTATGGCACGCCTGTGATTGGTGTAAACCGTGGACGATTGGGCTTTTTAACCGATATTAAACCGAGCGAAGTTTTAACCAAATTAGACCAAGTGCTACAAGGCGAATTTATTGTAGATCAACGCTTTTTGCTAGAAATGGAAGTGCGTTGTGATGGTGAAAGTATCTATGATGCGATTGCATTAAACGATGTGGTGCTACATTCTGGTAAATCGATTAATATGATTGATTTTGAATTGTCTATAGATGGGCAATTTGTTTATCAGCAACATAGCGATGGTTTGATTGTTGCTACGCCAACAGGTTCTACAGCGTATGCGTTGGCAGGTGGTGGCTCAATTTTGCACCCAAGTATTGATGCGATTGCTCTAGTGCCGATGCACCCACATACTTTGTCATCTCGTCCAATTATTGTTGGTGGGCAAAGTGAAATTCGTTTAGATGTACGTGAAAACCGTGTCGTGCCGATGGTGAGTGCCGATGGTTTGGAAGGTTTGGCATTAAACCCTGGCGATAGCGTACATATTCGTAAGCACCCATTTAAATTGAATTTATTGCACCCATTGGGTTATGATTTTTATACGTCATGCCGTACCAAATTGGGCTGGCACCAAGAGCCATAACAATGCTGAAGCATCAACATTGCACATGAAAACTGTTTGGAGAATAGAATGAATATTGAACAAATGTTAGCCATGCTAGATGAAAATATTGTAGATCGTTTGCGTACTGCGGTGGAATTGGGCAAATGGCCGAATGGAATTGCTTTAACGCAAGAGCAACGTGAAACGTGTATGCAAGCAGTATTAGCATGGGAATATCGTCATTTGCCAGAAGAGCAACGCACAGGCTATATTGACCGTGGCACGAAAGAAGAAGATGAACATTGCGATTCACACGAACCTGCACATGATACCGAGTTTAAGCCGATTCGTTTTACTTAATGGATAGCATGGATTTGATGATGATAACATCAATCATCGTTGCAAAAAATAGGGTGGAAAATGTCCACCCTAATTATTTTCTACCATCATTTTCCTGCATGATGGCGAGTGTGCCATAATTGTTCTGCAAGTTGTTGTGCTTGTTCGGTGTCATGTACCACGTTCATGGTGCGTAAAGCAATCACTAAGGTGTCAATAATTGCCATTTCGCCATATTCATGCGATTGCTTGCCGAGCCAAACATTTTTAAATAAGTCTAAATCAAAACAATCTTCGGCTGGGCTACGGTTTGGCGTGCGTTTAGGCAATTCATAATCTAAAAATTCGCTTTGCTTTACACTGCAAACCAAGGTTTTCGCATCAGGATTGCGTTCAAATTCGCCCCCTTCGCCTTTGATAACTGCACTGTTTAAATAACCTAAACGTTGTGCCGATTGCTGGTGCGTTGGGCGATAGGCAGGGTGGAAAATGGCTTGTAAAGTCGCAGGAGCATTAAACGGATTAAATAAACGCACCAAAGTATGAATAGGCGAACGCAAGCCTAAAATCGGGCGTAATTGCATAAAATCATGTAGGCGTGGCGAAAGTGCTTGCAATGGCATATAGGCAAAATGCGATTGCTCTAAAGCGTGAGCCACTTGCTGTTGGGTATGGCAAATTGGATAACCTAAAGCAGTCAAAACATCTTCCGTATATAAACGCTGTGCTGTATGACTTGCCACGCCGTGCATAAAAACACGATAGCCATGTTGAGCCAAAGTTAAAGCAGAAAGTAAAAACCATGGATAATGCTTACGCTTGCCTGCATAAGATGACCAATCTAAATCAATCTGCAATTTACAACTGGCATCAAACCGAGACGATTGTACAAAATCATCTTTCACCGCTTTGGTAAAACCGACCAATTCATCAATCGCTTCTTCTTTGACACGCAATAACATCAAAAATGCACCGATTTGCACATCTAACACATCGCCATTTAAAATCATGCGAAATGCGTCGTAGGCTTCCTGTTCAGTCAATGAGCGTGAGCCTGTTTTACCTTTGCCAATAATACGAATATATTGTGCAAAAGGGTGTTCTTGCATGGTGTTTTTGCTGTGTTGAGCTGTGGTCAATGGTGTATTTTGCGACATGAGTATGCAATATCAAAATGGAATTTTTCGCATTATAGGGCAAATTGCCAATGAGTAAAAGGGCGAAATCAATGTAAAAAGTGGCTTGGGATTGATTTTAAACATTGATAAGAAATCACATCATACGTTGATGATTGTACGATAAAAAGCATTTATAAGACTAAAGTCGCAACAAAAATATGTAATCAGTTTAAAATGATGATTTTTAATCCATGAAAATAGTTAAACATTTGTTTTTTATGATTTAAATAATAACCATACGATATAATTTATGATGAAAATAAGGGGGGATTTGGCTATCAATGCAGCAAAATGAATCACAATACTGCAATCATGTAGGGAATATAACTAGAAATTTACAGCAATTTACAATATATTACGAATATATGAATAATTCTGCATAAGAATTTCCCCGTTGTGTATTCTCTAGCAACCATCGCTTCCATTAAAAAATGATCAGCGAAACTTCAGAATAGACGTAAGATAGTTAATAGTTCACTTGTGCATAAAACAAGTTGAATGTATGTGGACGATATGTGTTATGACTAAGACTAAGACTCCAATATATAAAGCCTTATACTTTTGGGTGGTTGTGGCTATTATTGCTGGTATTTTGGTAGGGCATTTTTTCCCAGCTACAGGTGCGGCTTTAGAGCCATTGGGCAAAGCCTTTATTAAATTAGTAAAAATGATTATTGCCCCTGTGATTTTCTTAACGATTGCCACAGGTATCGCAGGTATGAGCGATATGAAATCGGTCGGTCGTGTGGGCGTGAAGGCAATGATTTACTTCCTATTTTTCTCAACCCTTGCCTTAATTGTAGGTATGGTGGTTGGTAATGTAGTGAAGCCAGGTGCTGGCTTGGCAGTAGATGCCAACGTCATCAGCAAAGGTGCTGCAAAAATTACAGAATACCAAACCAAAGCACAAGAATCTGGTATTGTTAAATTCTTGATGGATATTATTCCAGATACTTTAATTAGCCCATTGGTTGGTAATAGTATCTTACAAGTGTTATTCGTGGCAGTATTATTTGGTTTTGCTTTAGCGAAAAGTGGTGAAGCTGGTCGTCCAATTACGACTTTCTTACAACAACTTTCTGAGCCAATCTTCACGATTGTGTCTATGTTGATGAAAGTTGCTCCGATTGGTGCATTTGGTGCGATGGCTTATACCATTGGTAAATTTGGTATTGGCTCGGTGATTGATTTAGGTAAATTGGTAGGTACATTCTACTTAACATCATTACTCTTTATCTTCATCGTATTGGGTGCAGTTGCAAAATACAACGGTTTCTCTATCTTTAAAATGATTCGTTATATCAAAGAAGAGTTATGGTTAGTATTGGGTACAAGTTCATCTGAAGCGGCATTACCAGACTTAATGCGTAAGATGGAACGTGCAGGTTGTGAAAAATCTGTGGTTGGTTTGGTTATTCCTACAGGTTACTCGTTCAACCTAGATGGTACAAATATTTATATGACCATGGCAGCATTGTTCATTGCACAAGCCTATGGTGTAGATTTAGACTTGTGGCAACAAATTACCTTGCTTTTAGTGGCAATGCTCAGCTCTAAAGGTGCAGCAGGTGTAACAGGTGCTGGCTTTATTGCTTTGGCTGCAACCTTGCATGAAGTGCCAATTATTCCAATTGAAGGTATGGCATTGATTTTAGGTATTGACCGCTTCATGTCTGAATGTCGTGCTTTAACTAACCTTGTAGGTAATGCGTGTGCAACTATTGTGGTGGCACGTTGGGAAGGTGCGTTGGATAAAGACAAGCTAGACCAAGCAATGAATGGCGAATTGCCACCAACGGCATCTAGCCATAGCTAAAATATGGTAAACGTTAAGTAATATTTTGCTTAAACGAACAATCAAACAAGGTATCTGTTATGGATACCTTGTTTTTTTTTTTACGTGTTTAAATTGGGGGAGTGTCATATCTCATCATTGATCAAAATGAATAAATGAAAAAAATGATTTGGGATAGTTGCTGTGGATTGTAGCGATTTGTATCTTAAAAAAGAGCATTATTGGAATTTTTTGTCCTGTTCATATACAAATAAATCATTAAAATATTGAGATATGCTTGAAAATATCCGACAATAAAGGTAAAGCAATTTTATAAAGGTAAATTCCTATGTCTCGTCTAGAAAGCTGTTTTCAACAATTAAAAGCACAACAACGTAAAGCGTTGGTGTCTTATGTGATGGCGGGTGATCCGCAACCGCAGGTCACTGTGCCATTATTGCATAAAATGGTTGAAGCAGGGGTAGATGTGATTGAGTTGGGTTTACCTTTTTCTGACCCGATGGCAGATGGTCCTGTGATTGCACTTGCTGCGGAGCGTGCATTGGCAGCAGGTACAAATACTTTAGATGCTTTGGCAATGGTGAAGCAATTCCGTGAGCAAAATCAACATACGCCTGTGGTTTTGATGGGTTATTTAAACCCTGTAGAAGTGATTGGCTATGAGCGTTTTGTACAAACTGCTGTAGATTGCGGTGTAGATGGCGTGCTATTGGTAGATTTACCACCCGAAGAATCTGAAGAATTTAATGCTTTATTGCGTCAGCATGATTTAGACCAAATTTTCCTATTAGCACCGACATCTACCGATCAGCGTATTCAAGATGTGGTGAAGCATGGTAAAGGCTTTATCTACTATGTTTCGTTGAAAGGTGTAACGGGTGCGGCAAGTCTAAATGTACAGTCAGCTGCTGAGCGTATTGCTAAAATCAAAAGTTATACCGATGTGCCAGTAGGTGTGGGTTTTGGTATTAATGATGCACAATCAGCAAAAGCAATGGCTCAAGTGGCAGATGCGGTGATTGTAGGTAGTGCATTTGTTAAGCCTTTTGCAAGTTTGGATATAGAGCAAGCGATTGAACAAACTGTAAATAAAGTGAAGGAGCTTCGAGTTGCACTCGATGAGTCAGTATGAGTCAGGAATCTAAACCACAAATACAAGCAACAACACCATGGTTTGAACGTGCTTTACCAGGGGTAACGGTGCGTAATGTTGCACCAGAACTTGCACCTGTGGTGGATAATACGCCAAAGGTGAGCTGTAAAGCGTGTGAGACTGAAATCCCACTAGCACAATTTGAGCAAAATGAACGTGTTTGTCCACATTGCGATCACCATGCAGCAATGTTGGCACGCCATCGTTTAGAATGGTTTTTGGACGATGTGCAACAAGAATTGGGGCAAGAGTTTACAGCAAAAAATCCATTAAATTTTGTGGATTCTCGTCCTTATCCTGAGCGTATGCAAGAAGCACAGCAAAAAACAGGTGAAACTGAAGGCTTGGTGGTATTGCAAGGGACATTGAAAAATTTACCTGTGGTTGCCTGTGCTTTTGAGTTTGAATTTATGGGCGGCTCAATGGGAACAGTGGTTGGCGACCGTTTTGTCCGTGCAGCGGAATATGCTTTAGCACATCAGCAACCTTTAATTTGTTTTGCGGCATCAGGTGGTGCTCGTATGCAAGAAGGTATGTTGTCATTGATGCAAATGGCTCGTACATCGGCTGCAATTAAAAAATTGAAAAATGCACGCATTCCGTATATTGTCGTTTTAACACACCCTGTATATGGTGGTGTAACGGCATCTTTAGCCATGCTTGGTGATATTCACTTGGCTGAACCAAAAGCAATGATTGGCTTTGCTGGTAAGCGTGTGATTGAGCAAACCGTGCGTGAGAAATTATCTGAACCATTCCAGCGTGCAGAATATTTGTTAGATCATGGTGTGGTGGATCAAATTGTTCATCGCCGTGATTTGCGTGATACGGTGCATCGTTTATTGACGAAATTATTGAAAATCAATGCATAATTGACATCATCGTAAATCCATAATAAAGGGCTAGGCTACGGTTTAGCCTTTTATTTATGTGAGCAATTTTTTATTGGTAATGGTTGATTGTTTTTATAGATGATATAAATAGTCTTTTCCTATCACATAAGTTGCTATTTTTTGCTATTTTGTAATGAAACTGCGTATAATAGCGTAAAATTTTAAACCTAATAAATGATATATAATTTATGAGCAATCAAACATCGCAAACGACCTTGACTGCACAGCATTCTTTAGATGAATGGTTGGATTATTGGAATCATGTGCATGTTACAGGCATTGATTTAGGCTTGGAACGTGTGCAACCTGTGGCAGAATATTTGCAATTATGTACGCCAAATGCCAAGGTGATTAGTGTCGCAGGAACGAATGGCAAAGGTTCAACCACAACCACGATTGCGAGTATTCTTCATGCGGCTGGTTATAAAGTTGGATTGTACCAATCGCCACATATTTACCGTTTTAATGAGCGTGTCAAACTGGCAGGCGTAGAAGTGAGCGATGCTGACTTGGTACAAGCCTTTGTGCAGGTTGAGCAAGCACGTTTGGCGTGTCAGTTAAGTTTGTCATTTTTTGAAGCCACGACTTTGGCAGCTTTGTGGATTTTCAAACAACAAGCCTGTGATGTGTGGGTGCTAGAAGTGGGCTTGGGTGGCCGCTTAGATGTGGTCAATGTGATTGATGCTGATGTAGCGGTGATTACCAATATTGGTTTGGATCATGTGGAATGGCTCGGCGATAGTATAGAAAAAATTGCTTACGAAAAAGCAGGGATTATACGTCCACACATTCCTGTGGTTTTTGCCAGTGAGCAAGCGTTGCCAGTTGCGATTTCACAAAAAGTAGAGCAATGCCAAGCACAATTATATATTGCAGGACAAGATTATGTAACGCAAACCTTTGCTGATGGTCGTTGGGGGTATGCGTGTCATGGGCTGACGTTGGCTTTAGATGAGCCATCACTCGCCATAGAAAATGTCTCTGCGGCAATCACGGCAGTCTTATTAAGTGGTTTAAAAGTTGAGCAATCTGCATTGCGACAAGGCGTTGCACAAGCGACTTTGGCAGGCCGATTTGAAATTCGTCAAATTCAGCAAAAAACTGTGATTTTTGATGCTGGACACAATTCGCATGGTATTGACTTTTTAGTGAAACAGTTAGACAATTATTTGCGTAAAAATTCACAGTTTAGCGAGATTGTTAGCGTATTTTCTATGCTTGCCGATAAAGACATTGACAGCGTAGTACAGCAATTAAAACCACACATTACACAGTGGCATATTGCAACTTTGGATAATCCACGAGCAAGCACTATGCAAGCTCTTACACAGCCTTTAGCAGGCGAAAATGTACAAGTTTATGCAAATATTCAGCACGCATTTGCACAGGCTTTACAGCAATTACAGCCACATCAATTATTATTGGTTTGTGGATCGTTTTATACATTAGAAGCAGTTTGGGAATTTCTGAATCATGAACAATAAGCAACGTTTAATCGGCGGTGGTGTAGTTTTAGCTGGTGGTGTGCTGTTAGGAGCATTTGCACTCAATGCAAATAATAATGATGCAACACAACAGATGAGTTCTGCTGTGAAAATGATTAGTTCTACAGAGCAAAATCAGATTCCTAAAGTAGAGCAAAATGTCGCCCCAATTAAATTGGAAGAGCTTGATGTAGATGTTGCGACTGAAAAGCGTGTGTTAGAAGAACAACGTGTGGCACGAGAAATTGCTAATGCCGAAGAAGCACGAGCACAGCGTGAGACCTTACAGCGTCAGCGTGAAGCTGAAGCCTTGGCAGCACGTCAGTTAGCAGCGAACCAATCGCAAAATAATAGTGCAACAACAGACGAAGAAAAGCGTAAAGCTGAAGCTGAGAAGAAAAAACGTGAGCTAGAAGCAAAACGTAAAGCTGAAGAAGCGAAAAAAGCGAATACATCTGATGAAGAAAAGCGTAAAGCCGAAGCTGAAAAGAAAAAGCGTGAGCTAGAAGCGAAGCGTAAAGCTGAAGCTGAAAAGAAAAAGGCTGAAGAAGCGAAAAAATCTACAGCTACATCATCTGATGAAGCAAAGCGTAAAGCCGAAGCTGAGAAGAAAAAGCGTGAGCTAGAAGCGAAACGTAAAGCTGAAGCCGAAAAGAAAAAGGCTGAAGAAGCGAAAAAGCCAACAGCTACATCATCTGATGAAGCTAAGAAAAAAGCCGAAGCTGAGAAGAAAAAACGTGAGCTAGAAGCGAAACGTAAAGCTGAAGCTGAAAAGAAAAAGGCTGAAGAAGCGAAAAAATCTACAGCGACTACAGATGAAGCCAAGAAAAAAGCCGAAGCCGAAAAGAAAAAGCGTGAGTTAGAAGCGAAGAAAAAAGCTGAAGCTGAAAAGAAAACCACATCATCTAGCAAAGATAAAACGCAATGGGTGGTACAAATTTCTTTAACCACAGACAAAGAAAAGGCAAAAGAAGTGGTGTCTAAATTGCGTGCCAAAGGCTATAAAGTTACGCAAAGTGCGACCAATAAAGGTATCCGTGTCATGGTGCCAGCCAAAGACCGTGCTGCGGCTGAAAATGCACGCAAGAAAATTAGCAGCGATTCTAGCTTAAATATGCAATCGGCTTGGGTACACGGTTGGGTGCCTTATGAGCATCGCTCAGCACAGGAAAAGAAAGAAGCGAGAGAAAGTAAAGAAACGAAAAAGTAATCTTATTGATGAAATTTTGTACTTATACGATTTAAACGCAATGAAAAGCAGTATCTTTAAGATATTGCTTTTTTTATGATGTTTTTTATCAATGACTTTTGCTAAAAAGCACAGTAGAATAGTGCTAATTTTAATACGTGGAAAGATAAATTATGCTTACAGCCGAACAAGCCTTACAGCGTTTAAAAGATGGCAATCGTCGTTTTGTTGAAGGTACAGTTTCGCCACATCAATTTTTAAGCCACAAGCAACGTATTGATTTTGCTGAAGGTCAAAATCCATTCGCCATCATACTTGGGTGTTCTGACTCTCGTGTGCCAGCAGAAATGATTTTTGATCAAGGTTTGGGTGATTTATTTGTGATTCGTGTGGCAGGGAATATTGTTGCACCATCACAAGTGGGAAGTGTTGAGTTTGCTGCAGAACGTTATGATTGCTCGGTGGTGGTCGTGTTAGGGCATAGTCATTGTGGTGCAATTCAAGCGACAATTGATGTACTCACTCAGCCAGATGTACAATCATCGCTGAATTTGATGTCTATTGTAAATCGTGTACGTCCATCAGTAGAAATTTTAATGCAAACTGAATTGAAAGATGATTTGCAAAAATTGTCTAAACACGCTGTACGTTCTAATGTATTTGCATCGGTCAATCAATTACGACATGGTTCTGCCGTGTTAGAAAATTTGATTAGTCAAGGAAAGTTAAAAATTGTCGGTGCTGAATATTCTTTGGAAACAGGTGAAGTAGAATTCTTTGATTTCTAATCATATACCCAATTGATGTACTAAAAATCATACCATGATACGAAAATAAAAAGCACTTGTGTCGTACAAGTGCTTTTTATCTTATTGAAATTTATTTGAAATAATTAATCTTTTTGTACACTACCAAAAATTTTATCGCCAGCATCGCCTAAGCCTGGGACGATATAGCCTTGTTCATTCAAGCCTTGGTCAATCGCAGCAGTGTAAATACACACATCAGGGTGAGCTTCTGTTACTTTGGCAATGCCTTCAGGTGCAGAGACAAGAACCATCACACGAATATCTTTACAGCCACTTTCTTTTAAAACATCAATCGCTGTAACCAAAGAGCTACCAGTTGCTAGCATAGGGTCAATAATCATCGCAATACGATTGGCAACGTCTGGCACAAGTTTTTTATAATATGTGCGTGCTTTGAGTGTTTCTTCATCACGTTCCAAGCCAAGTACGCTCACTTTAGCACTTGGAATCAGATTGAGTACACCATCAAGCATACCAATTCCTGCACGTAAAATTGGCACAAGCGTAATTTTTTTACCAGCAATGGCATTTACAGTTACTTCACCAGCCCAACCTTGAATTTTACGTTCTTCTAGTTGTAAATCTTTGGTGGCCTCATAGGTTAAAAGCATGGTAATTTCTTGAGCCAATTCTCGGAAATTTTTTGTACTCATATCCGCACGGCGTAGTAAGCCTAATTTATGACGAATGAGCGGATGGCGAATTTCATGTACAGACATAATAAAACCTTAACATTTGGTCTATGGAATGTACGCTATTATACGACTAAATGCACAGAGTGAAAGGGGCAAGTTAGCCAATTGATGAAAAAATTCACGATTTTACAAAATTACCATAAACCAAGATAAATCAGATAAATAAACACATAACGCCCAATTTTCGCCATACTCACGATGATGACAAAACGCCAAAACGGTGTTTTAAGTACGCCTGCAATCAGCGTGATGGGATCGCCAATGATTGGTAGCCAGCTGAGCAATAAACTATACACGCCATAGCGTTGATAAAAATGCTGTGCTTTGGCTAAACTTTGTGCAGAAAAAGGAAACCAACGATGCTGTTGAAAACGTTGCAAATGTAAGCCCAAATACCAATTGATACAAGAGCCTAAAATATTGCCCGTACTCGCCACAGCAATTAACAGCAAGGGCGAATATTGCTTTTGGTACAGTAAAGAAAGCAAGACCGCTTCCGATTGTGCTGGAAATAAAGTCGCTGCAATGAACGCAGTTGCAAATAAAATCAGATAAGCCATTGCTGATGTCGCCAATAAAGATGATGGATTTTATCTTTTGTAAATTTTGCAGTCAATCTCAAACTATGTGCTAAAATAGCGTCATCTTACTTTTGTCTTTTGGAGAAATGAAATGACAACACATTATGATTATATTGCAATTGGTGGTGGCTCTGGTGGTATTGCATCAATCAACCGTGCTGCAAGCTATGGTAAAAAATGTGCCATTATTGAAGCAAAACATATTGGTGGTACTTGTGTCAATGTAGGGTGTGTGCCTAAAAAAGTCATGTGGCATGGTGCTCAAATTGCTGAAGCCATTCATAAATATGCCCCTGATTATGGCTTTAATGTAGAAGTGCGAGCATTTGATTATGCGAAATTGGTAGAAAGCCGCAATGCCTATATTAGCCGTATTCACACATCATATCAAAATGTATTTACTAAAAATAATGTAGAAGTGATTCGTGGCTTTGCAAAATTGGTTGGGGAAAATCGTGTAGAAATTCAGCTAGACAATGGCGAAACACAAACCGTAACAGCCGATCATATTTTGATTGCGACGGGTGGTCGTCCTGCTCGTCCAAAAATTGCTGGGGCAGAGTATGGTATTGATTCTGATGGTTTATTTGAATTAAATGCTTTACCAAAACGTGTGGCAGTGGTTGGTGCAGGTTATATTGCGATTGAAATTGCAGG
>JAUNHS010000002.1:38675-42789 GCA_030523805.1 Acinetobacter sp.
AATGCCCGTGGTCAAATCAAAGTAGATCAATTCCAAAATACCAATGTAAAAGGAATTTATGCCGTAGGCGATATTATTGAAGGTGGCATAGAATTAACACCAGTTGCTGTGGCGGCGGGTCGTCGTTTGTCTGAACGTTTATTTAACAATAAACCGAATGAACATTTGGATTATAACCTTGTGCCAACGGTTGTATTTAGCCACCCACCTGTGGGTACGATTGGTTTGACTGAACCACAAGCGATTGAGCAATACGGTGCAGAGCAGGTGAAAGTGTATAAATCATCATTCACACCGATGTATAGTGCTGTTACACAGCATCGCCAACCTTGCCGTATGAAATTGGTTTGTGTAGGAGCTGATGAGAAAATCGTTGGTTTACATGGCATTGGCTTTGGTGTAGATGAAATGATTCAAGGCTTTGCTGTAGCGATTAAAATGGGTGCAACAAAAGCTGATTTTGATAATACGGTAGCCATTCACCCTACAGGTTCAGAAGAATTTGTTACTATGCGTTAATGCTTAAATATTAAGCTCAAGGCAAAAATAAAGCACCAACATCATATTGGTGCTTTATTTTTTAGGTCAATCAAACATTACTTTTTCTTTTTCGGGCCAAGTAACATACCCATTTGACGACCTTCCAATTTAGCCGATTGTTCAACCACGCCCACTTCTGCAATATCTGCTTCAATTTTTTGTAGTTGAGCCAAACCTAAATCTTGGTGAGCCATTTCACGACCACGGAAACGCAAGGTAATTTTTACCTTATTACCTTCTTCCAAGAAGCGTAAAATCGCACGCAATTTTACATTATAATCGCCTACATCCGTTCCAGGACGTAATTTGATTTCTTTAATTTGCACTTGGTGCTGTTTCTTTTTCGCATCTTTTTGCTTTTGTTTCAAGTCAAAAAGATGTTTGTTGTAGTCCATAATTTTACAAACAGGCGGTTGAGCATTGCTTACAATCTCAACTAAATCCAAGTCTGCTTCTTCTGCGGCGCGTAACGCATCGGCAATAGAAACAGTGCCTTTCTTTTCACCTGTTTCATCAATCAATAACACTTCTTTGGCACGAATTTCGCCATTCAGTGCAGGACGGTTATTTTTAGCACCTTGTTGCTGGTTACGATCAGACGTTTTAATCTTTCTTACTCCACAATGTACCGGCCACGTTCGGCTACGGCAGATTTCACTAGGTCAATGAATGCTTCAACTGACATAGTCCCTAAGTTTTTACCTGTGCGAGTACGCACATTGACAGTACCTTCTTCCACTTCACGATCACCGAGAACTAAAAGGTACGGAATACGCTCTAAAGTACGTTCACGAATTTTAAAGCCAATTTTTTCATTTCTCAAGTCTGAGATTGCACGCAAGCCGTGTTGCTTAAATTGAGCAACCACTTTTTCACAGGCTTCTGCTTGAGCATCGGTAATGTTCATCACACACACTTGAGTAGGAGCAAGCCATGGTGGCATAAAGCCTGCATAATGCTCAATTAAAATACCAATGAAACGTTCAAAGCTACCTAATACAGCTCTATGGAGCATCACAGGACGATTGCGTTCGCCTGTTTCATCAATATATTCAGCTTCTAGGCGTTCTGGTAAATTAAAATCAAGTTGTAGTGTACCACATTGCCACATACGACCCAAACAATCTTTTAAAGAAAATTCAATTTTTGGCCCGTAGAATGCACCTTCCCCAGGTTGCAATTCCCATTCTAAACCTGCAGCATCTAAAGCATCAGCCAAATCTTTTTCAGCTAAATCCCATAATTCTTCGCTACCCACACGCTTTTCTGGACGTGTAGAAAGTCGCATAACTACATTTTCAAAGCCAAAATCTTGATAAACATTTAATGCCATTTGGATAAAAGCAAGGGCTTCATTGCGAATTTGAGCATTGGTACAGAAAATATGGGCATCATCTTGTACAAATCCACGCACACGCATAATGCCGTGCAATGAACCTGAAGGCTCGTTACGATGGCATGAACCAAATTCCGCCAAGCGTAAAGGCAAATCACGATAAGATTTTAGACCTTGATTAAAGACTTGCACATGGCATGGGCAGTTCATTGGTTTAATGGCATAATCACGCTTTTCACTTGATGTGGTGAACATCATGTCGCCATAATTTTCCCAATGTCCTGACTTTTCCCATAAACTTCTATCCACGATTTGTGGGGTTTTAATTTCTAAATAGCCATAATCTTTTTGCACTTGTCGCATATATTGCTCAAGTACTTGCCAAATTGTCCAGCCATTTGGATGCCAAAACACCATTCCAGGAGCTTCTTCTTGCATATGGAATAAGTCTAGGGCTTTACCAATTTTACGGTGATCACGCTTTTCAGCTTCTTCAATGCGTGTAATATAAGCAGCTAATTGCTTTTTATCTGCCCATGCTGTGCCATAAATGCGTTGTAATTGTTCATTTTTTGCATCGCCACGCCAGTATGCACCTGAAATTTTAGTCAATTTAAATGACTTTAAAAATTTGGTATTTGGAACGTGTGGCCCACGACACATATCAATATATTCTTGATGATAATACAAGCCCATCGCTGTTTCGTCAGGCATATCATCAACTAAGCGTAATTTATATTCTTCGCCACGAGCTTGGAAAATTTTGATGACTTCATCACGTGGGGTCATTTTTTTGATGACATCGTAATCTTGGTCAATCAGTTGCTTCATACGTTCTTCAATTTTCGCCATATCGTCTAATGTAAATGGACGTGGCATATGAATGTCGTAATAAAACCCTTCTTCAATCACAGGGCCGATCACCATTTTCGCTTCAGGGAATAATTGCTTCACGGCATGACCGACTAAGTGAGCACATGAATGGCGAATGATTTCCAAACCTTCTTCATCTTTTGGGGTAATGATTTGTAGGCTTGCATCTTCGCTAATTAAATCACAAGCATCTACGAGCTTACCATTGACACGACCAGCAACGGTGCTTTTTGCAAGACCAGCACCAATGCTTTGAGCGACTTCCATTACAGAAATAGCATGGTCAAAAGATTTAGTATCGCCATTTGGCAAAGTAATAATAGGCATAAAACAATCCTTAAGGAGTGATGCACGATACGCAGGTGCATATCACCGCAAGATAAAAATAAAAAAGTGCTTTATTTTAGCAGAAAAAAAGGCATTAAACTAGTAGATTTCTTTTGAGAAATGTGATTAACTGACTTGACTTGACTTGACTTGCAATAATTCCATCAATTGTTCAAGCGGCATCGGTGGGGCTAAATAAAAGCCTTGTACATTCGGGCAATTCATCTGTTTCAACATCGCCAATTGCTCAGCAGTTTCTACGCCTTCTACCGTGCATTGTAAGCCAAGTTGTTCTGCCAGTTGAATCATGTGTTGTAAAATCGCAGGGCTTTGTTGCTTATGCAAAATATTGTGTAGGAAAATACGGTCAATTTTGAGTTCATCAATCATTAAATCTTGTAAATACAAGAAATTAGAATAACCAACACCAAAATCGTCCATAGAAATCAGAATGCCTAAATCATGTAATTGTTTACAAATTTCCGCATTGCGTCCCAAATTCTTAATGGCAACAGATTCAGTAATTTCAAAAATTAACTCGCCAGTTTGTATGTGATAACGTTGTACCAATTGCTTGACTTTATGTACAAAATCATCTTGTTCAAATACTAAATTAGAAATATTTACAGAAATTGGCAATAATGATGTCAATTCGCTATCACGCCATTGCTGAATTTGCTGACACACTTGCTCAATTAACCAATAGCTTATAGGGATAATCAAACCCGTTTGCTCAGTGGTTGCAATAAAATCTTTGGGCAATAATGTGCCGTGTGTTGGGTGTTGCCAGCGTAATAAAGTTTCTATGCCACACACGCTTGGCTGTTCGTGATTTAAACGAAATTTCGCTTGATAATAGAGCTGAAATTGTTGCTGCTCTAAAGCTGTATATAAATCATTGAGCAAGTCTAAGCTGACGTGATTGTGGCTGGTATATTGAATATTTGCATCATATAGATGATAAGTATTTCGCCCTTGCTGCTTGGTAAAACGCATTGCCATATCGCTATGCATTAAAATCGTTTGCAAATTTTGACC
>JAUNHS010000083.1 GCA_030523805.1 Acinetobacter sp.
AGTTTAATGACGATCGCCCAAGACGTGATTTCAGCGATCGTCCACGTCGTGGAGCGAGTGAATATCGTCGTCGTTTCCACGATTAAATGATGGCGTAATTTCATTTGAAAGAAGCTGTACAGTGTGAATGCTGTACAGTTTTTTTATGCCAGTGCCGTAAAATAGACTTGATTCAACGGCAAATATCCCCATAATAACAGTTTATCCCCGATGTTTTGAAAGGTAGTACAATGTCTATTGAAAAATTAAAAGAATTGTTCGGTAGCAATGAAGTGATGCTTGAACTGGTAGAAGTAGAAGATGGTCAGCTGGTGCTACGCAATGGACGTGGCGATGAAAGTAAGCATTTGATAAAAATAGATATTCATGAAGATATGAGAGAAGTACTTGGCGAGCAAGTACATACCATTGCACAGCAAATGGTACACGTGGTATTGGTTAATTTGCTTGATCAGCAATTAGGCGAATTGCACGCACAAATTGTAGATGAAAAACCAAAACATTTTAGTTAAAAACAGACTAGCGAAAGTCTTGCCAAATGCCTGTATGATGAGCTTGAATGCTCGGGACTTTGCCTAAGGTTCGCCATGGCATATGTGAACCATGAAAATCACTACCGACAGAAATTTTTAATTGATGTTGGTTGATACAGCGATCAATCATTTGCCGAGTGGCTAAAGGTTTACTTTCTGCACTTAATTCTACGGCATCGCCACCAGCTTGAGCAAAAATTTCAATTAAATAGCGTAAATTGGTTGCAGATAAATCGTATTCTGCAGGGTGAGCCAAAATGGCAAAACCTTGGCTGTGATGTATGGCATCAATCGTTTGTTGAAAATCTGCCCATTGGCAAGGCACATACGCTGCTTTTCCTTGTTTTAAATATAAATCAAAGGCTTGCTGTAAGCGTGTAATGGCTTTACGTTGCAATAATGCTTGGGCAATGTGGCTGCGTGTAATGCGATCGGCTTGTCCATCGGTGAGTTGTAGGCAATCTTCCCATACATCATAGGCAGTGATTTTTTGTAATTTGTGGCAAATCATTTTTGCACGTTCGGCACGAATGCTTTTTTGTTGTTCTAATAGTGAGAGCAAAGCGTCGGGCTGTTGCATATTAAGTGCGACAATATGCACGCCATAACTTTTTTTGGTACTTGGGCGTTGCCATTGGCTAGACACTTCAACGCCTGAAATGAATTGAATATGTTGTTGTTTTGCCACAAGCGATGCACGATGTACCCCGTCCATGTTATCATGGTCGGTCAGTGCCAGCAGATGAACATTTTTTTGCTTGGCGAGTAATACCACGTCTTCGGGACTGAGTGTGCCGTCCGACATGGTACTATGCGTATGTAAGTCTATGCCTTGCATATCAACCTTTATTCAAATTGTGAGATGAAAGACAATCTATGAAAGCCTTACTTGATTTTATCCCATTGATACTGTTCTTTTACTTGTATTCTACGGTAGATCCAAAAGATAAAGAGCATCCATTTTTACAATGGTTTGGTGCAACAGGTGGTGTGGATAATAACCATATTTTGGTGGCAACCGCAGGTTTAATCATCTCAATGGTGATTGTGTATGTTGGAATGTTTATTCTACAAAAATACCGTTTAGAAAAGCAACAATGGTTTGTGCTATTAATGACCTTGCTGTTTGGTGGTGTAACCTTAATTTTAAGTGATGATTATTATATCCGCTTAAAAGCGGTATTGATTAATTTGGCCTTTGCTGGCGTATTTTTCTTTGCTCCTTGGTTTATGAAAAATAAGCAACCAATTATCCAACGTTTGCTTGCACCGATTTTATCATTAAGCGAAGCAGGGTGGAAAAAGCTCAATTTAGTGTGGGGTGGTATGTTTGTGGTGATGGCAGGCTTACATTTTTTATTTGCATTTGTGCTATTCCAAGGCAAATATTGGGGCGAATTTACTGCCGTGGGCGATATATCAGTCATGCTCACATTCATTGTGGTGCAATTTTATGTGCTACGCAAGCATTTAAAATCCCCAGAATAATCCGTTTAAAAAATATTTAATGATCAACATATTCAATCACATTTGGAGTAATTTGGAGTAAATCATGGCACTTTATGTTTTGCATTGTATAGACAAAGAAGGCACGCTAGAACAACGTTTTGCGACACGTCCTGCACATATTGCACGCTTGGAACAATTAGATGCCGAAGGGCGTTTGCTCACTGCAGGTGCAATGCCAAAGCAACGAGACAATCCCCAAGCAGGCTTTTATGGTAGTGTGATGATTGTGGATTTTGACAGTCGTGAAGCACTTGATGCGTGGCTGGCAGATGAACCTTTCTTAAAAGCAGGCGTGTATGAATGCATAGATGTGCGACCATTTAACAAAGCCTTTCCTAAAGACTAAAACCATTTTCTCTGCTTTAATCTTGCACATGAGTGAGTCATCAAGTGAAAATTAGCACTGCCCAATTAGACTGGCAAAATGTAGATGGGATTGATATTCCTGTTTCGCAACAATTTGGCGATGTGTATTTTTCCAAAGCCAATGGCTTGCTTGAAACACGTCATGTATTTTTACAAGGCAATGATTTAGCAGAGCGTTTGGCACAACTTGATGATTTTCAATACTTTTGTGTTGGTGAAACGGGTTTTGGTACAGGGTTAAACATTCTGGCGTTATGGCAATTGTGGCAACAAGTTCGCCCACAAAATCATAGCCATTTACACGTAGTCAGTGTGGAGAAATATCCATTAAGCCATGCCGATTTGAAGCGAGCTTTGGCAGTTTGGCATGAGTTGGCAGATTTATCCGAGCAATTATTGCAAGTGTATCCTTTGCCGATTGCTGGGTGTCATCGTTTAGAATTTCCACAAGAGCGTTTGAGCATCGATTTATGGCTGGGCGATGCAGCCGATGTCTTACCACAAATTAAAAGCAAACACCCGATTGATGCGTGGTTTTTAGATGGTTTTGCTCCTGCGTGCAATCCTGACTTTTGGCAAGAGCATATTTTACAGCATATCATTCGCCTATCTGCTGTGGGGACGACCTTTGCATCATTTACTGTGGCAGGCGTGGTCAAGCGTGGGCTGGCAAAATATGGCATTCACATTCGTCGTCCCAAAGGTTTTGGCCATAAACGAGAAATGCTCAAAGCCTGTTGGCAAGCCGATGATACAACCTTGCCAACTGTTAAAGCACCTAAAAAACAACAAAATATTGCAATCATTGGTGCAGGCATTGCAGGTTTGCAATGTGCCAGCCATTTGGCACAGCGTGGGCATCATGTCCATATTTTTGAGCAACAACACGCCGTGGCAGGAGCATCGGGCAATCCATTGGCATTGCTCAATCCCAAATTATGTCCGATTGAGCAAACATCATCGCATTTAATGGTATCTAGCTGGTTGTATGCGTTAAGGCATTATCAAAAATATCAGGCGTTTCAAGCGTTGAATATTGCACAATTACAGCTGAAAGCTGATCATGAAGCTGAGCAATATCATCAGCATTATCCTGCACATTGCGTATCTGCTGTACAGCAAGATGATGAAAAAGCCTTTCCTTATATAGACTTACATCATGCAGGGGCGATACAACCACAGCTATTGGCTCAAGAAATTTTATCGCAAGCCAATATCCATTTTCATCAAGCACAAGTGGTTAAAATATCCACACAGCACAATGGCTTAGTACAATTAGATTTTGCTCAAGGCGAAAGCCAATTTTTTGACGCTGTGGTGATTTGTACTGCACGTCATAGTGCAATGCTGGCGGCAGATTTGCCTGCATTAAAACCAATTCGTGGGCAAGTGAGTTGGTGCGATCGTCAAATTTTCGCACATCAACAGGCGTATAGCTATGGTGGCTATGCAGTGCAATTGGCACAGCAACTTTTATTGGGGGCATCATTTTATCCGCACCGTGCCGATGACGATGTGTTACTAGAAGATCATCAGCATAATTTTGATTTATTTGCCAAAAGTTTTCCACAACTTGCAAGCCAATTACCCCCTATAGACACTTGGCAAGGGCGAGCATCGGTACGAGCTCAAAGTGCAGATTATTTTCCATTGGTTGGGCAAGTGGGCGAGCAGGCAATTTTTACATTAACAGGTTTGGGATCTAAAGGCTTTTTATTTGCACCATTATGTGCCGAAATGGTGGCGGCAGAAATTTTGCACGAAGTATATCCTGTGCCAGATGCGTTGTATCATAAATTAAAAGTGCAACGCTTTAAAAAGAAAGTTTAACAGGACGCTATGGAAAAATGCTGGATTTAGCACAACTTATTCAGACTTTTATGACCACACGAGTGAAAGTAAAAAATAGCCAACATTCACACAAAGATGTTGAAATTTGTAATGAATTTAGCTTTCAACATGAATTAGGCATTTTCTTACGAGAGCAATTACACGGTTTGGGTTATAAAATTCAATTTGAGCGAAATATTTCATTTTTTGGTGCAAATCAAAATAACATCAAATTTGTTAAAAAAGAAATAGATATTTGTATTTTCAACGCAGACAATCCGAATGAACGATATGCCATAGAATTAAAATGTCCAAGAAATGGTCAAGTGCCAGAGCAAATGTATTCTTTTGCGAAAGATATTCAATTTATGGAGCAATTGAAGCAAGGGTTAGGCTTTGGGGCGACATTTTTTGTTGCTTTTGTGGATCATGCTCAATTCTATAAGAAAGAAAAAGGCAAACTAGATGGAATTTATGGATATTTCCGAGCAGGGGAAATATTAAAAGGCAAGATTTCTAAACTAACAGGTGCAGACAAAGGGCATAGCGTAGAATTACAGCAAGAATATCAGATTAAATGGTTTCCATTGGAAAATGAAAGCGATATTGAACGCTTTTGTATCGTGAGTATTTAAGCCACGATGGACACAAATTAAAAACCACATCATTGACGATGTGGTTTAAAAATTGGTTTTACAATAAATTATTGCCATGTGCTTGAATTGGTGGTGGCGTTGGTTTGCCAAGCGTACTTAATAGGTCAATTTCAATCATTCGCACCATAGAATCTAACGGTAAATCATTGCTTTGCGTACCAAAAGGTTCTTCTAATTCATTACTTAACGCATCAAGTCCCAAAAAAGTATAAGTCAATAAACCGACCAAAAGTGGCGTAGCCAAGCCCAATGTAGAGCCTAAACTAAACGGTAACATCAAGCAAAAGCAATATACCGTACGATTGAGCAAAACCGAATAAGCAAAAGGAATTGGCGTATTGGCAATACGATCACAACCCGTTTGTACCTTGCCCATCACTGCTAAATATTGGTTCATTTGCGTATAAACAATGTCTGAAATTTCGCCTTCTTTCAGTGCCTGTAGCAATTCCCAATGGATTAAATTTAAAATATATTGTGGTGCATTGTGATGTTGCGTTACTTGTGTCAAGGCTTGTACATTCACGCCACTGGTTTCGGTTAATTGTTTAGAATCCAACACTTGCTGACGTAAGCGATCACGCAAAACATTAGCAAAAACAATCACATTCTGTATCACTCGTTCACGCCGTGCTTGTGGTAAAATGCGACTATCACGGTCAAAATTGCGTGCTGATGCAATTAAATCGCCCCATAAAATTCGCCCTTCCCACCAGCGATCATAGCAAGCATTGTTACGGAAACCCAGAAAAAGCGATAACACCACGCCAATTAAGGTAAAACCAATTAAAGGAAATTGCGGAAAATGATACCAATTGACATATTCTACGCCACCCACAATTGCTGAAATAAGCATTACAATGCCAAGTGGGGGTAAAATTTTAGGTAAAATTGTGCCTTGCCAAGAAAAGAGCAATTTAAAAATAGAAGATGAATGTCTAACAATCATGATCGCAACAGGATAGATTTAAAAAGTGAGTGATAACGCACAAAATCATAGCATGTAAATCATATAAAAGACAGTATGCACAGCAAAAATGAAACGAAAAAATGACTAATTTTTTACGAAAAATCATCAAGTTCTAGGATTGTGTGCTTGTTTGTAGTAAGCCGTGTTCTGCAAAAGAAAACCAATGATTTTTACTGATGATAAAATGATCTAAAAATTGCACATCAATTAATTCACAAGCACTTTTAAGTCGGTGAGTTAAATCTATATCTGCCGATGATGGTTCGGCATGACCCCAAATAGGGTGATTATGTGCCACAATCACAAAGCTAGCTTGTTGCTGTAAAATATAGCGTAACGTCTGTTGTATAGATACATGACAGCATTGCGTTGATCCAAAAAATAACTTTTTAAAATGCAATTTCCGTAAATTGGCATCTAAACACAACACCGCAAATACTTCTTGCTTTTCGCCTTGTAACTCATAGCGTAAATAATCTAACACCAATGATGATTGATTGAGTTGCAAAGATTCTTGTTGAAAGTGATTGTTTAAATAACGTCGCCCCAGTTCTTTTACTGCCATTAAATACGTATATTTGGTTTCACCAATGCCGTGAAATTGTCGCATTTCGGATAATTCAGCATCAAATACAGCATTCAAGCCACCAAAATGTTGAATCAGCAAACGTGCCAATTCTACGGCAGAATGTTGTTGTGAACCTGAACGTAAGAAAATCGCCAACAATTCTGAGTCGGATAAACTATTTGCTCCTTGGGCAAGTAAGCGTTCTCTTGGGCGATCATGTTCTGGCCAATGTTTAATACTTTCTTTCATGCTCAATCCTACTGATCAAAATCCTAAAAGGTCCTTGAATGTTTGCTAAAGTTCATATTTAATGCTAAGTTACGCAAAATCGCAAGCGACCAGCAGAGAAAAAATGCAAAAATCATCATTGAATACGGTTGAACAACAGCACACCATGCCAACACAAAAAAATATTGTACTTGGGGTTACAGGCGGAATTGCTGCCTATAAAAGTGCCATTTTAGTTCGTCGTTTAAAAGACTTGGGCTTTAATGTACGTGTGGTGATGACGGAAGGAGCGTTAGCTTTTATTACGCCTTTGACCTTTCAAGCCTTGTCAGGCAATCCTGTGCATACAACTTTATTAGATCCTGAAGCCGAAGCAGGCATGGGGCATATAGAGTTAGCACGTTGGGCAGATTTATTGTTGATTGCTCCTGCCAGTTGCGATAGTTTGGCAAAATTTGCACATGGTCTAGCTGATGATTTATTAAGCACCTTATATCTTGCGACCAAAGCTCCTGTGTGGGTTGCTCCTGCCATGAATCAGCAAATGTGGGCAGCCACAGCCACGCAACGCAATTTACAATGCTTACGAGATGATGGCGTACACATTATTATGCCTGATGCTGGCGAACAAGCCTGTGGCGATGT
>JAUNHS010000084.1 GCA_030523805.1 Acinetobacter sp.
ACAAAAATATCCACTTCGCCATCGGTATCACGCCAAATTTCTTCCGCTGTGGTGTTGCGATGTACTTCAGGGTTGGCAGCATTTTCAAATTGACGTGGCATAAAGTAGTTTGGATTGTCATTCACTAACGCATTGGCTTTTGCAATTGCACCACCCATGCCTTCAGCTGCAGGCGTAAGCACCAATTCAGCACCATAAGCACGCAATAGCATACGACGTTCTACACTCATGCTTTCAGGCATGGTAATGATGAGTTTATAGCCACGAGCAGCACATACCATCGCCAAGCCAATGCCTGTATTACCACTAGTCGCTTCTACAATGGTTGAGTTGCGGTTGATTTTGCCTGATTTTTCGGCTTCATCAATCATCGCCAAAGCAATACGGTCTTTGACACTGCTTGCTGGATTAAAAAATTCTAATTTTGCGACCACACGAGCAGGTAAACCTGTGGTTAAGTTTTTCAATTCTACCAATGGCGTGTTGCCAATTAAGTCGGTAATGTTATTTGCAATGTTCATCTGTATTCACTCAGTTGTGTAAAGGGAAGATGGATTTATCATAACTAAAAATGATATAAAAAACAAAGAGAGTTTTATCAGTTTTTTATCATTTTTTGTGATATAGGAAAAATGACGTGCCAATCTGCGTTCATTTACATAAAAATGCACAGTTCATTATGTTGATATATAAGATAATGCTGCAAATTATGCTATGATGTAGCATAATTTTACAAGTAAAAAAGGTTAGCCATGCGTATAGATCAACGTGCTTTAAATCAACTGCGTGATGTAAAAATTACACGTCAATACACACGTTATGCTGAAGGTTCGGTATTGGTAGAGTTTGGACACACCAAAGTATTGTGTACAGCCAGTATTGATGCCAGCGTACCACGCTTTTTAAAAGGCACAGGGCAAGGTTGGGTAACAGCAGAATACGGTATGTTGCCACGCTCAACGCATACTCGTAGCGACCGAGAAGCGGCTCGTGGCAAGCAAAGTGGACGTACGCAAGAAATTCAACGCCTAATTGGGCGTAGCTTGCGTGCGATGGTGGATTTAAAAGCATTGGGCGAGCATACCATTACCATTGATTGCGATGTTATTCAAGCAGATGGTGGTACACGCACGGCATCCATCACTGGGGCGGCAGTGGCATTGATTGATGCGATTAATGTCCTTTTAGCTGAGAAAAAAATCAAAAAAGATCCATTGATTGGTTTGGTGGCAGCGGTATCGGTGGGGATTTATCAAGATGATGTATTGCTTGATTTGTGCTACGAAGAAGATTCAAATTGCCAAACCGATTTAAATGTCGTGATGACGCAATCAGGTGAATTTATTGAAATTCAAGGCACAGCGGAAGATAAACCATTTACTCGCCAACAGTGCAACGCCATGCTAGAAATGGCAGAGCATGGCATTCAGCAATTAATTGCCGCACAGCAGCAGGCATTAGGCTGGTAATATGACTTGCACATTTAAGGTAGAGCAGGGCATATTACACGGTGCGACCTATCTTGCATCGCCTAATTTTAACCAACGCCCTGCACAGAGTGAAATTTCGCTATTGGTGATTCACAATATTAGCTTGCCACCATCGCAATTTGGTGGCGGATATATCCAACAATTCTTTCAAAATCAATTAGATTGGTCGGCTCACCCATATTTTGAAACCATTAAAGGTATGGAAGTATCGGCACATTTATTGATTTTGCGTACGGGTGAAGTCATTCAATTTGTGAATTTTAATGACCGTGCGTGGCACGCTGGGCGTTCTAGCTATTTGGGTAAAGTGGAATGCAATGATTATTCCATTGGCATAGAGCTAGAAGGTAGCGATGATTTACCTTTTGAAGATGTGCAATATCATGTGCTTGCCGATGTAGTACACGCTATTCGCCGTGCGTATCCTAAAATTCAGCAGCATTTGGCTGGGCATTCGGATATTGCTCCTGTGCGTAAAACCGACCCTGGTGAATTTTTCCGTTGGCAATATTTCCGTCAATTATTGGCACAGCGTAATACTTAATAATTAGAGATGAAATGAAAAAGTCGTCGCATACACGGTTGTCGTGTGTTAGACGGCTTTTATTATAATGGTGTAGGAACAAAATATGGCATTATGGCGTTCAACCTTAGTGGTCAGTGCAATGACCATGCTGTCTCGTGTCATGGGTTTGGTGCGAGATGTGGTATTGCTCAATGTATTTGGTGCAAGTAAAGATTTTGATACCTTTGTGGTTGCATTTAAAATTCCGAATTTCTTTCGTAGATTATTTGCCGAAGGAGCATTTTCACAAGCGTTTATTCCTGTTTTAACAGAATATAAAACCACCAAAGCCCACGCAGAAGTACAAATTTTAATTAGCCGTGTGTTTGGTAGCTTGCTGATGGTGATGTCATTATTGACACTTGCCTCCATGATTTTTGCACCAGCTGTCATTTATATTTATGCGTCGGGCTTTTATGCCGATGCGGCGAAGTTTGATTTAACGGTAGAAATGTTCCGTTTGACCGTGCCATATTTGATGTTTATGTCCTTAACGGCATTTGCAAGTAGTATTTTAAATAGCTATGGTTCGTTTGTAACGCCTGCATTTGCACCTGTTTTGCTCAATTTGTCTATGATTTTAGGGGCATTATTCTTCACACCTTATTTAGATCCTAGTATTACCGTATTGGGTTGGGCTGTGGTCGTGGCAGGGGTTTTACAATTTGCCTTGCAACTGCCTGAGTTGTGGCGTAAAAAATTACTTATTCCACCGAAAGTTGATTTTAAACATGAAGGCGTAGAGCGTATTTTAAAATTGATGTTGCCTGCATTATTTGGTGTGTCGGTTACGCAAATCAATTTATTGCTCAATACCATTTGGGCATCGCATATGCAAAGTGGTTCGGTGTCGTGGTTGTACGGTGCAGAACGTATGACTGAATTGCCATTAGGTTTAATTGGTGTTGCCATCGGTACGGTGATTTTACCATCACTTTCGGCACGCCATGCTGAGCAAGATAGCGAAAAATTTAAAGCCATGATGGATTGGGCAAGCCGTGTGATTGTGGTGGTGGGCGTGCCTGCAAGTATTGCTTTATTTATGCTGGCAACGCCGATTATTCAAACCTTATTCCAACGTGGTCAATTTACCGTGCATGATACAGAAATGACGGCACTCGCATTGCAATGTATGAGTGGCGGTGTGATTGCCTTTATGCTAATTAAAGTTTTTGCCCCAGGGTTTTATGCACAGCAAGATACTAAAACGCCTGTACGCATTGGTTTGATTTCGGTGGCGGCAAATGCGATTTTAACGCTGATTTTCATTGGTATTTTTAAATATATGGGCTGGCAAGCCGAGCATATGGCGTTGGCATTGGCTTCTACAGGGTCGGCATTGGTCAATGCAGGATTGCTGTATTATTATTTACATCGCCGTGGTATTTTTAGCTTTGCGAAGCATTGGATTAAATTGGGTGTACAATTCCTGATTGCCAATGTCGCTATGATTGCAGCTTTAGCCGTGGCTTTAAGTTATTATCAAGGTGATGCAGGCGAGTTGATGCGTATTGCACAATTAATTGGTTTGATTGTGGTGGGGGTCGTGGCGTATGCGATTGCGTTATTGGCGACAGGTTTCCGTCCACGCCATTTGAAGCACTAATGGATTGTTAAAATGCAGCATTCTTCACGCTATTTAGGCATTTTATTTGCAATCAGCTCATCGGTATTATTTGCAAGCAAGGCGATTATCATCAAATTCGCCTATGCTTTATCGCCCGATGTCAATGCCATCAATCTTTTAGTGTTGAGAATGCTCACGGCTTTACCCTTCTTTATTTTAATGATTTATTACCTGCCTAAAACCTATCATCAACTCAGTGTGAAAGATTGGTTCAAATTGGTGTTGGCTGGCTTATTGGGTTATTACTTATCTAGCGTATTAGATTTTATGGGTTTGATGTACATTAGTGCATCATTAGAACGCATTATTTTATTTCTTTATCCAACGTTGATTGTATTGGCATCAGCCGTGCTTTATCGCCAACGTATTTCAGCATTGATGATGCTTGCCATTACGTTGAGTTATGGTGGCACGCTGTTGGTGATGTGGCATGAAGATGTGAGTTATACATCTACATCGGCATTGTGGCTGGGTGGTGGTTTGGTGTTTGCTGCAGGTTTAACGTATGCAGCGTATATTATGATGGGGCAGAGCCTACTCAAAAAAATAGGGTCAATGCAATTTACTGCTGTGGCGACAAGTGTTGCTGTGGTGGCGATGTGCGTACATTTTATGTTGAGTAGTGCTGCACCAATTCAAGAATTAATCAATTTACCTGTACAAGCCTATTATTACGGCATTGCTTTAGGATTTTTTGTAACGGTATTGCCAACCGTATTTATGATGATGGGTGTGGAACGCTTGGGTGCAGCCAAAGCGTCTATGCTGTCATCAGCAGGGCCAATTTTTACCTTAGTTTTTGCTGTACTTTTGCTTGATGAACAGCTGAACGCTTGGCAATGGCTCGGGTGTGCTTTAAATATTATAGGCGTATTTTTAGTGAGTTTGAAAAAGAGTTAAGGCGATTTACAAAAGCAATGGTTTTCGTGGTCATTCACCATGCCAACGGCTTGCATAAACGCATAGCAAATGGTTGCTCCAACAAATTTAAATCCTAATTTTTTCAAAGTTTTAGACATTTGCACGCTGATTTCAGTTTGTGCAGGCACATCGCTCGGCTGTGTGACATCACGTACGATAGGTTGCTGTGCGACAAATTGCCAAAACCAATCTACAATATCTTGCCCTTGTGCTGCTAATTGCTGTTTTAAATTGAGCCATGCTTGGGCATTGCTGCGAATGGCTTGTAATTTGGCAAGATGGCGAATTAAACCTGCATCTTGCGATTTTTCCAATAAATCAGCATCGGAAAGTTGGGCAATTTCTGCAATAGATAAATGAAAAAATTGCTCACGATAACGCTGACGTTTCTTTAAAACCGTAATCCACGATAAACCTGCTTGCTGCGTTTCTAAGCATAAGCATTCAAATAGGGCAAATTCATCATATACAGGCACGCCCCATTCTTGGTCATGATATTGTTGATATAAAGCATTGTCGCTTACCCAAGCACAGCGTTGTAGATGGTCAGTCATGATTTGATCTCTATCTATCGTGGATTAATTTTGTATCGTAAAGGCTTGCCATTCGCCTTGCTGATGATTCCAATAATAAAATTGAGCATTTTTAAGCTGTTCAAATTGAATCCAAACATCTTTGCCTGACTTATCGCCAAAACCTGTGCTGATGAGTAAAGCATCTTCGGTGATTTCCATAATCCAACCTTGATATTCACTCGGTTTGCCAGATGGTGTACTACAAATGATTTTGTGTTGATTGCCTTGCTCGGCAAATGCAATTAATTGTTCTAACATAAAAAACTCACAGTAAAAATTACAATCCATTCTTGATTGTAAATGCGTGGGACGATGTCAAAGCATGGAGCAATTTTTTCATTGCTGTAGGTAAGGCTTTTTGCTGTACTTGAGCCATGCTGAGCCATTCGCCGTGTAAAATCGGGCTAATGCTGGTTAAATCGTTTTGATGTTCCATGTGGAACATTTGCACATTGAGCTGCCATGTAAAGTGCGTAAAATGATGGGTTAATTGTACATCGCACGGTTGCTTTTGCAGTGTATCGGATTGTACAAGGGCTTGCAAGATGTGTTGTTGCGTGTTGTCGGCTTCATTCTCTGTATTATGGTCAGATGAATATTCAATCATAGGTAAGCACCACAAACCACCCCAAAGCCCTTGAGCTGGGCGTTGTTGCCATAAATATTGATTTTGATGTTGAATAACAATGACATCGGCAGATTTAATAGGTACAGCTTTTTTACTTTTTTTGAATGGTAATTGCTCTACTAAATTGTATTGAAAGGCTTGGCAATGGCGTTGCATGGGGCATAAATGACACAAGGCTTTTTTAGGCGTGCAAAGCGTTGCACCAAAATCCATAATGGCTTGCGTATAATCGGCATTGCGATGCTGTGGGCAAAGTTGTTCGGCAAGTTGCCATAATTTTTTTTCATTTACAGCTTTAGAAAAATCATCATCTAAGGCAAAAAAGCGTGCCAATACACGTTTGACATTGCCATCTAAAATAACGCCATATTGCCTTAAACCTAAAGACATTAATGCACCAGCTGTGGAGCGACCGACACCAGGTAATTGTTGCCATTCTGCGACGGTTTGTGGGAAATGCCCTTGCTGAGCCACAATGCGACTGGCTTTGTGCAAATTTCTTGCACGGGCATAATAACCCAAACCTGCCCAATAGGGGGCGACATCTTCCCAATCGGCTTGTGCTAAATCATGCACGGTGGGGAAGCGTTCTATAAACTTGGGAAAATAGTGTAAAACGGTTTTAACTTGCGTTTGCTGTAGCATAATTTCCGAAACCCACACTTGGTAAGGATTATCTTTGACTTGCCAAGGTAAATCGTGGCGACCGTATTGGTCATACCATTGCAATAAAGTTGTAGTAAAAAAAGCGTGTGGCATAGGGAAAGCGACTAAAAAAGAGCATAGTTTAACGTGAAATGCTGTGATATGCTATGCCGTATGATGAATTTTAAGAGTGTGTGCCATGAGCCAAATTAATGAGCAAATTCAGCAAGTACTAGATTTTTGGTTTAATGAAGAACATCAAATCTATTGGTTTCAGCAATCTGATGCGTTTGACCAACGTATTCAACAGCAATTTGCCGATTTACACCAGCAAGCAGGGCAAGGGGAATTGTGGCAATGGCGAACGACAGCACAAGGCAGATTGGCAGAAATTTTGATTTTAGACCAATTTTCACGCAATTTATTTCGCCAGCAGGCTCAAGCCTTTGCGTATGATGCGATGGCATTGGTTTTGGCACAGGAAATGATTGCTCTTGGTGATGATATGAAATTAGCTCCACAACAGCGTCATTTTGCGTATTTGCCTTTTATGCACAGTGAGTCGGCTGTTATTCATCAGCAAGCTGTACAATTGTTTCAAGCGTTGGGGAATGAGCAAGTGTTGGATTTTGAATATCGTCATAAGGTGATTATTGACCGTTTTGGGCGTTATCCACATCGTAATGCTGTGTTGGGTCGGGTTTCTACGGCTGAAGAAATTGCGTTTTTGGCAATGCCGAATAGTTCGTTTTGATGTTTAGTTGTATAAAATATGAAATTAAAAAGCCAAATAAGATTAAATAAATGATGAACTATGATATGAGTGGTGTTGCTATTCTAAGTGCATTACATG
>JAUNHS010000085.1 GCA_030523805.1 Acinetobacter sp.
CCTGAAACATTTAGCTTGGGTATTTGTAATGGCTGTCAAATGATTTCACAGCTTGCACCACTTATTCCTGGTGCTGAGCATTGGGGACGTTTCCACCGTAACACATCAGAAGTGTTTGAGGCTCGTGTCGTCAATGTACGTGTAGAGCAATCGCCATCAGTATTGTTACAAGGTATGGAAGGCTCAATTTTACCGATTGCTGTAGCACATGGCGAAGGGCGTTTAGTGGTTGCAGAGCAAGATTTGGCTCAAATGAAGCAAGCAAATCAAATTGCTTTACGTTATGTAGATAGCCAAGGCAATGCAACACAGCAATATCCACTCAATCCAAATGGCTCACCAGAAGCGATTACAGGTTTAACGTCTTTAGATGGCCGTGCAACCGTGATGATGCCACACCCAGAGCGTAATTTCCGTGCAGTACAGCATTCATGGAAGCCAAGCGAATGGACGCAAGATGGTGCATGGTTGCGTATGTTCCGTAATGCTCGTAAATTTGTCGGCTAATGCGAAGTAATAACAGTAGAGATATTTTAAATTTTATCTCTGCTGTTATGCGTGGTTAATTAACGATGGAATTTATTTTTTACCTTGCCATTGGTAGTGTGTCTGGCTTTTGTGCAGGCTTGTTTGGCATTGGTGGTGGGTTGATTATTATCCCATGTTTGTATTTTTTCTTTCGCTATATGCATTATCCTGAGCAAGGGATTATGCACTTGGCGATTGGTACAGCATTGGCAAGTATTATCATTAGCTCGCTGAGTTCAGCATTGGCACATCACAAAAAGAAAGCCATTTTATGGCCGATTGTGAAAAATTTTGTGCCATTGATGATGTTAGGTAGTGTGCTTGGTGCGTGGATTGCCGATCAATTAACTTCATCTGTACTGCAAATTGTGATTGGTTTATTTGCACTGTGGACGGCTCAAAAGATGTTTTTTACTGCCAAGCAAGTGGTGGTATCGCAAGCATTGCCGAGTGCTTGGCAACAGCGTAGCGTTGCAGGATTAATTGGTATTGCTTCTGCAATTTTTGGTATTGCAGGGGGCAGTATTACTGTACCGTATCTTAATCGTTATGGTGTGGTCATGCAAAATGCCGTAGCAACGTCTGCTGCGTGTGGCGTACCGATTGCCATTATGGGGGCAGTGGGCTATTTATGGTTCGGTTCACAGCAAAATTTAAATTTGCCACAAAGTATCGGCTATGTACATATTTGGGCATTTTTAGGTATTAGTATCGCCAGTTTTTTAACGGCAAAATTGGGCGTGAAAGTCGCTCATGCCATTTCTGCGGCAAAATTAAAGCGTTATTTTGCTTTAGAATTAGTGGTGGTCGGTATTTACTTTATTTATCAAGCCTTAACTGCATTGTATTTGCAATAATTTAAACATAAGAGATGACGTATGCAATTATCAACCAAGCAACAGCAATTATTTCAACAAGCCAATAAACATATCCCAGGTGGTGTAAATTCGCCTGTACGTGCATTCAATGGTGTAGGTGGTACGCCAATTTTTATTGATAAAGCACAAGGTGCGTATTTGTGGGACGTTGATGGTAAACGTTATGTGGATTATGTCGGCTCGTGGGGGCCAATGATTTTGGGCCATGCTCACCCTGATATTATCCAAGCTGTACAAGAAGCTGCTCAAGATGGTTTAAGTTTTGGTGCACCGACGGTACACGAAACCACTTTGGCAGATACCATTTGCGAAATTATGCCATCTATTGAAATGGTGCGTATGACCAATTCAGGTACAGAAGCAACCATGACGGCAATCCGTTTGGCTCGTGGCTATACGGGTCGTGATATGATTGTGAAATTTGAAGGGTGCTACCATGGGCATTCGGACAGTTTATTGGTCAAAGCTGGGTCGGGGCTTCTCACTTTGGGCGAGCCAACATCTAAAGGCGTGCCTGCTGATTTTGCCAAGCATACACTCACTTTACCTTATAATGATATTGACGCAGTAAAAGCCTGCTTTGCACAATACGGCAAGCAAATTGCTGGGGTGATTGTAGAACCTGTTGCAGGCAACATGAATTTGGTGAAGCCAATTAAAGGCTTTTTAGAAAGCATTCGTGAAATGTGTGATGAATACGGCTCTGTTTTCATTATTGATGAAGTGATGACAGGTTTCCGTGTGGCTTTAGGTGGTGCACAAGCTCATTATGGCGTTACGCCTGATTTGACCACTTTAGGTAAAATCATTGGTGCAGGCTTACCTGTGGGTGCATTTGGTGGCAAAAAAGAAATTATGTCGTGCATTGCACCTTTGGGTGGAGTGTATCAAGCAGGGACATTGTCTGGCAATCCATTGGCAATGCGTGCAGGTTTGGCAATGTTTAAGCACTTACGCCAAGCAGACTTTTACCAACGCTTAAATGCAAAAATGCACCGTTTAATGACAGGTATTCAAGCCGCTGCCGATGAAGTTGGCATTGCTTTGCATACCGATTATGCAGGTGGTTTATTTGGTATTTACTTTACCGATAAAAAGCAAATTACTACATTTGATGATGTGTTAAATTGCGATATTGAAGCCTTTAAAGCCTTTTTTCATGGTATGTTGCAACGTGGCGTAAACCTTGCACCATCAGCATTTGAAGCAGGATTTATTTCTATTGCACATAGAGATGAAGATTTAGACTATACTATTGCGATGGCGAAAGAAGTCTTTATAGAAATGAAGCGGGGCTAATGATGTTTTCATGCTAATGCTTGCAAAGCGATAGAAATTGCAGTAAAATACTGCGACTTGTTGGCTTGGCTCTAATCACTAGCATTTCGGTAAGCCAAAAGAAATGGTCTGTTATGGTGTTCATCTGCGGTATTCCGCCTGTTCCTTTACTCAAGTAAAGAGTGATGAATTGCGATGACAGCAAAACCTTTCTACTATTTAGGAGTTAATCGTCATGCGTGCCGATATTCACCCAGCTTATACAAACATTGTTGCAACTTGTTCTTGCGGTAACGTAATTGAAACACGTTCTGCTTTAAACAAAGAATCTATCTATTTAGACGTATGTTCTGCTTGCCACCCATTCTATACAGGTCGTCAAAAAGAAGTAAATACGGGTGGTCGTGTTGATAAATTTAATCAACGCTTTAAGACTATGGCTCGTTCTATCAAACGTTAATTCGTCTATAGAAATAGCAAAAAACCACCGATTTGGTGGTTTTTTTATGGCAATTGCTTCGGCTTGTTTAAATTTAAAGCATATCATTGCAAAGAAATGTTACTATTGCTTGAATTATTGCTGAAAACACCGCATATTAGCCATAACTATGATTGTTCAATCATATCATCTTGATATTTAAGAGGACTTTTTTTAATGATGCGGATTGCTTTGTTTTTATTAACAAACCTTGCTGTCCTAGTGGTTGCAGGCATTATCTTGTCGCTGTTGGGCGTGGGTAGCTATCTCCAACCAAACGGACTCAACCTAGGCAGTTTGATGGTATTCTGTTTAGTGTTTGGTATGGTAGGTTCGTTAGTTTCGTTGTTCATGTCTAAATGGATGGCGAAAAAAACAACAGGAACGGAAATTATTGATCCGAATGCACCACGCAACCAAGCAGAAGTATGGTTGTTGCAAACGGTGGCAGAATTATCACAACGTGCCAATATTCAAATGCCTGAAGTGGGAATTTTCCCATCGTATCAACCGAATGCTTTTGCAACAGGTTGGAATAAAAATGCGGCTTTAGTGGCTGTATCTACAGGCTTGCTTGAGCGTATGAATAAAGACGAATTGCGTGCAGTACTTGCCCATGAAATTGGCCACGTTGCCAATGGCGATATGGTTACATTATCGCTTATTCAAGGTGTGGTGAACGCATTTGTCATGTTCTTTGCTCGTATTGTGGGCGATTTTATTGACCGTAATGTGTTTGGCCGTGAAGATGGTGAAGCACCAGGTTTGGCTTATTTCATTATCACTATGGTGTTAGATATTGTATTTGGTATTTTAGCATCTGCGATTGTGATGTGGTTCTCTCGCTACCGTGAATACCGTGCCGATGAAGCAGGTGCACGTTTGGCAGGGAAAGAAGCGATGATTTCTGCTTTATTACGCTTGCAAGATACTGTGGATATGCCAGATGCCATGCCAAAAGAAATGAAAGCATTGGCAATTACTGAAGGTAAATCTGAAGGCTTTAGCTTGGCGGCATTGTTCCAAACGCACCCAAGCATTGAGCAACGTGTAGAAGCCTTGCGTAAATTGAATGTTTAATCGTGATATATCACTAAACATCATCAAAACCGTATTCATTTGAATACGGTTTTTTTGTGTGCTGATTTTGCTTTGTATGACGTGTGTACAAATTGACGAAGCGTGCATTTATTCAGTAGAATAACGCATAAATTTTTACCATGCTGATGCCAATATTAGGGGAGAAAAAATGTTTTCATTATACAACTTTACACGCAAGCAACCATTATCTACGCTGATGAGTACCATGCTGATGTGTGGCTTTTTGGTGGCGTGCGGTGGGCAGCAAAATAAGCAAAACTCTGAACAAACGGCTCAAGCCAATTCACCAGCAACAAAGCAAGCAACCCATGAACAACCAGCACAAAAAATTCAACCTGCTGCAAAACTTAGCCCAGATGCAACAGCACACGCACAACGTGCTTGGGTGTTTATTAATCAAGCAGAGCAATTGGTGGAGCAACAGCAAAAAGATGTGTTAGATTTACAAGTTCGCCAACCAATTCGCCAATTAACGCAAGATTGGATGACACAAGTCAAAATGAATGATGCCGTAACCGAAGGCAAATACGCCATGTGCCGTAAAAGTTTGACCAGTTTAGATATTTGGGCAAGAGCGGTATTGGAGCAATCAAGCGATATAGAAAAGAAAAAAGCAGCTTATCAACGTGATAAAGCCTTGTGCCAAGATGCAATTGAACACCCAGATTTGGGCAATACTGACCCGAAAATGTGGGAGAAATCATCATCATAATGCTTGAATATAAGCAAAATAATGAAAAATCTTAAAACAACATGGAATTGACCCAAATGGCAATACATCATTGCCATTTGGGTAATTGCATAATTGCATGGAATTGGCTAAGCTAACCATCAATTTATTGTATTGCAAGCCAACTGCTAGCAGGGAATTTTATGCACCATTATCCACATTTATTACAAAGTTTAGATTTAGGTTTTACCACACTTAAAAATCGTATCATCATGGGGTCTATGCACACAGGTTTGGAAGAAGCCGAGCATGGATTTCAACGTTTGGCTGCATTTTATGCCGAGCGTGCCAAGCATGACGTTGCCTTAATTATCACAGGGGGGATTTCGCCGAATGATGCAGGGCGAACCATGCACGGTGCGGCAAAATTAGATAGCATTGAACTTGCCGAGCAACATAAAGTCATTACCCAAGCGGTGCATGATGCAGGTGGTAAAATTGCCATGCAGATTTTGCACACTGGGCGTTATGCGTATCAAAAAGAAAATTTTGCACCATCAGCCATTCAAGCACCGATTAACCCTGTTTGCCCACAAGAAATGACACATCAGCAAATTGTACAAACCATTGATGACTTTGTGCAATGTGCCAAACTTGCTCAATATGCAGGTTATGATGGCGTAGAAATTATGGGGTCTGAAGGTTATCTCATCAATGAATTTTTAGTGCAACGCACCAATCATCGCCAAGATGAATGGGGTGGAAGCTATGAAAATCGTATGCGTTTTGCCATAGAAATTGTACAAAAAACACGAGAAGCCGTTGGCGAAGATTTTATTATTATTTATCGTTTATCTATGTTGGATTTGGTAGAGCAAGGTTCAACTTTAGATGAAGTCATTCAACTTGCCAAAGCCATAGAGCAAGCAGGAGCAACGCTAATTAATACAGGCATTGGCTGGCATGAAGCACGCATTCCAACCATTGCGACACAAGTTCCCCGTGCAGCATTTAGCTGGGTGAGTGCCAAAGTCAAGGCACATATTGGCATTCCTATCATTACATCAAACCGTATTAATACCCCTGAAATTGCAGAGCAAGTATTGGCTGCAGGTCAGGCAGATATGGTGTCTATGGCACGTCCATTTTTAGCCGATGCAGAATTTGTGAGCAAAACCAGTGCAGGGCGTAGTCATGAAATTAACACGTGTATCGCTTGTAACCAAGCCTGTTTGGATCATGCTTTTGCAGGGAAGTTGGCGAGTTGCTTGGTCAATCCACGCACGACACGAGAAAGTGAATTTCCATTGCACGCTGTAGAGCAGACCAAGCGTATTGCGATTGTGGGTGCTGGCCCAGCAGGGTTGAGCTGTGCTGTTACTGCTGCACAGCTTGGGCATCAAGTGCATATTTTTGAGCAATCGCACCGTATTGGTGGGCAATTTAACATTGCCAAAACCATTCCAGGTAAAGAAGAGTTTTATGAAACATTACGCTATTTCAACGAGCAAATAAAGCGTTATGACAATATTCATTTACAACTCAATCACACGGTACAGACCGAAGAATTATTAACGCAGTCATTTGATGCGATTGCGATTGCCACAGGTGTCGTGCCACGTCAGTTAAATATTGACGGCATACAGCACGAAAAAGTAGTAAGCTATTTAGACGTTTTACAAAACAAAGTAAACGTTGGGCAACGTGTCGCCATTATTGGTGCTGGTGGTATTGGTTTTGATACCGCAGAATTTTTGCTACATTCAGCACAATCACCACGTTTAGATGTGAAGCAATTTTACCAAGAATGGGGCATTGATGTGCAATACCAACACGCAGGTGCGATTACGACCCCACAAGTGAGTGAAGCTGAGCGACAAATTTATTTATTGCAACGTAAAGATAGCCCTGTTGGTGCAAATTTAGGTAAAACAACAGGTTGGATACATCGTACACGCTTAAAGCAACGCAATGTGCAAATGCTCAATGCGGTAGAATATCAACGAATTGATGATGACGGTTTGCACATAGTGCGTCATGGCGAAGCGACGTGTTTGGAAGTGGATCATGTTGTGATTTGTGCAGGGCAAGAGCCGCTTAATCATTTGTATCATGAATTGATTTTGCAAAATCACCCACAGGTGTATTTGATTGGTGGGGCGAAAGAAGCAGGCGAGTTAGATGCTAAGCGTGCGATTAAACAAGGGTTTGAGTTGGCATTTCAGGTTTAATTTGTTTGGTGTTTGTGGTAGTATAATTATTGTACTTTATGATTTTTAAAT
>JAUNHS010000086.1 GCA_030523805.1 Acinetobacter sp.
ATACGCACCAACGAAGACTGAGGGGTCATAGCTCAGTTGGTAGAGCGCTACAATGGCATTGTAGAGGTCAGCGGTTCGATCCCGCTTGACTCCACCAAGATATGACAATTTACTCAGTTTGGTCTCATTTGTCCCTATCGTCTAGAGGCCTAGGACATCGCCCTTTCACGGCGGTAACCGGGGTTCGAATCCCCGTAGGGACGCCATATTTTAGCATAAAAATTACAGTTCCCTTTTCAATCACCGATCCTCCTCGGTGATTTTTTTTATCTTTCTGTTGTGTATATTGCTGTCATTCATTTTTATACAATCCTGAATAATCCTACTTATTTTAAAGCTGATAGGCTATGCTTTTGCTAAAATATCTTATAAAATAACCTTTTATTTTCATGAGCGTACGTGATTATGTTTTCTTGCCCACAGTGTAAAAGTAATAAAGTCATGCCTATTGCCGACCCAAGCACAGGTCAAGCGGCTCGCCCTGAAGTACCAAAAAGTTTAATGCTTCTCTTACCAAGTATTTTTGCTTTATTGTTTTTGGGTATTTTAAGTATTGTATTTTATGCGTTTGGCGATGGCATTGGCACAACCATGCAAGGTTTAATTTTTGCTGCATTCTTGCTTACCGCAGTTTCTGCCATCATGTTTTGGCGTGATTTACCAAATTTTAAATTGTCATTGCAAGCCTTTGTGCAATCACAAAAGCGTTGGAAATGCCGTGAATGCCAGCACGAATGGCAACGTTAAAACGCTAAAATTAAAAGCTCTCCAACCCTATATGTAAAAATATAGGGTTTTCTTATGCTTCAAATGCTCTCACTGATGTATATCGTATTTTCCGATGTAAATGCAATTAAAAATTATTTTTACAATAAGATAAGAATTATTATCATATATCTGTTATGATGATACGCAATTGAGAATGTTCTCACTTTTTTCCACCAAACACCGAGATGAACAAATGAAAAAACTCGTACTTTCTACCTTATTATTCACCTGTGCAAGCAGCGTATTGGCTCACGATCCATTCCTTGCTCCAGTCGTGTATCATACTGAAAATGCTCAAATTCCTGTGATTACATCTTATACTGAAAGTGCTTTAGTGCCCGAGTATGCCATTAAAGATGTCAAGCAAATTCAAGTATTGACACCCAATGCAACTCAAGAACAAGTAGAAACCACGCTGTTAAAATCAGCAACTGTTGCCGATTTGGTGCTGAAAGACAAAGGCACTTATACTATCGCTGCTCAAGCCAGCTATCCTGTAAAATATACGCAGCACAATAAGCAATGGAAAGCCTTTTTTGACATGAGTGCAGAAAAGGCAAAGCCATTGGCTGAGCGTGATTATGTCATTCCAAGTGATTTTAAAAAGACACCAGAATTGGTAGAAATTAAACGTTATTGGTCTTTACAAAGCTATGTAACCAAAGGCGAAACAACACCTGTACAAGCAGTGAAAGATGCACCTATTCAAGTCGCATTTTCTACGCACCCAAGCCAATTAACAGCACAGCAAGATGTAGAATTATCGGTACAAAAATCAGGCAAAGCTCTTGCCAATGCCAAAGTAGAGTTTGCACGCAAAGGTGCAGAGCATGATGACGTGACCGAATTAAGCACCGATGCTCAAGGTAAAGTGAAATTACTGTTCCCTAAAGCTGGGCAATATACCATTCATGTCGGTGAAAAGTTTGATGCGAAACAAAAAGCCAAACCAACCGATCAACATTTTACTTTTATCAATGTAGAAGTGAACTAATTGATTTAACTGAAAAAATCTTTTAGCGTTTAGGCGGTAGCAATTGTTCTACCGCCTTTTTCACATCTTGCATACAGGCTTTTAAATCGTTAAAACGTTGCACCGCTTGTTCTGTAAATGCGTCATCAGCTAGGCGTTGCGTTTGACGTAAACTGCGTACAAATTGCTCAAACTCACCAGTCAGCTGTTGTAATTTTGGCGTGCCGACATAGCGTGTTGCTCCATAAATGCGATGTAGCACAAATTCTAATTGTGGAAAATCTTCCAACTCAATTAAATCTTGGATTTCAAAACAATCTTGCTCAAAATTTTGCACCAACATTTGCAATAAATCATACGCCAAATCTGCTTTGTTTGATGCTAAATTTAAACTCATTTGCCAATCTAAAATTTGTGTATTTAACGGCACTGCTGGTGCTGTAACAGCATTTGTAGTAACCACATCAGTATTCACACGGGCAATAAAATTCTCTTTGGTCCACTTTTCCAAAATCGGTAAAATTTGATTCGGTGGAATCGGTTTGAGCAAATCATCGTCCATACCACTTTCACGCAGCTGTGGTTGTTCATCGGTCAAAAGATGTGCCGACAGTGCCAAAATCGGCATACGCACATCATCATCTAGCGTTGCTTCTAGTGTGCGAATGGCTCGTGCTGTGTCCATACCCGACATTTTTGGCATTTGAATATCCATAAAAATCAAATCAAATAAAGGTTGCTTTTGTTCAATACGCTGCTGAATAATATGCACAGCTTCCATACCACTTAAGGCTTTGATTAATTTAATATTATATTCTTGCAATAAGGCTTCCAACACCATCAAATTAGGCAAATGGTCATCTACCGCTAAAATGTGTAAATGCTGACCATCATATTGCTGTGGCTGAGATGAATGCTGTGCCGTTTGTTGGGTAAATAAACGAACGAGTGCCTGACGATTGACAGGTTGATACAAAGCTTGTGCGTGATAACGCTGTAATAATTCTAAATTTAACGAACGCTGATGACCGTAAATCGCCAAATTCCCCTGATAACGCTCACGAATTTGCTTCAATGATGCTTCTAAATCGGCAGATTCATCTACAATCAACCATGCGTGTGAATGTGCTGGCGTATGCCCCAACTGGTCAAATAAATCAAATACCGAAATGGCTTCATGATGTGTGCAATGTAAATGCTGCAAATAATATCGCAATGAACTTGCTGTTTCCACGTGTTGCAAATAAGACAATACGGAAATATCTAGCAAGGTCATGCTTTCCTGTGGTGCGTCCACAGCGTGTAAAGGCAAGCTAAACCAAAATGTTGTGCCTTTTGCGGTGAGCATATGTTGTTGATTATCTTCAAAACCAATATGCCCGCCCATTAACTGCACCAATTGTTTAGAAATCGCCAAGCCCAAACCTGTCCCACCATATTGACGTGTAACAGACGCATCGGCTTGCGAGAAAAATTTAAATAATTTGCCCGAATCTTCACGTTTAATGCCTGTGCCGCTATCTTGTACGCTAAAGTGCAACACATATTGCTGTTGCTCTTGGCGATATTGCTCCAATCGCACACGCACAATGACTTCACCTTCTTTGGTAAATTTAATCGCATTAGACACCAAATTGGTCAAAATTTGTTTAAAACGTAAATCATCGCCTTGTACTTTTTGCGGTACATCAGGTGGATAATAAAAAATCAAATGCAAGGCTTTTTCCGATGCCAATGGCGTGAGCATATCCATCACATCAAACATTGCCTTTTCCAAATCAAATTCATTGGCATTGAGCTGTAATTTTCCTGCTTCAATTTTGGAATAATCCAGCACATCATTAATCAATGCCAGCAAATGTGCCGATGATTTTTCAATGGTTTGCAAATGCAACTGTTGCTCACTGGTCATATTGCTTTGCTTGAGCAATAAATGGATAAAACCACTAATACTATTTAGTGGCGTACGCAATTCATGGCTGATATTTGCCAAAAATAATGATTTAGATTGGTTAATATTTTTAGCTTGCGTTAATAAAGCTTTGTATTCTTCCGATTGAATTTCCGCCCGATCAAGCATATGGCGTGTATCGTCTTGCGTTTGCTCGGCATAATGCCTTAATTCTACAAAATCATCGTTTAAACGACGAAGTAAATTGAGCGTATCTCGTTGTAATAAGGTCAATTCCCCTGCACTTTTGACCATGTGATAGTCGCCCAATTTTTCACTGGTCATACGCTGTAGTTGCATACGCATTTTATATAAAGGCGACAGCCATTGCCGATAAAAAAACAGCAATCCTAACAGCAAAAAGCCAAAAGTCAGCACACCTGTCATCATTAAAATCAATAAGATACGATATTCAGCCACCGCCAAACTTTGATTGCCAAGCTCTACCACCAGCCATAAAGGTTCGCCATGTTTTGGCTTGAGCGTTAAAGCATACACATGATTATCGCCATACACCAACGGGCCGATAAATTCATTTTGCTGTGTATAATGCTGCACCAAACTCAACACACTTTCCGATGAACTATTTTTCCCCACCGATAAACTTTGCTTGGCAGAAAGCAATGTAGCGGCTTGTACTTCTTTTTCATTAAGCAACATTTGCAAAATTTGACGCTGTTGCGTTACTTGCTCGTAATCGTGAATATTGCGTTGCTCAAGTTGCTCCAAAGGTTGCTGATACTTACTTAAAAAAGCGTATGCCAAATGTCCTTGCTGTAAAAAATGGTTTTGTTGCGTTTCACGGTACACCACCACCGCACCCACTGCAGAAAAAATCACAATCGGCACTAAAATTAGGGCAATCAGCTGTCCATAAGCATGATTTAGCCGAAAAAGTCTGAGCCATTTTTTATATAATTTTGTCATCTGCGTTGAGTGTCTTGTGGGTTGAAAATAAGCATTATAGCAATTTTTAACAAAGATAACAGCGATGAGCAATCGGAAAAATGAATGCTTAATTTTTGTGATTATTCTTGCTTTTTTGTATAATTTATATTGATAATACGTCTCACTTTTTAAATTAATGAGATTTAATGATGATTTCTCCCAACACTTCACCACGCCTTTTAAGTCGTGTGGTGCAATCTTTGATGCTTGGCTCTAGCTTGGCAACACTTTCTGTTACAGCGGTCGCCAATGAAGCAAAACCATCAACCATTTTGCCGACTATTGAAGTTACAGCAAGTGATGAATTGATTGAACAAGCTACAAGTAGCACAGGTTTAAGCCTTGACAAAAAGAAAACTGCTCAATCAACCAGTAGTGTCAATAAACAACACATTGATGACCAAAAACTTACCAATTTATCTGAAGCATTAAATGCGACCACTGGCGTTACGGTGCTTAAAACCGATACATCTCGTAATTCCATTACATCTCGTGGTTATGCAGTGGATCGTTTTATGATTGACGGCATGGATTATAACTTTACAGGCGGTTGGAACTCTGGCGAAGATAAAACCAGTTTAGACACTTTAGAACGTGTTGATGTGGTGCGTGGCTCTACAGGCTTAATGTCAGGCGTAGGCAATGCGTCGGCAGCGGTAAACTTGGTGCGTAAACACGCAACATCTAAAGAGCGTCGTGGCGAAATTTCTGTTTCTCATGATAGTTTTAATCACTATGGTGTAATGTTGGATTATGGTCAAGCCTTAAACCAAAACGGCAGCGTGCGTGGTCGTTTTGTTGCCAGCCACAACAATGGCGATACCTTTATTGACCGTGAACGTAAAGGCAAAAGCCTTGCTTATGCAGCCTTAGATGTTGATATTACACCAAATACACTGTTGGCTTTAACAGCAAAATATGAAGATAATCAACAACGTGCCGTGATGTGGGGTGGCTTACCTTCTACTTATAGCACAGGTCAGCGTACCGATTGGTCGGTAGATGCCAATATTGCCCCAAATTGGTCAAAATGGGATTCTAATGTGCAAGATTATAGCTTGGCGTTGGAGCATAAGTTTAATGATCGTTGGTCAGCAAAATTACAAGGCAATTATTTACAATCTGAAGCCGATTTAGCATTGGTATTTGCAGGCTTACAACCTGCTTTAGACGGTACAATCAATGCGACCATGTACCCAGCCAAATATGACGTTCAGACCAAACAAAGTAATATCCAACTCAAAATCAACGGTGGTTTTGATTTATTCGGTCGTTCACATCAGCTTGCATTCGGTGCAGACCAAAGCAAATACGATTATGATGTATTGCAACAAAATACCGCATCTTATGCCGTTAGCAATATGCAACAATTATTCAGCGGAAATGTTGCTGATTTAACTTTAACAGGCTCGCCATTCCCTTACGGCTACTCTCGTTCTACCAAGAAAACTGCATTTGCATCGGCACAATTACAGTTGCTAGACCCATTATCGTTAGTATTGGGTACTCGCTTGGTTGATTTTTCAAGCGAAAATTTCAATCGTTGGCTCACAGCTCCTGCCACACAAGATATTGATGCGAAATTAACCAAATATGCAGGCTTAACCTTTGATGTCAATAAAAATGTGAGCCTATACACCAGTTATAGCGACATTTTCCAACCACAAAGCAATGCTCCACGCAATGCTGATGGTGCATTTTTGGACAAGCCGATTACAGGCGTGAGTTATGAATTTGGCGTAAAAGCCAATAATGATGACAATACGCTACAAGGGCAAATCAGCCTATTCCAAAGCAAACGTGAAAATGTAACCGAGCAAGTTACTGGCGTATTGGTTGCCAATACCACCAATGAGCAAGCCTATCGCTATGTTGATGGCACTGAAAAACGTCAAGGCGTGGAAGTGGAAGTTACAGGGCAAATTTTACCGAATTGGCACACCACATTTGGCTACAGTTGGGTTAAATCTGAAGATGCCAAAGGCAAAAAGACCAACACATCAACGCCTGCTCAAACAGCAAAATTATTTACCACTTACCGTTTGCCAATGCTTGAAGGCTTAACACTTGGGCTAGGTGCGAACTATATGAGCCGTTACTACACCAGTAATGTTTTAAGCCAAAAAGCGGTTACGGTTGTGAATGCGATGGCTCGTTATGACGTTACACCACAAACGCATTTACAGCTCAATGTAGATAATATTGGCAATGAAAAATATGTTTCATCATTTGGCTGGAGTCAAATTTCTTATGCTGAACCACGCAAAGCAACGTTGAGTTTAACGCATAAATTCTAAGCGTTTGATAGCAAACACAAAGTAACAAAAACGCCCAATTCACAC
>JAUNHS010000087.1 GCA_030523805.1 Acinetobacter sp.
CACAACATTACACAACATTGGCAACATGAAAGGAGAAATGTATGTTTGTACGTAATATTGTAACTGTTGTAGCCGTAACTGGTGCATCTTTGGCATTAATCGCTTGTGGTGGTAAGGGTAGCGAGACTACATCTACGCCTATAGTATCAAATCCTAGTACATCAGCACAAGCTGCTTCAACGCAAAAAGATGAATTGGTCAATCAAGCGATTGCAGCAGGTTTGACTAAAGAGCAGGCAGATAAAATTGTCGCTGACAATTTGAACAAGAGCGTAGAAGAAGCAAAAGCTGAAATTGCAAAATATGCAGCTCAAGTGAAAGCAGAGCTTAAACTTTCTACTTTAAAATCAACTGCAATTGCCGCAGGTTTAACAGAAAGTGAAGCAGACGCTTACGCACAGTCAAATGCGAACAATAGCGATGAAGTCGCTCAGCAAAATTTATCTGCTTTGGTGGCAGCAAAAGGTAGTAGCACCACGCCAACAGTAACGACACCTGTTACACCAACCACACCTGTAACTTATACAGGCTCAAATGAGTTGAACAAGGCTTATACGGTAAATAGCTCTAACTTTACACGCTTTAAGCCATTTACCGATGAAAAGCTAAATAAAATTGTGCGTGCCGATGGCTCTGGTGCGAGTGATCCACAAGAAGAAGTGCATGATAAAGTGGCTTATAACATTTATAGTAATAACTTGAGTGAAACTGGCATTGCTTTAATTGTAGCGAAAGACCATAAGCAAGGCGATAACTACCTTGTAGATACGATGCTTGTTACCAAAGGTAAGGCAACGCCATATAGCGAATTGAGTAACTTAAAAGGTACGGTGAAATATACAGGGACAGGGTTTGAAGCATATTTAGATAATATTCATGAATCTTATGGTAAAGATAAAGATATTATTTCACCGATTACCATTGATTTAACAGCAAACTTTGATGCTCAAGTGGTGTCTGGCACTATTCATAGAACTAGTAGTGGTTATAATTGGAGAGAAATATCATTACAGCAAACCGATTTAATTAATCGTAATGGTGGTATTGGCTTCTCTGGTATAGCAGATTTAAATGGTTATAAGGGAATCTATGAAGGTAAATTTGTTGGTACGGGTGCCAAAGCTTTCGTGGGGCATGCTAGTTTTAGGAGTATTTCTAGTAGTAATGCTTTAGGTATTGTATTCCACGGCACTGAAATTAAAAAACAATAAGTCTTCACAGGCATAAAAAACATCACCGTTTTATCACACCATGCGAAGCGTGCAGAGTCGTATGGTATGTTTTTTAATTCACTGCTCATCATTCGCATAAGAGAAGCACATCATGCCATATAAAATTAGCCTACTTACAGCCTGCCTAGCCATCAGCTCACACAGCTTGGCAAATGCCATAGACACCGCCGAGCAAACCAAAAAAACAGCACCCATTTTACTCCCAGTCGCAGAGCTACCAGCCGAACTCAACAGCACACCCACTGTAACCAACCACGAACAACAACCCTTTGCCCAACTCAACCAAGCCGTACTCAACAAAAATGTTGCACAAATTGAGCAACTTTTACCCAGCTATCGCCAACAGCACGATGCTGACCCAATTTTAATCCAATATGCCGAAGCCGTATTGCTAGAAAAACAAGGCAAACTCAAAACAGCCATTGCCGCTTACCGTAAAATTATTGCCCAAAAGCCAGAGCTTACACCTATTCGCTATGAATTGGCAAAACTACTTTTTGAAGACCAACAAACCGAAGCCGCAAAAGCACAATTTAACAAAATCAAAAGCAACAATCCCCCTGCTTTTGTGCTACAAGTGTCTGATGCTTACCTACACGCCATACAAAAACGCCAAAAGTGGCAAGTAGATTTTGGCGTGAATTATGTACAAGAAGACAATGTCAATAATGCGTCTAGTGCTGAATACATAGAAAATACCCCTTTTCTTAAAAATAAATATATGCTGCCACAGTCAGCACAAGGTGTATCGTACCAGTTAGGTGTAAAGCGAGATTTTAATCTACACAATAACCACTACTTACACCTAGAAACCGAAGTCAGTGGCAAACACTATTGGAACAATCAAGATTATAGCGATGTATTGAGTCGTACCAGTATTGGTTATGTCCAGCAAGCGTCTAATCATAGAGCTGCGATTTTGCCATTTTACGAAAAGCGTTGGTATGCGACCGAACCGTATAAGCAAAGTGTAGGCGTGCGTGCTGAATATACGCAGTGGGTTACGCCCAATTGGCAATTGAGTAGTGCGGCTGAATATAGCAAAAACCGTTATAACGACCAAGAACAACTCAATGGCGAAAACCGATTTTTTTCTTTAACTGGTGTATGGTTGCGTAATCCAAAGCAATATTTTTATCTGGGTACAGACCTAAACCAAGAGCGTATGCAAGTGGCATCGTATTCATCGGATAGTCCAAATCTACGCTTGGGCTGGGGGCAAGAGTGGCCACTCGGCATTTCTACACGAGCAGGCGTTTCTGTGGGTAAGCGTACTTTTAAAGATACTGCCGTATTGGGTGGCTTAATTCCTTTACTCAAAGTCCGCCAAGATAAAGAATATAGTGCGAATCTCACCCTATGGAAGCGTGATTGGCACTATTGGGGCATTACACCAAAGCTCACTTATGTATGGCGTAAAGTAGATAGTAATATTGAGTCTATGTATTCTATACAGCAAGGTAAATTCTTTATGAGTTTTGAAAAAGCATTTTAATGCGACTACGTTGCGATACGGTATGGTGATTATATCGTCATTATGTGGTATCGCAACGCCTTTATTCATTCAGTTATGTCATCATTTCACAATAACTGCTGCAATTCATCTACCAACTGTTGCACCAATTGCCCTGCAGGCATACTACTCAATCCACCACGATGAATGGCTGTACCTGCCCAAAAAGGTGCATATTGCTGTGAGCCGTGCTGTTCTGCATGAGCGTGTAATTGCTTCGCCAAATCATAAGCATAAGGATAAGCCGCTACTTGTGGGCGATGTGCCGTATCCAAACCGTGCCATTGATTCACAATACCACGAGCATTTCGCCCAGAAATTAGCGATGTTAATTGCGTGGCTTGTGCTTGTTGCAAGGCGTGTCTATACGCTGTGCTGGCATTTGAACTTGGACAAGGGATAAAACGTGTTCCCATTTGCACGGCACTTGCACCCAAAGTCAAAAAGTGCTGTATATCCTGTGCTGTCGCAATGCCCCCAGCGGCAACAATCGGTAAATTAATATTGGCACGCAATAACTGTTGCAATACATCTTGCGTTGTTAAACCACTTTCACTGTGTGCATGAAAACTCCCACGATGCCCACCCGCTTCCACACCTTGAGCAATAATCACATCTACGCCTGCGGCTTGAATACATTGAGCTTCATGCACATTGGTTGCTGTTGCCATACTGATAATTTTGGCTTGCTTTAAGCGTGCCAGTTGCGATGTGGTCGGTATGCCAAAATGAAAACTCACAATTTTGACTCCGCTAGCAATCACAACATCTAAAAAATCATCATGTTCTACAAAACTTGGGTAAATACATTGTAATTGCTGGGGTGGCGTGGCATTCAAGCGTTCAAAATGTGGGCGAATATAATCAATCCATGCCTGTTGCTGAGCTTCATTTGCAATTTCTGGTTGATGACAGAAAAAATTTACTTGAAAAGGGCGAGCCGTCAATGCTTGCGTGGCGGCAATTTGCTGTTGGCAACTGGCAATATTGCTTGCACCTAGTCCCAAAGCTCCCAACCCACCTGCTTGCGAAACTTCAGCTGCCAATTGTGGCGTGGTTACACCTGCCATCGGTGAGAGTAAAATAGGGTGTTGAATGTTGAGTAAATCTAATAATTGTTGCGTGCGAGACGTGTACATAAAAAGTCCTATACTTGACGGCAAAATATGAAAACAATGTGGGCTAACATAGCACGTCTGCCATTTGTGGGTCAATGTTTGCTGTTGTATTGTTTGCTATTGTATTAGAAAAATTTACCATTTGTTATTAAAAATACTTGATGAATTTAATGTAATATTATATCATTTGATTAAATTGTTATTGTATAACATATTCGGGGTAGAGATGAACTTTAAATTACGTCCTTTAACATGGGCATTGCACCTTGCTACTGTGAGCTTAATTTCGCCATGGGCATGGGCAGATGATGATACAGAACGCAAGCAACCAATATTGCCGACCATTGAAGTTACCGCTGTGGAAGGCATCACGGCAAATCCTTTAGAGCAAAAAGCCAGCGATATGCTGATTAAAAAAGAAGCCTTGCAAAAGCGTTCAGCAACCATTGGTAATGCTTTGGCAGGCGAATTAGGCATTCATTCCAATCCCTTTGGTGGTGGTTCGTCCTCTCCTGTGATTCGTGGGCAAGATGGCGTGCGTGTCAAAATTTTGCAAAATGGCACGGACGTGATTGATATGTCAGCATTGTCGCCTGACCATGTGGTCGCAGCGGATACCTTGCTTGCCAATCAAGTGGAATTGGTGCGTGGTTCATCAACTTTGCTGTATAGCACTGCTTCGCCTGCTGGCGTGGTCAATGTGGTGGACGGACGCATTCCAAGCCAAATGCCACAAGGGCAAATTGTACCGAATGTTGAAGGCGAAACTTTGTTGCGTTTTAATAGTAATAATGATGAAAAAGTCGCCACAGCAGGCGTAACGGTGGGCGTGGGCAATCATGTGGCTTTACGATTTGAAGGGTTAAAACGTGCTGCCAATGATTATCATGTGTCGTCTTTTCAGTCTGATGAATTGCTTGATTATTTGCCTGATAGCGATAATAAATCAAGCGTTGGCACGTTCGGTGCGTCATGGATTGGCGAGCATGGTTACGTTGGAGCATCGTACAGTCGCCGTGAAGATCAATACGGCATTCCAGGGCATAATCATAACTATGATATGTGCCGAGCCCATTTTATTGAAGAAGATGGCGTGTTGGAACGTGGCACGGCAGGGCGATATTATTTGTCGGTGTATCCACATTTGATGGACGATTTAGATTTAAAAGATGAACCACATTTTCATGGTTGTCGTCCGCATGATAGTAGTCATGCCCATAGCCACGCTACGCCATTTGGTTTTGAGCATAATCACAACCACAGCGGCCCTTGGGTGGAGATGAAAAGTGATCGCTATGATGTGCGTGGCGAATGGCGTGAGCCGTTCAAAGGTTTGGATAAAATCAAACTTAGCCTAACCCATGCCGATTATTATCACGATGAACGAGACCCTGGTAATCCTGAACGCCCAACACGCACAGGCGAATCATCGGAAAATGATTATGGTCATGCTGCAGCGATTTTTAAAAATACAGGTTTTAATAGCCGTTTGGAATTTTATCACACGCCAACGGAGCGTTTAAAAGGCGTATTTGGCGTGCAATATCAAACGCAAAAAGCTAGTGCTTTAACACCTTATTTGCCTGCCGAAGGGGCATTGCCAGAAGCTCGTCCACGCAATTTGCTTGTACCACATAGCAATCAAGGCTTGAGCGTATTTGCTTTAGAATCGTTAAAATTAGGCGATGTTACACTGGAATTGGCAGGGCGTTATGAACGTCAAAAAACGCCAGTGCATTATAATCATGAACTGTTAGCCCAAGAATTACAGCGTTATAATAGCGATCCACATCGCCCTAAAACCACCGACCGAGAAGCCAAGCACCCCGATTTAACGCAGTTTAAACAAAATGCGTTTTCTTATTCGGGTACGTTATTATGGGATTTTAAGCCGAATAGCCGCCTGTCTTTCACTGCATCGCACAATGAACGCTTGCCTGCACCAATGGAGTTGTATTATCACGGCAAACATTTGGCGACCAATTCATTTGAGCATGGCAATAAAGATTTGAAAAAGGAGCAATCTAACAATTTTGAAATCGGCATTGCTCATCAAGGCGAGCGTGTGGATTATAAAGCCAGCACCTATTTGAGTGATTTTAAAAACTATATTTTCAATGAAAATGTGGACAAAGAAGGCAATTTATACGTTCGTCGTTACAATCAAACCACTGCAAAATTTTATGGTGTGGAAGGCGAATTGACCTATCATGCAACGCCAAATCATCGTTTTACCATTTTTGGCGATTTGGTGCGTGGCAAATTGGGTGAATTATCGCCAGTGCAAGGGGCGATTAAAAAAGACCAAGTTGCTGTAGTGGAATTAAAAGATGAATGTATCGGTTACGATGCCGAGCAACTCAACGCTAATATTGGAGTGTGTACGCAACTGGCAGCTAATTCGCTGAACCAATTACCCCCTGTAAAAATTGTCGCTGATGAAGAATGTACCGCTGATGATTTTGAAAGTGATTCAAGCTGTTTCTTGGTGTATGCGGCAGATTTACCACCTGAAGTGTTAAAACGACCTGCCAGCAACGCCCCACGAGTTCCGCCTGCACGTTTAGGTTTCCGTTATCAAGGCGAGTTTGGTAGTAATTGGTCGGCAAATGTGGAATATAGCCACGTTTTTCCACAAAATCGCATTGCTGTTTCTACCATTCCAATTCGTCCGAGTGTGTATCGCAATGATGATGGCGAATATTGCCCGTACAACGATGCTTACGAATGTACCGATGAAGGCTACAAAAAATTGGCATACGGACACGAAAACAATGACAAGAAAATTTACGCACGCCATGTGTATGAAGAACGCACCAAAGGTTACAATTTGCTCAATTTAGGTGTGGATTATCGTAAAACTTTTGGTAATATGGATTATACATTCTCACTCAATGCCAATAATGTGTTGAATGAGAAAGTGTATATTCATAATTCATTCTTGCCATTTGTGCCGCAAATGGGGCGTAATTTTGTATTTGCGGTGAATGCGAAGTTTTGATTACATAACCAAAGTGGGTATGGTAAATTGATCGTACCCATTTTTTATAAGGAAAAAATCATGACTTACGATACGAGTAACATTTTCGCCAAAATCCGTGCGGTGATTTAAGGTAA
>JAUNHS010000088.1:0-5739 GCA_030523805.1 Acinetobacter sp.
ATCTGCAAAAATTTCCCAATATTCTTCAGGCACAAAAGCACGAATTTCACGCTCACGTTCCACCACTAATTTTACGGCAACCGATTGCACACGCCCTGCCGATAAGCCACGAGCTACTTTTTCCCATAGCAATGGCGAAACCATAAAGCCCACCACACGGTCTAAAAAGCGGCGAGCCTGTTGGGCATTTACACGGTTTAAGTCTAATTGCGTTGGCTGTTCAAATGCGGCTTGAATGGCATTTTTCGTAATTTCATTAAACACCACACGGCGATAACGTGAATCATCGCCCCCAATCACTTCACGCAAATGCCATGCAATCGCTTCCCCTTCTCTATCCAAATCCGTTGCGAGATAGACTTCATCAACTTCTTTGGCGAGTTTTTTCAGTTCAGCTACAACTTTTTCCTTACCTGGTAAAATTTCATAATGTGCCGCCCAACCGTGTTCAGGGTCAATGCCCATACGATTGACTAGTGCTTGCTGAGCTTTTAAGGCTTTTTGTTCCGCAGTTTGCTTGGTGCGAGTGCCTGTGCTTTTGGCTTTTTCCTTGCTTGCACCGCCCCCAGTCGGCAAATCACGCACATGACCGACCGATGACTTCACGATATAATTTGAGCCTAAATATTTATTGATAGTTTTGGCTTTTGCTGGAGATTCCACGATCACCAACGCACGTTTACTTGCTGTCTTTTTACTTGCTACACTTACTGACATAGTTATTCGCCCACGACAATGTCTTTACATCAAATTTCTTACAGTGATTGGAAGCAATCTACTTTTACACGCATCATTTTAGCGATGTGCTGATGATGCCATGCAAATGTGTTTTGTATTATAAAGCAATGATTTATCACGTTTTTTAGTTGTATCATTCGCCCAATTTACACACAAAACACCTTGCTCCTATTATTTAAAATAAATCCCTTTGCTAGTTTTCGTCAAGTAGCTAATGCAATAAAACCGTAAAATGCCTAGAGTTCCGTCTGGCTCAACGTCAATAATGCCTGTTTCATTTGCTCCAAATGTTCGGCTTTTAAATCTTGGCTTTCGTCCCAATACACACTCACTGCATTGGCTTGCATTTCTACGGCATACGCACCCACCACCTGAAACGCATGATGTTGCCAACGTTCATCGCCCACCACCACGTGTAATTGCTGATTTTGCACTTTGGCACGCATTAACGCTAGGCGACCATCTTTAATCATCACACTATAATATGCCACCATCGGTGCATAATTGCCTTGCTTTTCCAAACCTAACCACTCTGGGGCTGGTACTAAACGTGGGTTTAAACCCAATTTACGGGCTTTTTCTCTTAAATTGGCAAGGGCTTTATCTCGTGGGCTGGTGCGAAAGCTAAAAATTGAACCTAAAATAAATAGCACCACAATCGCACTGACCCATAATCCCATATTGTCCATCATCACATCACCTATTTTTCAACATTTGTTAAATTTCAATCGCTTAAGGTTGTCTTATCGCGTAAATTGTTGTTATTATAGCGTGAGTTTGGTGTAAAATCTCCTTTCATCATCATTTTATCGCTAATGATGATGTGATTTTCATCATGTATTCGGTCGCTTATGTTGGCAATGTTCCATGTAAAATATGTTCGCACAATATTTTTAGGATAATCTTTTTATGATTCAGCAATTCATCACACAATTCTATCAACAAGCCTATCAAATTTACCAAAAGGCAGAAGTGTTGGTGAATGAACGTCGCCAAATTTCGCTATCGCAAGATTTTTTAAACGATACGCTACAACAATTCGTTACCGATAATTTGGGATTTTTGCAAGATTTGCACATGGAATTGCACGACCACTGGTTACGCTTATTTGCCACATTACGCTTTGGGCAAAATCAGTTGGCATTGTCGGTAGATTTAAAACTGGTGGATATTGCCATCAATCATGAGCAACAATTATTTGTATTTCAACAAATTAGCCATACTCGTGTGCTTCAATCCGATTGTAAAGATTGGAAGCTCAAATTCGGCATTCCTGCATTATTATTTTTCTATCATAAGATTTTACAACAAGATCCTTTAGGTTTAATTTTGAGCGAAAAAGGCATGAGCCGTATTTTAGGCAGACCGTATAAAGTGGTTGATGTTAAAGATGGTTTGTTGCATTTGGATTTGATGCAATGGCTCGGTGGCAAAGCCTTTTTAAATTATCTGAAAGGCATCAATATTGATCATGCCGAAGTGCAACAGCAGAATTTACGCATTACAGGGCAAATTTTGCTTGATCCGATTTTGAATGTACATCAATTTTTTAATCAAGATTATGCACCACTTCATGATGAGCATAACGAAGTTGATGTAAACCCTTGATATTTCGCTTATTTTTTGTGTTTTTATATTGAACTAGAGCCAATACAACTGATTTAAAATTAGCATTTGTTAGCACGATTGCTACAAATTGCTACATCTCGTATGCTTTTCTCCTTTATTTTCATGCAAATGCTAGGTATGCTATTTCACATAACCAACCGATATCATCATTGGGCGAAACAATGAAAATGAATAAATCAATCAAAACATTCTGTACATCTGCTGTGCTTGCTTGTGTTGCAAGTGTGGGTTTTACGCCATCAGCATGGGCGTTATCGCCATTTAAAGCAGACTATCAATTTGCCTATAACGGCAAAAATGTTGGCTCGGCAACACGTCAATTAAGCCAGCAAAATGGGCAATGGGTTTATGTATTTAGTGCCAAAGCAGGCGTGATTGCTTCAGCAAGTGAAACCAGCCGTTTTAGCTTTGCCAATGGCATCATCAACTCACATAATTTTAGCCGTACCAGCAAAATTTTGGTGCATAATCGCAGTTTATCTATTGCATTTAATGCGGCAAATAAAACCATTAATACCAATAAAGATGGTACAAAGCGTTCATTTGCATGGCGTGCAGGGTCTTTAGATGAACTTAATGCAGAATTGCAAGTGCGTGAAGATTTGAAAAATAATGCCTTAAAAGCACAATATTGGATTGCTGATGCCAAAGAAGTAGAAGGTCATCGTTTTGTGCGTCAAGGTGCGGAGCAAGTGAAAACCAATGCAGGCACATTTAATACCATTAAAGTTGTGATGCAACATCGTGATCCGCAGCGTTCTACCACCTTTTGGCTTGCACCACAGTTAGATTATTTGCCTGTGAAAGTTACGCATAAAGATGAAGGCACATCGTATGGTTTAACGCTGACGAAATATACTGCGAAATAAACCATAAAAGTCAAAAAAATCCACGTCTAGCGTGGATTTTTTTACGCCACCGATTGCACATAATCTAACTTTAACTGCAAATTCACCAAACCATTAAACTCATTACGCTCCAAGCTATACACAATATCCACCATAGGCAATTCAGGGTCAAAATCCCATTTATCTCTCGCAAAAAAGCTAATCGCTTCCACGCTTTGCTGATTGTCCAACGCCAACCATAATTTCAAATGTTGCTCTTTCAACCAGCGAAAATTCATCACACGGAAACGCCCATAAAAGCTCGGTGCAGGGAATTTATGCCCCCACGGTGCAAAGCGATCAATCCAATCCAAACTGGCAAGTTGTAGCTCTTCTGTGGATAACTCACCATCTGTCCACATGACGGCTTGGAACACATCATCATCATGTTCAGCAATGATTTGATTAAATTTTTGTTTAAATTCAGCAAAATGTTGCTTTTCAATGGTCAAACCTGCCGCAGCCGCATGACCACCAAAAAATTTCACCAAATGTGGATATTGCTCGGCAACACGCTCAATCATATCTCGGATATGAATGCCTTCAATAGAACGTGCCGACCCTTTGAGCAAATCAGGGTTTAAATCTTGGGCAAATACAATACTTGGGCGATGGAATTGCTCTTTTAACCGCCCTGCAACAATGCCTATCACGCCTTGATGCCAATGTTCTTCATACATCACCAATGCCGCTGGTAATTGCTCGCTCTTTAATTCTATTTGCTGTACTTCTGCCAATGCTTGTTCTTTCATTTCATTTTCTACCGCACGGCGTTCTACATTTAAGCGGTTTAATTGCTCGGCATATTGATAAGCCGTTGTCCAATCATCGGTTAATAAACATTCAATACCAATTTTCATGTGATCCATACGCCCTGCCGCATTTAAGCGTGGGCCAATCACAAAGCCAAAATCTTGGGCTTGCAACTGGGCAACGGGGCGTTTTGCTACATCTAATAAAGCTAAAATGCCTAATCGGCATTGGCGTTGGCGAATTTTTTGTAAACCTGTCTGCACCAAAATGCGATTGTTATAATCCAAACTTGCCACATCGGCATACGTTCCTAAGGCGACTAAATCTAAATAATCAGCAAGGTTTACTGCACTTAATTGCTGTTTTCTACGCTCCGTCATTAAGCACGCCAGCACATAAAAGGCAACGCCCACGCCTGCCAACGATTTGCTTGGAAACTCGCAACCTAATTGGTTAGGATTAACCACAGCTTCGGCATCTGGCGTAGGTTTGGTGGTTAAATGATGATCGGTAACAATCACTTGCATACCATAGTACTGTGCTTTGGCGACACCTTCATGGCTAGAAATGCCATTATCTACTGTAATGAGCAAATCAGGTTGAAATTGCTCATACACCAAGTCTGCAATTGCAGGCGTTAAACCATAGCCATATTTAAAACGATCAGGCACGACATAATCCACTTTTGCATTTAACGCACGCAATACCAGCACCATTAAAGCCGTACTTGTTGCTCCATCGGCATCATAATCGCCCACAATGACGATGTGCTGCTGTTGTTCTATCGCATGGTTCATTAAGGCTACGGCTTGTGGCAAACCTTTTAATGTCGGTTGTAATAAATGTGATAATTTGAGTTCTAATTCTTGCTCACTTTGCACACCACGGCGTGCCAAAATATGTGCCATAAATGGTGGTAAATGTGGAAATTGTGCAGGAGATGTAATGAATGGTCGGGTTTGAATATGCATGGCAGTCATTGGGTTATATCTTATTTGCTCGGCTCGGTCTAGTGTAGCATATTCTGCTGTAGATGATGTGGATTTTCACCTGTAAACACAGCGATCACTTATGGCAATTTGATGTGAGTTTATCTATAATGACGCTCAATGTTGATTATTGCAGAGTTGTTCATGCACATTCGCCCATTTCAAGCCAATTACATTCATGCCCCACGCCATTTTCAAGCCATTGCACCAGAAAGCATTGTACTAGAAATTGGTGCTGGTAAAGGCAAGCACGCTTTACAATGGAGCGAACAACATCCACAACAAACCATGTATGCGATAGAACGCACCACAGAAAAATTTTTAGCCTTTCAAAAGCTACATCAACAACAGCAAAGCACGCATTTACACCCTGTTCATGCCGATGCGATTGCATGGAGCGTCCACGCTTTATACCCTGCACAAGTGTCGCAATGCTTTATTTTGTACCCCAATCCTGAACCACACAATCCAGCACAACGCTGGCTCAATATGCCATTTTTTGAGTTTTTACTCTCTCGTATTGCTGATGGTGGGCAAATCATTTTAGCTAGTAATATTGCTGAATACATTGCCGAAGCAGAGCAACAATTGCAACATTGCTGGCAATTACCTTATGAAAAACAACGCATTGCATCGTCATCAGCACGCACGCATTTTGAAATTAAATATTTACAGCGTGGCGAATTGTGCCAGCAATTAATCATTCAAAAACCACACGGTTATCGCACACGCTTTGACCACAC
>JAUNHS010000088.1:5839-6898 GCA_030523805.1 Acinetobacter sp.
TTGGTTCATCGGGACGTATTTTTCCTGTAGAAATGAAAGCTGCACCGTTATTGCGTGCATGGTTGGCACATTTAAAAGCACATCATGTGCAATTTTTTTATCGTCATCAAATCACACAATTACAAGAAAATACCTTAACTATTCAATCACTTGCTGAACAAACAACTGTTCAGCACAGTTATGATGCCATCATTTTAGCTTGTGGTGCAATTTCATGGCCGCAGCTCGGCAGCGATGGTCAATGGCAAGCATGGTTTAATGCCGATGATTTACAACCTTTTTACGCCAGCAATGTCGGCATTGAATGTGCGTGGTCAGCATTTTTAACGCCATATTTTGGACAAGCACTGAAGCGTGTAACCGCTTGGGTAAATGATGGTCAGACTGTACATGGCGATATTGTGATCAGTCATTATGGTTTAGAAAGTGGCTTAATTTACAAGCTCAATACCGATTTACGTCAGCAATTTCAACAACTTGGCACAATGAATTTAATGCTAGATTTATTGCCAGATGAAACACTTGCACACATTCAACAGCAATTACAACAAAAGAATAAACAATCGCTCAATAGCAAACTCAAACGTCTAGGATTAGATGTGGTGAAAATTGCATTGCTTAGAGAATGCACGGACAAAAACCGTTGGCAAGACGCTCAATATATGGCACAGCATATTAAACAATGTACCGTCATTGCACATGATTTTCGCCCAATCCAAGAAGCGATTAGCTGTGCTGGTGGCGTGAAAAGAAATGCTTTACACGATGATGGTTTTCAGTTGAAAGCCAATCCTAAAGTGTATTGCTGTGGTGAAATGTTAGACTGGGACGCACCGACAGGGGGTTATTTATTAACAGCGTGCTTTGCAACTGGGCGTGCTGTGGGGGAGCAAATACAAACAAACTTAGGCTTAACTAAAAAGTAACACCTGATCTAATTCTCATACAATCTCATATTCAATAATAATTTTAATTTTTTTAATTTATGTATTGATATGTGATATGTTTCTCAGATATAATACAGCAACTTTTATCTCCACTTCAAAGAAGATTTGTTAT
>JAUNHS010000089.1:0-3915 GCA_030523805.1 Acinetobacter sp.
GTGTACGCTTAACGCTTGTACCAGATCAACACAAATCAGCACAAGAAAAGCAAGCTGAAGTGGAGCGTTTACAACAACTTACTGCTCAACTCAGCGATGATGATAAACAACGCATTCAACAACAAACCGAAGCCCTAAACATTCGCCAAAATACACCTGATGATTTAGACGTACTGCCAAAAGTTGGCTTGGAAGATGTACCAGCAGAATTACTCATTCAGCAAGGGCAATTGCGTGAGATTTTAGTCAATGGCACGGATACACCGTTGAATTTGTATCATAGTGGCACGAATGGTTTATATTATCAACAAGTGCTGATTAAACTTTCAGCAGATATTGTGCAATCGCCTTACTTCTCTATTTTGCCGATTTTAATGGGCGAAGTCGGTGCTGGCGATTATGATTATTTGCAATTACAACAGCTGCAAACTGCACACACAGGTGGCGTGGGCATGGGCGTGTCGTTGCGTAGTCATTTGAAAGATAAACAGCACATCAGTGCATGGCTGACATTGACCACCAAATCATTAACATCTCGTTTAGATGCTATTCAACTGCTGAAAACAGCATTTGAGCATTTACGTTTTGATGAAAAATCTCGTATTTTAGAATTATTGCAACAGCGTAAAAACCGTTGGCAAGCACGTTTGTCTGGTGCTGGACATCAATATGCGATGCAAATTGCATCGCGCCAGCATAGTGCCTTGGCACAGCGTGATTATGATAATACAGGTTTGCCAGCGTTTTTGTGGTTGCGTGATACATTGGCAAAAATTGAACATGATGATGCCGCCTATCAGCAATTTATTGCTCAAGTGCAAGCGGTGTATCAACGGATATTGACTGCACCGAAGCAATTTTTATTGGTCTGTGAAGAGCAACATAGCGAACGTTTATTAGACGAAATTCAAAATGTTTGGTATCGTCAAAATACCGTGATGAATCCATCGCCATTGGCGACTGTCGCACGGGAGACATCGTCTGCACATCAAGCGTGGTTAATCCAAGCTGATGTACAATTTTGTGCAATGGCATTCCCTGCTGTGGAAGTGAGCCACCCTGATGCTGTGGCGTTAATGGTCTTGTCAGGTTATTTGCGTAATGGTTTCTTGCATAGTGCTATTCGTGAAAAAGGTGGTGCGTATGGTGGCGGTGCAAGCTATGATGGCAATGCGTGTTCATTCCGTTTCTATAGCTATCGTGATCCACGTTTAAGTGAGACGTTTGCCGATTTTGAGCGTGCGATTGATTGGTTGCTCAACCAAGAGCAACACGCTTATCAACTTGAAGAAGCCATTTTAGGCTTGATTGCCAGCATGGATAAACCAGGTTCGCCTGCAGGTGAAGCGATTACTGCGTGCTATGCCCTGTTACATGAGCGTACACCGAAGTTTAGACAAGCCATGCGTGAGCAAATTTTGCGTGTAACTTTAGATGATTTACGCCGTGTTGCACAAATTTATTTACGCCCAGAATTGGCAAGTAAGGCAGTCGTTGCTCCATTCCATCAAGCTGAAACTTTAAAGCAATTAGGTTTTGAAATTTATCAGATTGATTGAAATATAAAGAGATAAAATTGTCTCAATAAGACCCAAGCAATGCTTGGGTTTTTCTTTACAATATCTTATGTATTTCTTATAATATAGCTATTTAATACTTATATTGTTAATGAAAAGTCTTATTTATCAAGCTAAAGCCTTGAAGCAATTACTGAAAATTCCGTGTAAAGCAATGATTATGGAGCGTTGCGATACATTGGTACATTTTCCACATTGTGCTAATGTCAAGGCGTTGAAAAATCATGTATATCCCTATCGCTTGCGTGTGGGAGATTATAGAGTATTTTTTGCAATTGTGGGCGATCGCTTAAATATTGTGTCTATTGAAGAGGTGAAAAAACGAGATGAACGCACTTACTGATATTCAATTTTTACATGGGGCAGATGGTCAAGTGGCGTATGCCGTATTGCCAATTGGCACATTTGAATGGCTCAAGCGTGAAGCAAAAGTTGAAGATGGGGTAGCAACTGGCATACCTGCCGATGTTGCAAAATTGGCAATACTCAATGATTTTTCTGCTTTACGTGCATGGCGTGAGCATTTAGGTCTGACACAATGCGAAGTCGCACAGCGATTAGGCATTTCACAATCAGCGTATTCACAATACGAAAATGCCAAAAGTTTGCGTAAAAAAACACGACTAAAAGTCGCAGATGTATTGGGCTTGCGTGCCGAACAGCTAGATTTTTGATTGACTATATTTAAACCAATATGTTCTGATGATTTTAACCATGCTAAAATTTTATACCCCATTCAGCTGTATGCTACTCACATTGCCTGTAACTGCTTTGGCAATGACCAGTACCGATGATGAATTAACCCAGCAACAGCAAATACAACAAACATCTACCCCTGTACTTGTGGGCAAAATGCCACCACAACCGAGCAATGTGCAAGCCTGTGTCGCACTCAATTCTAATAGCGAACGTTTGGCGTGTTATGATGCGATTTTTCGCTTAAATCATGAACAAAAACAACAAATTGCTCAAGAACGCCAAGCTGATAAAGATTTTCAGCAACAAGCACAATTACAGCAAAATGCTTTGCCAGAGCAAGCCACATTACGAGAAAAAATTGCCCACAGCGTACAAAATACGACCTTATTGCGTGAAGGCGATGATTTTGATCCTAATACATCGTACCTAGATCAGCATTGGGAGTTGAGTGAAAATAGTAAACTTGGCACATGGAATTTACGCAGTTATCAACCTGTATATGTCTTCCCTGTATTTGCGACTACCAATCGCAATTTGTATCCTAAAAGCCCTAACCCTGCAAACACGGTTACGGAGCGACAAAATTTACAATCCTATGAAAGTAAATTCCAAGTCTCATTTAAAACCAAAGCTATTGAAAATTTGATTGGCAATAACGGTGATGTGTGGTTAGGCTATACGCAATCTTCACGTTGGCAAGTGTATAATGGTGAAGAATCACGCCCATTTCGTGAGACCAATTACGAACCAGAAGCTCAGCTCATTTTCCGTACCAATTATGATATTTTAGGTTTAAATGCTCGCTTACTTGGCGTGGGATTTAACCATCAGTCTAATGGACGTTCCGATCCATTTTCACGCAGTTGGAATCGTATTATTTTTAGTTTAGGTTTGGAAAAAGATAATTTTGCCATGATTATTCGCCCGTGGGTGCGTGTGGGGTCGGACTCTGAAAATGATAATGCCGACATTGCCAATTATATGGGGCGTGGCGATTTGACAGCATTGTACAAGCACAATGATTATAATTATTCCTTGATGCTTCGTCATTCACTCAAAGGTGGTGCAGATGCTCACGGTGCTGTGCGTGCCGATTGGACATTCCCTATTCGTGGTAAATTGCGTGGTCATGTGCAGGCATTTCATGGTTATGGCGAGAGTTTGATTGATTATAACCATCGCTCTACTTATTTTGGTGTGGGCGTATCGCTGGAAGATGGTTTTTAATTGAACCTAAATAAATGTAAATAATAAATGCAAATTAGGACGAATATTTCGCCCTAATTTCATGTTAAATGTACCAATTTATGCAAATTGTACAAAACCCTGCTGTCGCCATGCTTCATACACGATAACTGCTGTAGCATTGGACAAATTCAAACTGCGAGAATTGGCACTCATTGGTAAGCAAATCCAATGCGACTGCGGAAATTTTAATCGCACTGCTTCAGGCAAGCCCCGTGTTTCAGGCCCCATTAATAATGCCACAGGTTGATTTAAATTCACACTGTACGGTGTAGCACTGCCTTTGGTAGTCAATGGGAAAACTTGCTCTGCACCAATGCCGATGCCTTGCAAATAGCTTAAACATTCATCAAGTTGTTGCCAAATTTTCATTTCGGCATATTCATGATAATCC
>JAUNHS010000089.1:4015-6866 GCA_030523805.1 Acinetobacter sp.
TGTTGCCAAATTTTCATTTCGGCATATTCATGATAATCCAAACCTGCACGCTTGAGTTTTTTATCGTCCAACTCAAAGCCTAAAGGTTGAATTAAGTGCAATTTCGCCCCAGTATTGGCACAAAGGCGGATAATATTGCCTGTATTGCTTGGAATTTCAGGTTCATACAAAATCACATGAATGCTTGGTGTTGGGTGCATAATGTTCTCGTTTCATTTGACTGGTCAAAAATGTTTAAAAGTTGAAGTTTAAATGGATTGCCAATTCAGCTGTTCACGCAACCGAACCACTTCGCCAATAATGGTCAAAGTTGGAGCTTGAATGTCATGATGTTGCACTTGCTCGGCAATGGTCGCCAATGTCCCCACAATAATCTTTTGCTCTGGCGTTGTCCCTTTAGAAATTAAAGCGACAGGCATATCGGCACGTTGTCCGTGAGCAATCAGTTTTTGACAAATGCTGGCTAGACCAATCAAGCCCATATATAACACAAGCGTTTGATTTTCATAGACTAATTCTTGCCAAGGTAATTCTGGCGAACCATCTTTTAAATGCCCTGTTAAAAAACGCACGCTTTGTGCATAATCACGATGCGTCAAAGGAATGCCTGCATAAGCCGCACAACCTGAAGCCGCTGTAATGCCTGGTACGACTTGGAATGCAATGTGATGTTCACAAAGTTGCTGAATTTCTTCGCCACCACGCCCAAAAATAAACGGATCGCCGCCTTTTAAACGGCACACACGCTTACCTTGCAAGGCATAATCCACTAATAATTGATTGATATTTTCTTGTGGAACGCTGTGATTGGCACGGGCTTTGCCGACATAAATTTTTTCCGCATCACGGCGGCACAAGTCCAAAATTGCAGGCGAAACCAAACGGTCATAAATCACCACATCGGCTTGTTGCATTAAGCGTAAGGCTTTGAGCGTTAAAAGCTCGGGATCGCCTGGCCCAGCACCGACCAAATACACTTCGCCTTTCGGTGTTTGCCATTCATCTAAAGCCTGCTGCAATAATTGCTCAGCAAGTTGCTCTTGCCCTTGAAAAATACGTTCTTTCAATGGACTGGCGTATAAATTTTCCCAGAAAATACGACGTTCATCAGGCGATGCAATTTTTTGCTTGACCACATTTCGCCATTTACCTGAAAATTCGGCTAAACGCCCCAATTCATGTGGAATGGTGCTTTCTAATTGCGTGCGAAGTTGGCGAGACAATACAGGCGACGTGCCATTACTGGCGATAGAAATGACCAAAGGCGAACGGTCAATCATGGCAGGAATCATAAAACGACAATTCGGCACATCATCAACGCTATTCACTAAAATATTGTGCTGTTCACACAATTCAAACACCTGACGATTGACCGCTGCGTGATTGGTCGCTGTAATCACAAGGCGATAATTGTTCAACGCTTGATGATTCTGCTGATAAAACTGCTCAAAATTTTGGGCAAAATAATGCCCTTGCGTGTGTTGTATCAGCGTGAGTAATGCAGGCTCAATCTCAGGAGCAACTACATCTACTCGTCCACCTGCTTTGGCTAAAAGCTGTGCTTTGCGATAGGCAATTTTACCACCACCAATTAAGAGACACGCTTGTTGCTGTAGCTTTAAAGAAATAGGAAAAAAGTCCAAAATACACCTAATGTTCAATCATGTTATTTATGGTAATTAATTCACGGCTGATAATTCTGTCATGAGCCAGCGTGGCGTTGTAGTTACTGCTAAATCTGCACACTGCCCTGCTTTTAATCGCTGATAACCTGCAAAGGCAATCATTGCACCATTATCGGTACATAATGCGGGTTCGGCATAATACACTTGAGCATGAATTTTTTGTAATTGCTGTTCTAAACGCTCTCGCAAAGCAATATTGGCACTGACGCCACCTGCAATCACTAAACGTTTCAATCCTGTTTGTTTGAGTGCTTTTATTGATTTTTTAACCAATACATCTACCACCGCTTCTTGGAATGATGCAGCAATATCAGCATAATGTAATTGCTCGGCAGTGGCTTCGGTCGCTTGTTCAGCATTTTTTTTCAGCTGTACCGAAACGGCAGTTTTTAAACCACTAAATGAAAAATCTAAACCTTGATGTAAAATCGGACGTGGAAATTCATACGCCAAAGCATTGCCTTGTAATGCTAGTTTGGCAATATTTGGCCCACCAGGGTATGGTAAATCCATCATTTTAGCGACTTTATCAAAGGCTTCTCCAGCCGCATCATCTATAGATTCGCCAAGTAACTCATATTGTCCAATGCCGTAGGCTGCCATTAATTGTGTATGCCCACCCGATACCAACAATGCGACAAAGGGAAATTCTGGTGCTTGTTCGGAAAGTAATGGTGCGAGTAAATGCCCTTCCATGTGATGTACACCAATGGCAGGTTTATTGAGTGCATAGGCTAAACTACGTCCAAATAATGCTCCTGTCATTAATGCACCCATTAAACCTGGCCCACGAGTATAAGCGACGGCATCAATCTCCGACTTTTGAATTTGGCTTTGTTGTAATAATTGGTTCAATAAAGGAATGAGCTTACGCACATGATCACGAGATGCCAACTCAGGCACAACGCCACCATATTCTGCGTGTAATTGAATTTGACTATACAGCACCTGACCAAGCAAGCCACGTTCACTATCAAATAATGCTAAACCAGTTTCATCGCACGATGTTTCTAAGCCCAGTACAATCATATTTTGCCTAATTCATAAAAAATAAAGGCGTATTTTAGCGTTTTATCGGGCAAATGTCTAAACTTATTGCTCGCTCTCTTTGCCCCAACGCTGTGCGATAATGCCACACACCATCAGCTGAATTTGATGAAAAATCA
>JAUNHS010000090.1 GCA_030523805.1 Acinetobacter sp.
CACAATATTGGGGTAGTGCATCGGCAGATCAAAAAGGGGCATATAATTATGCAGGCATTAAAAATCCTGTGATTGATGAAATGATTCAAAGCGTGATTGATGCTCCAAATCGTGAGCAATTAATTATACGCACCAAAGTGTTAGATCGTTTATTGCGTTCGGGCTATTACCATGTTTTAACCTATGGTAAGGGCGAAAACTGGATTGCTGTATGGAATATGTACCATCGTCCACAACAACCTGCACGCTTTGATGCAGCGGTGGATTATTGGTGGAGCGATCCAAGTTTGGCAAATCAAGTCATGCAATATTTGAAGCGATAAGGAGCAAGCGATGGGTACTTATATTTTAAAGCGTATTCTGCTGATGATTCCGACCTTATTCTGCATTTTATTGCTGAACTTTGTGGTGGTGCAATTAGCCCCAGGTGGGCCAGTAGAGCAAGCCATTCAACAAGCTGAAAATTTTCAAGGCTTTGGTGGGCAACAAGGTGGAGCAGGTGGTGGCGATGCCCCTGCACAAGCATCGGGTGGTGCTCAATATCAAGGAGCTAGGGGATTAAGCGATGATATGGTGGAAAAAATCAAACAGCAATATGGCTTTGATAAACCTGCACATGAACGCTTTTGGATTATGCTAAAAGGCTACTTAACCTTTGATTTTGGTACAAGTTTTTTTAAAGATAAACCTGTGGTAGAGCTGATTTGGGACAAAATGCCTGTGAGTATTTCATTAGGTTTTTGGTCCACTTTATTGGTGTATTTAATTTCTATTCCTTTGGGGATTAAAAAAGCCAAAGAGCATGGTTTGTTTTTTGATAAATCTACATCGTTATTATTAGCCGTGGGTTACGCTGTGCCATCTTTTGTCTTTGGTATTTTGTTGATTGTGTTTTTTGCGGGTGGGTCGTATTTCCAATGGTTTCCACTGCAAGGTTTGGTGTCAGATAATTTTGCCGATTTAAGTTTTTGGGGCAAAGTGAAAGATTATTTTTGGCACATGACTTTACCTTTAATTTCTATGGTATTGGGTGGCTTTGCGAGTTTGACTTATTTAACCAAATATTCATTTATGGAAGAGTTGAATAAGCAATATGTCATGGCAGCACGCTGTAAAGGCTTAACAGAAAATCGTGTGTTATACGGTCATGTATTTCGTAATGCGATGTTGATTGTGATTGCGAGCTTGCCTGAAGTGTTGGTTGGCGTATTCTTTGCAGGCAATTTATTTATTGAAATTTTATTCAATTTAGATGGTTTGAGCTTGCTTGGTTTTGAAGCGATTGTACAGCGAGATTATCCTGTTATTTTTGCTACGCTATTTATTTTCACATTATTAGGCTTGGTATTACGTTTGATTGGCGATGTGCTGTATCAAATTATTGACCCACGCATTAACTTTGAATCTAAGGGGAATTAATATGTCGCCTATGATGAAAGAACGCTTACAACGTTTTAAAGCCAATCGTTTAGGATATTTTTGTTTTATCCTATTCATGATTATTTTTGTTCTATCCTTATTATCTGATTTTATTGCCAATGATAAACCGTTAATGGTGCGTTATAAGCAAGAAACGTATTTTCCTGTGTTTAAATCGTACCCTGAAACAACCTTTGGTGGCGTGTTTGAAACGGAAGCTGATTATAAAGACCCAGCCGTGCAACAGTTGATTAATGAACATGGTTGGTACATTTCTCCCATTATTCCATTTTCATATCAAACGCCAAATTTAGCCCTAGATGTGCCTGTGCCATCAGCACCAAGTTCGCAAAACTGGTTGGGTACAGACGACCAAGGACGTGATGTTGTCGCTCGTATTTTGTACGGTTTGCGAGTGTCGTTGCTCTTTGCTTTTGCTTTAACACTTTGCTCCGCAGCGATTGGTATTACCGTTGGGGCAATTCAAGGTTACTATGGTGGCTGGGTGGATTTGACAGGGCAACGCATTTTAGAAGTGTGGGGTGGTTTGCCGATGCTGTTTATGGTGATGGTATTGGTCAGTATGTTTACGCCAAGCATTTATTGGTTATTTTTAATCATGCTATGCTTTGGCTGGACGGCATTGGTCGGTTTGGTGCGTGCTGAATTTTTGCGTATGCGAAATTTTGATTATGTTCGCTCGGCACGAGCATTGGGCGTGAAAAATCATGTGATTATTTTTAAACACATTTTACCCAATGCCATGAGTTCCACACTATCGCAATTACCATTTATTCTTACAGCAAACTTAACGGCTTTAACATCGTTAGACTATTTAGGTTATGGTTTACCGCCAGATGCGGCATCGTTGGGTGAATTGTTATTACAAGGTAAAAATAACTTAAATGCACCATGGCTTGCTTTATCGGCATTCTTTACTTTAGCGATTGTACTTTCGTTATTAATTTACATTGGGGAAGCGACACGAGATGCCTTTGATCCAAGAAAATAATCAAAAGCGTTTAAATCATAGCCAAAATCAAGCGACGGTTTTGTTAGATGTCCGCCATTTAACCATTCAAAAACCACAGCAAACCTTGGTTGATGGCATTAGTTTTCGCTTACATCGTGGTAAAACTTTAGCGATTGTTGGCGAAAGTGGCTCTGGAAAATCGGTGAGTAATTTGGCGATTTTAGGTTTATTGCCTAAAAGTTTGAGCATTTCAGGGCAAGCCTTGCTACAGCTGGACAATGGACAGCAATTAGATTTGCTACAAGCCAATGATGCACAACGCCGTGCCATTCGTGGGCAAAAAATTGCCATGATTTTCCAAGAACCGATGACCGCTTTAAATCCATTGCACAAAGTGGAAAAAATCATCGGTGAAAGCCTATTGCTACAAGGGCAATCCAAAGAAAGCGTACGCCAAAAAGTATTGAGCCTATTGCAAGATGTCGGCTTGCCTAAACCTGAACAAATGCTCCAACGCTATCCACATGAATTGTCAGGTGGTCAGCGTCAGCGTGTGATGATTGCGATGGCATTAGCTTTAGAGCCTGATATTTTAATTGCCGATGAACCGACTACGGCTTTAGATGTTACCTTACAAAGCCAAATCTTACAATTACTCAAAGACTTACAACAGCAAAAGCAAATGGCGATGATTTTAATCAGTCATGATTTAAACCTTGTCAAACGCTATTCTGATGATGTGATTGTGATGCAAAAAGGTAAAGTGGTAGAGCAGGGAAGTATTCATCAAGTCTTTGACCATGCTGAACATGAATATACCCAGCATTTGCTCAACCAAGATTTTGGTACACCGATTGCCTTGGATGCCAACAATCCTGTGGTGCTTGATGTACAAGATTTAGCAGTGAAATTTCCGATTAAAAAAGGTTTGCTCAATCGTGTGGTAGATTATCATCATGCAGTCAATCCACTTTCGGTGCAGGTTAAACAAGGCGAAGCCCTAGGCATTGTGGGCGAAAGTGGCTCAGGGAAAACATCGTTGGCATTGGCTTTGGCACGCTTGATTGAGAGTGATGGCAAAATTTTATTTGCCCAACATGATTTAAATCAGCTTAAAGAAAAGCACTTGCGACCGTTACGTCAATCTTTTCAAATCGTATTTCAAGACCCATTTAGCAGCTTGAATCCACGCATGAATATTGCACAAATTATTGGCGAAGGTTTGCAATTAATGAAACTTTCTGCCCAAGACATTCAGCAACGTGTGGAAGCTGTTTTAACTCAAGTAGAATTGCCTGTGAGTTTTGCGACACGTTATCCACATGAACTTTCGGGGGGACAACGTCAGCGAATTTCATTGGCTCGTGCTTTTGTGTTGCAACCGAAATTGTTGATTTTAGATGAACCGACATCGGCATTAGACCGTACCACACAGCGTGCGATTGTACAATTATTGCGTAAATTGCAACAAGAAACAGGTGTGAGTTATTTGTTTATTAGCCATGATTTGCACGTGGTGCGTGCGTTGTGCCAAAGCACATTGGTATTACGCCATGCCAATGTGGTGGAATATGGCGATACGCAGCAGTTGTTTGAAAATCCACAACATGATTATACCAAAATGCTGGTGCAGGCAAGTCATTATCAGTGATTAGAATTGGGTAGATAGGGTTTTAAAATAGGAGCAGTTTGCTCCTATTTTTTTGAAAAAATGTTGCTATTTAGATTGACGGAGGAATTAGAATAGCTTTGTTAGGTACAAAGATTGTTTTTCCACCATTTGCAATAGTATTAGTTATATTTTTTTATTATTAGAGGTCTGACTTCTAAATGATATGTACTTTAGGCTAGAGGTGGTTAAATTTTTTCACTTGTTTATGATGCAATATTGTAGATAATAAGAGTTAAAACGCTTTCTATAAGAAAGCGTTTTTGTTTGGGTTCTTATACGGTATGATTAGAAATCATACGATGCTTGGATATAAAATGTGCGTGGTTGTCCAACAAATTTACCGCCATTATTGTCTGTAGAGCGAGTAAAATATTGTTTATCAAACATATTTTTGATACCACCTGCAACTTTTAAGCCTTTGATTTGGTCATTAAAATCATAGGCGACACGAGTGGCAAAAGTGGTATAACCTGGAATATTTCCTGTTTGCCCATTGACACTCTCTTCTGTACGGTATAATGTTCCAACTGCACCTGGTGCATATTGTTTTGAGCGTGCATGGACATCAGCATTTATTGTCCAATTATCCAACGCATAGCGTAAACTAACATTGGTAACATGGCGAGAATAGAGTGGTAAATCTTTGCCTTTAAAATCGCCAGCTTCGTGCAAGGCTTTGGTATAGCTGTAATTTGCATAAGCTGACCAGCCTGCTAAATGTTCTGACCAACCTGTGAAATCATAATGAATCCCTGCTTCTAAACCTTGATGGCTTGTTGCTCCTAGATTTGTCCAAATCGCTGCATTATCGCTACCGCCTTGACGCTGTAAAGATAATTCTTCATCAAAATCTAAATAAAAGGCTGTCAATTCCGCAGCAAGTGAATCGCCTTTGTATTTTGTGCCTATTTCATAGTTTTTAGATTTTTCAGGGTGTAAATTATTGGTTGTACTTTCCGCTAAATTACTTGAAATACGAGCTAATTGGCTATTTTGTTGTGGGCCAAATGAGACACCAGCATTGGCAAAAATATTCCATTTATCTGTTGCTCGGAATAAAATTGCTAAATTTGGCAGCCATTCATTTGATTTTATTTGTGGGCTGATTTGGTTCGCCACTGCACCATTGCGATACGCTGTCATAGTATTTCGGCTATTGACGGATTCAAAACGTACCCCAGGTGTAATGCTCCATTTGCCCCAATAAAAACGGTTATCGATATAAAACGCATGAGCAGTAACGTTACCTTCACTGGTGCTATAAGGGTTGATTGTGTACGATGAACCTTGTGCATACCAAGCTGAACGTCCATCAAGCTCAGAATTTTGTTCAGTTAGATAACGATAGCCAACGGTAACTTCATTATTTAAGCGTCCTAAGGTATAGCTGCGAGAGAAACGTGGTTCAATCGCAAACACTTTATAATCTCGTGGAGCAATACGAGCTTGTAATTTGCCAGCGTTATTGCCTGTACCTGTGGCTTCAATTAAGCTATTACGATGAGTATCAATATAATAGGTTAAAATTTCTGCGTCATTGACATCATCTTTATGCTGATAACGGAATGAAAAATCACTGCGACGACCGTTAAAATAATCTCTAAAATGTGTAACTTGCAATGGATTTTGTTGATATTGTGCAGTCGTCAAACCATTTGGCATTTCGCCATAGGCATTATAATGATGGGCATTGAAATAAATTTGATCGCTATCTGAAAAACGGTAGCTTGTTTTGAGTAGAACATCATCAATATCGGTTTTATTTCGTTGTTCACGATAGCCGTCGCCTTTTGTTCCTGAGTAGAGTAAGGCTAGACCCAAACCATTATTGAGTGTACCACCGACAAAAAGATTGGGGGTATATTTGATGTGGTCATTGGCAAATTCACTAGTCAAACTTACATTGCCTTTAAATTCATCTGGAATAGAGCGTGTTGTAAAATTGATAATTCCACCGACATTTTGTGGGCCAAAACGAACTGAACCTGCACCACGCACAATATCGATTGACTCAATATTTCCCAATGAAAGTGGAGCAAGTGAAAGTTGTGGCTGACCATAAGGTGCAAAGGATAACGGCACGCCATCAAGTAAAACAGTTGAACGGTAAGATAAACGAGCAGGTAAACCACGAACACCGATGTTGAGTGATAAATCGCTACCACCTGTACCGTTATTTTCCTGCACTTGTACCCCTGGAATTTGTTTTAGGGCATCTTTAATCGATATACTTGCCGTTTCATCTAAACGCTCTCGTCCAATGATGGTTCTTGCTCCAGCGTGTTGAAAAACTTTTTCGGCATTTGCGTGTTGTAACCAGTTGCCTTGAGCTTGTACGACAATCGTGTCTAATTCCTTGACTGTAGGGGTGTTTTCATTGTCATTTGCATAACTCATTGCAGGTATTAAGCTACAAAACACCGCAAGGCTGAGTGGCGATAGTGAAAATCGCAGCTGTGGGGGAGAATATGGCATAAATGCAACCTATTTTATAGAGATGGATAAAATGATAATTATTATAATTACATATCTTTTGTATTGCAATGTGTTAAGGTAAATTAAATTTTGTTTTCAAATTTTAAACAAGTTAGAGAAATAAAGTATTTAATGATACAGACCATCTTTTTTATGAACCCCAAAAGTGAGCATTACTTTTGGGGTTATTGGATACTATATCAATTTATTCAGGTAAAGATTTGATAGGCGAGCCACCTAAGGCTTGCAATAATGTTACATAGGCTTGATATTGACTTTGCTTGGTTT
>JAUNHS010000091.1:0-3296 GCA_030523805.1 Acinetobacter sp.
CCAAGCACCTACACCATTACAAGGGCAAAGTATTGCTGGGCATTTTAATCATGATTTAGCCAAGCAGCTACAATGGCAAGATGATGAACTAGCCGACTGGCAAGCCTATTGTAGTGGTCATAAAACATTCTCAAACTTTCCAAGTTTGGCAATGGTGTATGCAGGGCATCAATTCGGTCATTGGGCTGGCCAGCTGGGCGATGGACGTGGCTTACTCATGGCTCAAGTACAAGATATTCAAGGAAATATTGTAGATTTACATCTCAAAGGTGCAGGTAAAACGCCTTATTCTCGCATGGGTGATGGGCGTGCCGTATTGCGTTCGGTCATTCGTGAATATTTAGCAGGTCATGCTTTAAATGCGTTAGGTGTCGCATCTAGCAATGCCATCGGTTTTACCACATCAGAACAACGCATACAGCGAGAACGCAGCGAACGTGGAGCAATGCTACTACGTACGGCAGATAGCCACATTCGCCTAGGGCATTTTGAATGGATTGCACAATATCGCCCTGAGTTACTTGCCGAATTTACCCAGCAATGTATCGCTTGGTATTATCCACATTGCTTGACGGAAGACATTCCTATACTGGCATTTGCTCGTGCCGTTATTCAACGTACAGCTCACATGATTGCACAATGGCAATTGGTCGGTTTTGCACACGGCGTGATGAATACTGACAATTTAAACATTACAGGTTCAACTTTAGATTTTGGGCCATTTATGTTTATGGAACGCTTTCGCCCTGCCATGATTTTCAATCATTCCGACCATCAAGGGCGATATGTTTACCAAAATCAACCATCAATTGCACACTGGAATTTATGGACTTGGCTCAATACACTCATTCCACTTGCACCAGCCTCTATGAGTAAAACGCAATTCCAGCAATTATTATTAGACGCATTAGAACATTTTGAAGATGATTTTTTACACGTTTATCAAACAGGCTTAGCCAAAAAGATGGGCTTGCCTGACTTTCATCATGATAGTTTTGATTGTGGTTTGGCATTTTTACGCATTTTATCCATCGAGCAATTGGACTACACGCAAAGTTTCTTGCTTTTACAACAGCAACAATTTGATGATTTACGTCAGCAATGTTTAGACTTGCGTGCGTTTGACGATTTTTATCAACAATATCAACACATTCGTACCAATCAAGATTGCGATGCCTTACAGCAACAAATGCAGCAGCACAACCCACGTTATATCTTACGCAATCACATGGCACAACGAGCAATTGAACAAGCCGAGCAATTAGATTTTTCTGAAGTCGCACGTTTATTTGAATTGCTCAAGCATCCATTCCAAGCACAGCCCGAACAAGAAACAGCAAAAGATTTAGCCCCACTGCCGAAAGGCGAAATTGAAGTTGCCATTAGTTGTTCATCTTAAATGGACTGAAATGGAAATGCCAAATAGCAACGCAAATAAAAAGTGGATAAAACACCATTTATCCACTTTTTATTTTGCTAAAGAATTACCCAAGCATTAATTCAACACTTCGCCAAACAATGCCAAGGCTTGTGCCGCTGTAAATTGGTAACGACTTTGGCAAAATTGACAATCCATCACAATCGGATCTTGCTCCATCAACGTTTCCTTTACGGCATCTACCCCAATTTGTAGCAATGCCACTTCACAACGTTGCTGCGAACAGGTACACGCAAATTGCAATGCTTCCACGTCAGGCAAGCGGATTTGCTCTTCATGATACAAGCGATACAAAATTTCCGCTGGCTCTAACTCAAGCAACTCTTCACGCTTCAAAGTATGTGCCAACATTTTCAAACGTGGCCACAAATCATCATCAATATGTTCTTTTTCTTGCTCCGTGCGTGGTAACAGCTGAATGAGCAAACCGCCTGCTTGCTCATCTGAACTTGCCAAAATAATATCGGTCGGAATTTGTACAGACAAATCAAAATATTGCTTCAAACACGCTGCCAAATTCGGTTGGTCTAATGCCACAATCCCTTGGTAACGGTCGCCAAACTCAGGCTCAATATTGATAAATAGCACAGGCTGCTCCAATGATGATAACACCACATTGGCATCTGCAGCATTGAACACATCATCGGCATCATATTCTGCCAAAGCACGCACTTCACCCAAATGATTGCACTCTGCCATTGCCCATTTAAATGCACCACTGGCTTGAATTTGCAAGCTAATTCGCCCTTGAATTTTCAAAGTACTCGCCAATAATGCTGTAGCACTCAGCATTTCACCAAGTAAGCGTTTAATCGCTGGAGCATAATCACGTTGGGCTAAAATAGTTTGCAAACTGTGTTGCAAATGCACCACTTCACCACGCACAGGTTGTTGTTCAATAAAGAAACGTTGTCTTAGATCAGTCATAAAATTCTCAATTTATCTCTTACGTTGCCTTTATTATGGAGATGATTTTTGCAATTAAAAGGGAAAATGATTAATCCCTTTTCAATTGTTCTAATAATTGCTGAATTTGTGCTATCTTTTGTTGGCTTTTTTCATCCTGTTCCACATACCTTTCTGTATACAATGCCAAACTCTCTTCTCTATACAAAATAATGTCGTTCACAAACTTCTCTAAAAATGATTTACCAGCATCATCAGCAATCAGTCGTGCTGCTGCTGCAATTTCTTCTTCTGTAAATATCTTCTTATACTCATCTTTTACAAATTGCAGATAAGATTTTGAACTGTACATTTCTTGCACGTGCTGATCTAGAATGCTTCTGATTTGCTGTGCAATTTTTAAATCATGCTCTGTCAATAATGGACGATTTGTTGCATTACTCACAAGTTGATAAGCACGTTTACTTGCATTTGCGAATTCTTCCAACTCTGTTGTTCTTATATTTCCCTCCAAATCAGATACTTGTATATATTTATCTAAGGTTTGATCACTCACAGATTGTGCATGAGCAGACTGCCCTACCAATAATGCACTAGCAACCAATCCAGTACAAAATACTTGTTTTAAAAGCATCACCATTGCTCCTATAAAATAATTGATGATTGTCCTTGTATCATAACGAACTTATAGCGTTCCATCAACTCACCAAACATACACACTCAACCATCATCACATCTGCTAAATATGCAAAAAATATCCAACTTGATACAAATCCATACGCAAAATCTAGCGATATTTTTTACAATATATTTTTTAATTTCTACATTCTCTTCCACACTAGGACACCACTATGCCACTACAAGAATGGGTATTGTCTATTATGCAACAGCTGGGTTATGTCGGCATTGCATTTCTTATGTTTTTAGACAACGTCTTTCCCCCTGTACCTTC
>JAUNHS010000091.1:3396-6774 GCA_030523805.1 Acinetobacter sp.
CGTTTTGTCGGTCTAAAATCAGACAGCTTACGTCAATCTTTACAATGGTTTGAACGCTACGGTCATTGGGTGGTATTTTTTGGACGTATGATTCCTGCGATTCGCTCACTAATCAGCATTCCAGCTGGGATTAGCCGTATGCCTTTTATCAAATTTATGCTCTACAGTAGCTTAGGCACGGTCATTTGGACGAGTTTTTTAGCTTATGTCGGCTATTATTTGGGTAACAATCAACAAAAAATGCAGCAACTCTTTAGCCAAGTCAGTTATGGCATTTTTGCTGTTCTTGCTCTATTCATTATTATTTACATTGTCTATCGCTTTTATCGTAAACAATCTTAAAAATATTTCATCATGGTAATATTTTTTCATTTGCAATGATATTTTGACATATTTTTTAATAATATTGCTTATTTTTACATCATTCAGATGACTTTATCCTGAAGATGCAAAATATAAAAAATCATTTAAAAACCGATAAATACATCATAACCACTCAAAAAACCATCAATTAAATCTTATTTTTGCGATAAATTTTGCTTTATTTCTCATTTTCTTGTGCTATACTGTGCAAAATTTTGCAACAAATACATTTTATGTTTTGTTACAAACTGACCAAGCACCCATTATAGGTCGCTTACTTATTGTCAATATAGGACATCTGAAATGAAAAAATTATTAGTCGTTGCTTGTGCTTTAGCCGTAGCAGCTCCAGCAGTATATGCAAACAACATTGGCCCTACTCGTACTCAACCAGGTACAATTAAAGTAGATAACAAAGATTACCGCTTAGAAGCAGACGTAGGCTACTCAATTGCTCAATCTAAAACAGAAGCAGCTACTTCTAACAAAGAAAACTTATCTGCAAACGTATTGTTCCAACGTCAAAAAGGTGTATGGGGTCAAGAAATCCGTGCTCAAGCCATCGGTTCAAATGACGACACAGCAACAAGCAACGTAGAACAATATTACTTATCTGGTAAAGTATTACACCGTAGCTCAGACAGCGTATATCAATTCGCTCAATTGGCTGGTGAAAAAGATTTACAAAGTGCTTTTGATTACCAAGCAACTGCTTTAGTTGGTGTAGGTTTTGATGTATTCAACAACAAACAACACAAACTTTCTGCTGAAGTTGGTGCTGGCTATCGCCACAGCAAAGAGCGTTATACACCATTTGATGCTCAAAATGAAGCAATCGGTTCTGTTGCTGGTTTCTATGAATACCAAATCAACCCAGCTGTACGCTTTAACCAAGATTTAAGCTATGAATTTGGTAAAGAGTCTCGTACTTTACGTTCTCGTACTGCGTTAAGTGCTGATTTAACTGAAAAATTAGCAGCAGTTGCAAGCTACAACGTAAAAGACTTGCGTGCTGATGCTGGCGACTCTCGCACATCTTTAGCAACTTTCGGTGTACGTTATAAGCACTAATTGTTGCACGCTTTCCAAATGAAAGCCAATAAAATAGCCGATAAAATCATCGGCTATTTTTTATGCTTTATTTTATTATGATAACAAAAATATAATGTAGATTTTATGCCATATATTGCTGATACAAAGCCATCGCCCACACGACAGCAAGCAGGCTTAATACTACAAATTGTGCCGCCGAACCTACATCTTTAGCAATTTTAGCCAATGGGTGAAACTCATCAGAAATACGATCAATTGCAGCTTCCAACCCTGTATTAAATAATTCCACAATAATAGAAAGTGCAGAGACCACCACTAAAATCATTTTAATAGCGATACTAAAAGGCAAAAAAATCAAACTAATACATAAAATCGCATTCAGCCATGCGACTTGGCGAAATGCTGCTTCATTTTTATAAGCCGCAATAAAACCATCTCTGGAATAAGTACTCGCTTTTAAAATTCGCTTAATGCCCGTTTTGCCTTTCATGTGTTGGGCATAACTTTCTTGATGTTGTGTCATGTCGTTTTCCTTTGGAGCGAAATCTTCAAAAAATTATACTCAACGTGATCATTTGCAAGCCATCTTTTATTGATGGTTAAGGCAATAAATTTCCCCTAACAAATGATTTCGTTGAGTATTTAGGCGATTTAATCTGCGGTACTCTCTTTCGTCGTCGTACGCTTTTTACGCTTTGGCTTGTCATTTTTCAGCACCAATTCAGGCTCAGCTTCACCATTGGCAACACGCTCAGAAATAATAACACGCTCTACATCGTCTCGGCTTGGTAAATCGTACATGGTATCAAGCAATACTTTTTCCATGATTGAACGCAAACCACGAGCCCCTGTATTACGCTCTAAAGCCTGTTTTGCAATAGATTTTAACGCATCAGCTTCAAATTCTAATGCAACATCTTCCATCGCAAATAAGGCTTGATATTGGCGTGTTAAAGCATTTTTCGGTTCAGATAAAATTTGCACCATTGCATCTTCATCTAACTCGTCCAACGTCGCAATCATTGGTAAACGACCAATAAATTCTGGAATTAAACCAAATTTGACCAAATCGCTCGGCTCTACTTCTCTAAACAATTCGCTGAGCTTTTTACGCTCATCTTTTTGCTTAACTTCTGCATTAAAACCAATACCGCCTTTTTCTTGGCGTTGCTGTACAATTTTTTCTAAACCAGAAAATGCACCACCACAAATAAAGAGAATATTAGACGTATCTACACGCAATAATTCTTGATTTGGGTGCTTACGCCCACCTTTGGGTGGAATACCTGCAACTGTACCTTCAATAATTTTTAATAATGCTTGTTGCACACCTTCACCTGACACATCTCGGGTAATGGATAAGTTTTCGGCTTTGCGTGTGATTTTATCAATTTCATCTACATAGATAATGCCACGCTGTGCTTTTTCTACATCAAAATCGCAGTTTTGCAACAGTTTTTGTACGATGTTTTCTACATCTTCCCCCACATAACCTGCTTCGGTTAAAGTGGTTGCATCTGCCATCGCAAAAGGTACATCTAACACTCGTGCCAATGTTTGTGCCAATAAAGTTTTACCCGAACCTGTAGGGCCAATCAGCAAGATATTACTTTTTGCCAATTCCACTTCATTATACACTGCCACATTATTATTGAGATTTTTCAGACGTTTATAGTGATTATATACCGCAACAGATAACGTTTTTTTCGCTAAATCTTGCCCAATCACATATTGATCTAAAGTAGCACGCAACTCTTGTGGCGTTGGCAAGGCTTTTTCCTGCCAGCTTACATCTTGTGTCGTAGGTGCTGTATCATTCAGTACTTGTGAGCAAGCATCTACACATTCATTACAAATATAATTGCCATTGCCACCTGCAATGAGTTTTTTCACTGCTCTACGGGGCTTTTGACAAAAAGAACAATGTTTGACTTCTGTTGTTTTAGTCGTTGTCATACGATT
>JAUNHS010000092.1:0-4211 GCA_030523805.1 Acinetobacter sp.
TGCAAAGCCTACGACGCCAACCGACAAATTCCAAGCGAACAATTGCAATATTTATTAGATGTATTACGCCTTGCACCATCATCACTTAACACGCAGCCATGGCAATTTTTAGTCGCACAAAGTGCTGCCAGCAAAGCAAAAATCAGCCAAGCCATGCAAGGCACAAATACTCATAATGCCACGAAAATCACCAATTGTTCAGCAGTAATTATCTTTTGTGTACAGCAACAATTAGGGATTAACCATCTACAAAAAGTGCTAGATGCCGAACAAGCCGCAGGACGTTTTGCGACAGATGAAGCAAAACAACAACGCCAACAGCATTGTCTCACTTATTTACAGCAAAAACAAAATCATCTCGCTGCTTGGACACGCCAGCAATGTTATATTGCACTGGGGCAATTATTGCTTGCCACACAAGAGCAAGGCATTGATGCGACACCTATTGAAGGTTTTGACTCTGTAATCTTAGATGATATATTGCAATTACCAGCACAAGGTTTAAATAGTGTCGTGGTCGTCGCTTTAGGTTATCACAGTGAGCAAGATTTTAATCATGGCGTACCAAAAGGGCGTTTAGCACAGACTGATATTGTACAATTTTTAGATGAATTGAATGAAACACGATAGTCATTTTTGGAGATTTGTATGACTCAAGATTTAGCCCAATATATGACACAACTCGGTCAAACTGCACGCATTGCATCTCGCCAGTTGAGCATTGCTACAACACAGCAAAAAAATCATGCTTTAGAATGTATTTTTCATGCGTTACAGCAGCAGCAAGAAGCCATTTTAAATGCCAATCAGCAAGATATACATCATGCACAACATAAAGGTTTAGATGCCGCCAGCATTGACCGATTAACTTTAACACCTGCTCGCTTTCAAGCGATGCTCACAGGTTTGCAAGATGTTATTCGTCTTGCCGATCCGATTGGTGAAATTACAGATATGAATTATCGTCCGTCTGGTATTCAGCTCGGGAAAATGCGTGTGCCTTTAGGCGTGATTGGTATGATTTATGAATCTCGCCCAAATGTAACGCTAGAAGCAGCTGCATTGGCATTAAAATCAGGTAATGCCATTATTTTGCGTGGTGGTTCGGAAGCCATTCATTCTAACCAAGCGATTGCCCAGGCCATTCAAACAGGTTTGGCACAATCACAATTATCGCCACAAAGTGTGCAAGTGGTGGCACATACCGACCGTGATGCGGTGGGATATTTAATCCGTATGAGCGATGATGTTGATGTGATTATTCCACGTGGCGGCAAAAGTTTAGTCGCACGCATTAGCGAAGAAGCTCGCATTCCTGTAATTAAGCATTTAGATGGCATTTGCCACGTTTATGTAGATGATGAAGCGTGCTTGGATAAAGCGGTCAGCGTTGCATTGAATGCTAAAACGCATCGTTATGGCGTATGTAATGCGATGGAAACCTTACTCATTCATCAACGTATTGCTGCACAATTTTTGGCACACATTGTGCCGTTGTACCAAGAAAAAGGCGTGGAATTGCGTGTTTGTGCTGAAAGTGCCACCATTTTTGAGCAGCAACAATTAGGTGCATATCAACGTGCTAATGAACAAGATTGGCATACGGAATATTTAGCACCGATTTTAGCCATTAAATTGGTAGATGATATGGAACACGCCATTATGCACATTAATCATTATGGCTCACATCATACCGATGCCATTATGACTGAAAATTATAGCAAAGCACGCTTATTTTTAGCACAAGTGGATTCTAGCTCGGTAATGATTAACGCATCTACTCGTTTTGCTGATGGTTTTGAATATGGTTTAGGTGCAGAAATTGGTATTTCTACCGATAAAATTCATGCCCGTGGGCCTGTGGGTTTGCATGGTTTAACATCGCAAAAATGGATTGTGTTTGGCGATGGTCATATCCGTCAGTAAGCTGATGATGATACGATTGTCATACGATGGTCAAATCATTGTGAGATGATTGCTTAACCATTCCATGATTGATGCCTTATTTTTTCAACGTTTAAAGAATAAATATGCGTTTCATCGCTTGGCATTCGTATCGTTTTGTGTTAAAACGTAACAATCAATTTACCCGTAACAGTTCTATGGACTTGTATTTTCAACATACAGCACATAATCAAGGATTGTTATCTTTTTAGATTTTAATTCACCAGTTAGAGGTTTATTATGTCATCTGTTTTAGTTATCAACTGTGGCTCATCTTCTTTAAAATATGCATTGGTTGCACAGGATAATCCAAACCGCATTCAAGGATTGGCGGAAAACTTAGGCTCAGAAAATGCTCGTATTAAAGGGGTTGATGCCAAAGGCGAATCATTTGAACAAAATGTACCGAATGCCGACCACGAAAAAGCATTGGAAATTATTTTAAACGGTTTAGCAGAACACAAACCAACTGCGGTAGGACACCGTGTGGTACATGGCGGTACAATTTCTAAATCTGAACTTTTAACGCCTGAAATTTTAAAGCGTATTGAAGATGCTGTGCCTTTAGCACCTTTACACAACCCTGCTCATTTGATTGGTATTCGTGCAATTTCTCGCCTATTCCCTGAATTACCACAAGTGGCAGTTTTTGATACAGCATTCCACCAAACGATGCCTGCTCATGCTTATCGCTACGCTGTACCAAAATTCTTATACACTGAACATAATGTACGTCGTTATGGTTTCCATGGTACAAGCCACGCTTATGTGTCTGAAAAAGGCAGCGAATTGGCAGGTGCGAAAAATCAAGGCGGTTGGCTCACTGCTCACTTGGGTAACGGCAGCTCAACCTGTGCGATTTGGAATGGTCAATCAGTAGATACATCAATGGGCTTAACCCCACTTGAAGGCTTGGTAATGGGTACTCGTAGTGGTGATGTTGATCCAAGTTTACATAACTTTATCGCAACAAACTTGGGTTGGGATTTAGCAAAAGTTAATAAAATGCTCAATAGCGAGTCAGGTTTATTAGGTTTGTCTGGCGTATCAAATGATATGCGTACGTTGCAAGAATTGGCTGAACAAGGTCATGAAGATGCCATTTTAGCGATTGAAGTATTCTGCTACCGTTTAGCGAAATCATTGGCAGGTGTAAGCTGCGGTTTACCAAAAGTTGATGGTTTGATTTTCACGGGTGGTATTGGCGAAAACTCAGCCTTTATTCGTGGTAAGACCTTGTCTTATTTAGGTAATTTAGGTTTCCAATTAAGCCAAGAGAAAAATGATGGCTTAAAACGTGGTACAGCAGGTCGTATTGACGCAGGTACAGGCCCACAAATTTGGGTTGTTCCTACCGATGAAGAAGGCCGTATCGCTCAAGAAACCCGTGGCGTTGTAGGTGCTTAATCTAAAATAGGGAAGTTACGGACTTCCCTATTTTTGCTTTTTCTCTCATTTTTTATCAATTTTTATCCATAATAGAAGGATTGATTTATGAATACCATTTTACTTGTTCCTACTGGCGAAGGTGCTGGCGTTACATCAGCAAGTTTAGGTTTGGTGTCTGCATTTGCATTTAAAGGCGTACAAGCAGGATTTTTAAAGCCATTTTCACAAGATCCACGCAATAGCGTAGATACTACAACGAGCTTGCAACAGCATTTATTCCCAACGCACAAAGCCGTGCAGCCGATTAGCTATGACCAAATTATTCAAGCCTTAGCGTCTGGTCAATTAGATGAATTGCTAGAAGATGCAGTGAAATTGCACCGTGAAGTGTCGGCTCAACACAATGTGGTGGTGGTTGAAGGTTTATTGCCTACAGCGAATGATCCATTTGTGAACCAAATTAACCTTGCATTGGCTCAAGCATTAGATGCAAAAGTGGTGATTGTTAGCACAGCTGATACGCAAAATGCTCGTCGTAGTGCAGAAAAATTAGATGCACAAATCCGTAATTTTGGTGGCGTAGAAGGTGGTCGTTTAGCAGGCGTATTCTTTATGCGTACCAAAGGCTTGGCAAGTGCTGAAATTCCGTTGGCGATTGACCCAAGTTTACGTTTGAATGATGAAATTGCTCGTTTTACCACAGAATTGCAAAAGTTCAACGCTCGTATCGGCACAGACAAATTGCCAATTTTAGGTTTAGTGCCATTTAGCGATACCTTGAGCGTACCACGCACTTTTGATATTGCTGACATTATTGAAGCCACTTGGCTCAATCAAGGCGAAGCGAAGCAACGTCGTATTTTAAATACCAATCTTGT
>JAUNHS010000092.1:4311-6740 GCA_030523805.1 Acinetobacter sp.
ATTCGCCCTGCATTCCAGTTGATTAAAACTGCTCCTGAATATTCGCTTGTTTCATCAGTATTCTTTATGCTATTGCCTGAAGAAGTGTATGTGTATGGCGACTGTGCGGTAAATCCAAATCCAACCGCTGAACAATTGGCTGAAATCGCTATTCAATCGGCAGATTCGGCAAAAGCCTTTGGTATTGACCCACGCATTGCCATGATTAGCTACTCTACAGGGACATCAGGTGCAGGTGCGGACGTAGAAAAAGTTGCTGAAGCCACTCGTATCGCTCAAGAGCGTCGCCCTGATTTATTGATTGATGGTCCATTACAATATGATGCGGCTTCTGTGGAAAGTGTTGGTCGCTCTAAAGCACCAAACTCACAAGTGGCAGGTCGTGCCAATGTATTCATTTTCCCTGATTTGAATACAGGGAACACAACCTATAAAGCGGTACAACGTTCGGCAAATGTAGTAAGCGTTGGCCCAATGTTACAAGGTTTGAATAAGCCTGTAAATGACTTGTCTCGTGGTGCGTTGGTCGATGATATTGTATTTACTATCGCTTTAACGGCAATTCAAGCGGAACAGCAAGCGAACTAATGGCTGAACATCAATGACCCAATTTCGTCATTGATTTTGCTTTCGCAATCTTCTCATAAAAACATCACTTTTCATCTGTAAAAGTGATGTTTTTTTATGGCGAAAATTTCATATTCCCCTAGCCCCACATGCAATAAATCAGTACAATATACGACATTCATTCTCATTCAGATAGCACACATGACTGACGATAAATTTACACAAGAACGCATTTTATCTATCCACGCTTGGACCAAAACGCTGTTTAGCTTTACCATCACACGCCCTGCACATTTCAAATTTACCGCTGGGCAATTTGCTCGTATCGGCATACAAGTGGGCGATGAACGTATTGTGCGTGCCTATTCTATCGTCTCTTCGCCTTTTGATGAAACCTTAGAATTTTTCTCTATCGTTGTGCCTGACGGAGCATTTACATCGCAACTACAACATTTCCAAGTCGGTGATTGTATTTATTTAGAAAAAATTCCTTATGGTTTTTTAACGCTCACTCGCTATCAACAACCTTTACCCCACGATTTGTGGCTATTAGCGACTGGCACAGGCGTTGCACCTTTTTTATCCATGCTGCAAGATTTTGATGTATGGCAACAATATCAACACATTCGCCTAGTATATAGCGTGCGTCATCAAAGTGAATTGGCGTATGTAGAACGCATTCAACAGCTTGCAGAAAGTTTTGGCGATGGTCATCAAGGTTTTCAATTTATTCCGATTGTTACACGAGATGCCGATTTTCAAGGTTTAAATCAGCGTTTGCCACAGTTAATTGCCAATGGTGCGTTAGAACAGGCTGCTCAATTATCATTCAACCCACAAACAAGCCATGTGATGCTATGCGGCAATCCACAAATGGTGGAAGATACCAAACAAGCATTAAAAGAACAAGGTTTAACCATGAACCGCCGTGGCGAAGGCAATATTGCAGTAGAAAATTATTGGTAATTTTTTCGTACGCAAAAATTAGGGCGTGTTTTACGCCCTAATTCATTTGAACGATTTTGCAATGCAATCATTACCCTGCCAAACGTAATTGTTGGAAATTGTGGCTGGTAATTTCAGCGATTTGCTCTACCGTTTTACCATAGACGTCTGCCAATGCTTTGGCAACAAATGGCACATACTGCGGTTCGTTCGGCTTACCACGGTACGGCACAGGGGCTAAATATGGGCTATCCGTTTCAATCAACACACGGTCTAAAGGCACTTGCTTGGCGACATCTCGCAAATCTTGTGCATTTTTAAACGACACAATACCAGAAAAAGAAATGTAATAACCACAATCCAGCACAGCTTTTGCCGTTGCCCAATCTTCAGTAAAGCAATGCAAAATACCATGTGTAGATTGCTCGGCACGAATAATATCTACCGTATCCTGCTTGGCTGCACGAGTGTGTACCACAATCGGCTTTTTCAAAATTTTTGATGCGGCAATATGGTTGGCAAAACTTTGTTTTTGCTGGGGAATTAAATCGGTAGAATGATAATAATCCAATCCCGTTTCACCCAATGCCCACACTTTTTCAGCCTGCCCGACACGCACTAAATTTTCTACGCTGGCTTCTGCAAGCTCTTGTGCTGTCCCACAGGGATGCACCCCAATGCTATAACCCACACTTTGATGACGTTGTGCAATGCGTTCTAATGCAATATGGTCTTGAAAACTCACAGAAATTGCCATCATTTGCGATACGCCTGCTTGTTCGGCACGTTGTACAGCTTGGTCTATATACTCATCAGGATTGTTACAATCTTGTGGGGCAAGCATGGTTAAATGGCAATGGCTATCTACAAACATAATATACTCTTGATTATTCTACACATTTAAAATGATTAAATTT
>JAUNHS010000093.1 GCA_030523805.1 Acinetobacter sp.
ATTTGATCGCCAAAAAGGAAAATGGCAAGACCGCAAATCATCAAAAATACACCTATACATTTTGCCCAAGTAATTGGTCGGGTAGGCATTTGAAATAAGCCAAAATGATCAATCAGCATTGCCGAGCAAAGTTGCCCTAAAATGATGAAAAATAACAGATTTGCCAAACCAACTTTCGGTGAAAAAATGATGGTTACACTGACAAAAATAACGCCTAAAAAACCACCGATAAATTTCCATAACGCAACATGGGGTAGAGCTGTCAAGGCTTGTGCAAAATTCACTTTGGCAATCACTAGTACCAAAAGAAAAATTGTACCAATCGCAAATGAAATAAATGCCGCCAATAATGGTTGCTGACCGATACTTTTGCTTAATTGGCTATTAATTGCCGCTTGCATGGCTGCAGCTGTGCCTGCTAGAAAGGCAAATAAAAAATAAATCATACGGTTTTTTATTTGAGTAGATGAACAAAAGGAATGAGAAAAAAGCTGATTACATGTTGATGCAATCAGCTTTTATTTTCGCACTGGTTATGCTTTCACAGGGCTTGCCTGATGTAGATTACCAGCTCAATGCACCACCTGTTTGATAGTCGGTAACACGAGTTTCAAAGAAGTTTTTCTCTTTACGTAAATCCATCATTTCCGACATCCATTGGAATGGGTTGCCAGCACCAGGGAATTGCTCTGGTAAACCTAATTGGCTCAAACGACGGTTGCAAATAAAGTGTAAATATTCTTCCATCATCACGGCATTCATGCCCAATACGCCACGTGGCATAGTATCACGAGCATATTCAATTTCTAGCATTGTGCCTTCAAGGAGCATTTGAATGACTTCTTGTTGGAATTCTGCTGACCATAAATGTGGGTTTTCAATCTTGATTTGGTTAATCATATCAATACCAAAATTCACGTGCATTGATTCATCACGCAAAATGTATTGGAATTGTTCGGCAACGCCTGTCATTTTTTGACGACGACCCATACTCAAAATTTGAGTAAAACCACAATAGAAGAAAATACCTTCTAATACGCAATAGAATGCAATGAGATTACGCAATAAACGTTGGTCGGCTTCAGTTGTCCCTGTTTTGAAGTCAGGGTCGCTTAATGATTCGGTAAAGCGTAATCCCCAAGCTGCTTTACGAGCAACGCTTGGCACTTCACGGTACATATTAAATACTTCGCCTTCGTCCATACCCAAAGATTCAATACAATATTGATAAGCGTGCGTATGAATTGCTTCTTCAAAGGCTTGACGCAATAAATATTGACGGCATTCTGGGTTGGTAATGTGGCGATACAATGCCAATACCAAGTTATTTGCCACCAAAGAGTCAGCCGTAGAGAAGAAACCCAATGAACGCATTACAATTGTACGCTCATCTTCGGTTAAACCGTCTTCTGATTTCCACAAAGCAATATCGTGGGTCATGTTAATTTCTTGTGGCATCCAGTGGTTTGCACAGCCATCAAGATATTTTTGCCACGCCCATTCATATTTAAATGGTACAAGTTGGTTTAAGTCGGCACGGCAGTTGATCATACGTTTATCATCAACTTGCACACGTGCAGCACCCATTTCTAATTCTTCTAAACCTGCTGTTACATCTAAACGATTTAAGGCTTCGTTGGCTCTAGCCAAAGGATCGGTTGAATCCAATCCTGACAATCGTTCTGCCGTGGTGCTGTATGAATAAGCCACACTCTCTGACGATGATTGTGCATGAGATACCACTTGTGCTGCAGGCGTTTCCTGCGGTGCGACGGGCGTAGGTTTGGTTTGCGGAACAGATGTTTCTTGAGCATCATCTTCATCATCCCAACTTAAAATAGACATATTTCAATACCTTATATTTATCATGGCATGATGATTGATGTCGTATGACAGATCAATCAGCATGCTGTGTTATATTCAGGTGCAAATGCACCCACCGATGAGATTGGCTAAAGCATCAATCAATGATGCAATTATTGGCACGCTTCACAATCTGGATTGTCAATGCTACACGCTTGTGGCACTGGTGCAGCTTGGGTAAATCCGCTGTCTAAATCTTTCGGTGCATTATTGACACTAGCAACGGGAGCAACTGGTTTTACCGCATTTAATGCACCTGTGGTAATGGTTGATTTTTCCGTTGATGTTGCAGCCAATGCACGCAAATAATACGTCGTTTTCAAGCCACGCAACCATGCCATTTTATAGGTACGATCGAGTTTTTTACCATCAGCACCTGCAATGTACAAGTTCAATGATTGTGCTTGATCAATCCACTTTTGACGACGAGATGCCGCTTCTACAATCCAACGTGCTTCCATTTCAAACGCTGTAGCAAATAATGCTTTTAAATCGTCTGGAATACGAGCAATTTTTTGTACCGAACCTTCATAGTGTTTCAAGTCATTGACCATCACCACGTCCCACAAATCACGCTCTTTTAACGCACGCACAAGGTAAGGGTTAATGACGGTAAACTCACCAGAAAGGTTTGATTTTACATATAAATTTTGGAAAGTTGGCTCAATCGATTGCGATACACCACAGATATTTGAAATGGTTGCTGTTGGAGCAATCGCCATCACATTTGAGTTACGCATACCGTCTTTTTGTACTTTTTGACGTAAGCTGTCCCAATCTAAACGTTGTGTACGATCAACTTCAAACATACCTGCAGGGCGTGTTTTTTCTACCAAATCTAATGAGTCAATTGGCAAAATGCCTTGATCCCACAATGAACCTTTATATGTTTCATACTGACCACGTTCTACTGCCAAATCACTAGATGCCTGAATCGCATAATAGCTAATGACTTCCATAGATTCATCAGCAAAATCAACAGCTTGCTGTGAACTATAAGCAATATTCATGCTGTACAACGCATCGTGGAAGCCCATAATGCCCATACCAATCGGACGATGGCGTAAGTTAGAATTGCGTGCTTGTGGTACAGCGTAATAGTTGATGTCAATCACGTTATCCAACATACGAATGGCAGTTTTGATGGTGCGAGATAATTTTTCTTTATCCAACTGACCGTTGCTAATGTGTTGTACAAGGTTGATTGAACCCAAGTTACATACAGCGATTTCATCTTCGCTAGTATTGAGCGTAATTTCTGTACATAAGTTAGATGAGTGAATGACACCAACGTGTTGCTGTGGTGAGCGTAGGTTACACACATCTTTAAATGTAAGCCAAGGATGCCCTGTCTCAAATACCATAGAGAGCATTTTACGCCATAAATCTTGTGCTTTAATGCGTTTGTGCAATAAGCCTTGTTCTTTGGCAACATTTTCATAATGCGTATAACGTTTAGCAAATTCTAAACCTGTTAAATCATGCAAATCTGGCACTTCAGATGGTGTGAATAATGTCCATTCTTCGTCATTAATCACACGTTGCATGAATAAATCTGGAATCCAGTTTGCCGTATTCATATCATGCGTACGACGACGGTCATCACCAGTGTTTTTACGCAATTCTAAAAACTCTTCAACATCTAAATGCCAAGTTTCAAGGTAGGCACACATTGCACCTTTACGCTTACCCCCTTGGTTTACTGCCACAGCAGTGTCATTGGCTACTTTTAAGAAAGGTACAACACCTTGAGATTTACCATTTGTGCCTTTGATATAAGAGTTTAATGCACGCACAGGTGTCCAGTCGTTACCCAAACCGCCTGCCCATTTTGACAGCATGGCATTATCACGCATTGCGTTGTAAATGCCGTATAAATCGTCAGGTACAGTTGTTAAATAGCAGCTTGATAATTGTGGGCGTAATGTGCCTGAATTGAACAAGGTTGGCGTAGAAGCCATATAATCAAAGCTAGACAATAAGTTATAAAACTCAATGGCACGTTGCTCACGGTTTTGTTCATTTAATGCCAAGCCCATCGCCACACGCATAAAGAATAATTGCGGTAATTCAAAGCGAATGCCATTGCTATGAATAAAATAACGGTCAAATAAGGTTTGCAAACCTAAATAAGTAAATTGATTTGAACGCTCAGGTTGAATGGCTTGAGAAAGCTGTTTTAAATCAAAATTGAGCAATTCTGGCGAAAGTAATTCTAATTCTACGCCTTTATTCAAAAAGGTTTCTAAAGCGTCATTTTCCAAAGTATCGCTTGGTAAGCCTAAAAATTTTAAACCTTCAGCAACCAATTCATTACGCAACAAACGTGCCGTTACATAGCTATAATTTGGTTCACGTTCAATGCGTGTGCGTGTTGCCATCATCATAGTTGTAGCAATATCGGCAATTTTTGCACCGTGGAATAGATTTTTTACTGTTTCATCTACAATCGCAGGGACATCAATATTATCCAAACCTTCGCTGGCTGTAGTTAAAGTCTCGGTTAAAGCACTTAAATTGAGTGGTTGTAACTGTCCATGTTCATCGGTTAATTGTAAAGTCGGGTGATGTTGGTGAGATTGTTGTTGTAATTTACGTTTTTTGCTTTGTTCTTCACGGTAAATCACATAAGCACGGGCGATTTTTTGCTCGCCAGCACGCATCAATTCTAATTCCACTTGGTCTTGGATTTCTTCAATATGAATTGTTCCGCCAGATGGTAAACGACGCTTAAACGTCATGAGTACTTTTTCTGTTAATTCTGCAATGCGATCATGCACACGGCTAGAATCTACCATTTGTGGGCCTTCTACTTCTAAAAACGCCTTACCGATGGCAACGGCAATTTTTTCAGAATCAAAATGAACAACATCTCCAGTGCGTTTAATCACTTGGATTTGTCCGGGTGTCGCTGTAACAAGACTCATAAAAAAACCTCAAACAAGCAAAATAGGTATGATTATTAAATATTAGATGAAAGAATAAGCAACATCTAAATATTGTATGTGCTAGTGAATGACAACACAATAAGTAGTGGTCGGCTATTATTTTAGACACAAGATAAGGGATTTTTTTATAAAAAACAATATTGACAAAAGTTGTAAAATAGGTCAAACACTGCGAGCAATCTAAAAAATGCGTTGCTATGTTTATGAAAAATCAAGCAATCTAAAAATGCAATAGCTTTTGATGCAAAAAATAAAAAAAATTGTTTGCTTAAAAAATATGCTAAATGAGAGATAATCTTATTTGTGGATAAGTAGTTTTTGCTGCATTGAGATGACAATTTTTCTACATATTCACCTAACATGATGATATTTATAGATTTAATTTTGTTTCTAATAAAATCAATAGCATAGCGTTTTTTATGACTTCACGCTATACTATGTTTGTTTTTTGATGATGATTATTTATCCAAGTGTCCCAACGCATTCCTTTACAAGCCGATAGCCCTGAAAGTTTAAAAGCATGGATCAAGCAACAGGCTTTGGATCTTGGCTTTGCTGATTGCGTGGTGGCTGATCCTTTTAAAACCATTGATATGCGACATCATCAAGCCTTTTTGGATAAAGGCTATCATGGCGATATGGCATTTTTAGCAGAAAATTTAGATAAGCGTGCCAATCCAACGTTATTAGTCCCCAATACACGCAGTATTTTATGCGTGCGTATGAACTATTTAGTAGAAAAGCCACAGCCACGTCATGTGCCAGAGCAACCAAATAGTGCGATTATTGCACGTTATGCACGGGGGCGTGATTATCATAAAGTCATGCGTGGGCGATTAAAAACCTTGGCTCAACGCATTCGTGAGCGAGTGGGGGATTTTGAAAGCCGTCCTTTTGCCGATTCTGCACCTATTTGTGAACGCACTTTGGCTGAACGTGCGGGCATGGGCTGGACGGGTAAACATACGCTGCTTATTCAAAAAAAATCAGGTTCTTTTTTTGTTTTGGGTGAGTTGTTTACATCATTAGAATTACCTTTTGATGAACCTGTTACTGCACATTGTGGTTCGTGTAGTGCGTGTATGCAAATTTGTCCTACACAAGCTATTGTTGAGCCTTATGTGCTAGATGCAAGGCGTTGTATTTCATATTTAACCATTGAATTTAAAGGGGTTATTGCTGATGCGACGTTAAGACGTGGTATGGGCAATCGTATTTTTGGTTGTGATGATTGTCAGCTGATTTGCCCTTGGAATCGCTTTGCGACTTTAACACCGATTGATGATTTTAATCCACGCCATCAACTTGATGATATTTCGCTCCTGCAAATTTGGCAATGGGACGAAGCAATATTTTTAGCGTGTACCGAAGGTAGTCCCATTCGTCGTACAGGTTATCAAAGTTTTAAGCGTAATATCGCCATTGCATTGGGCAACGCACCCTATGATGCAGCAATTATTGCCGCTTTACAGCAAGCCAAAGCCGTGCATGATGATGTGGTCAATACGCATATTGATTGGGCGATAGAAGAGCAAATGCACAAAGCAAAAATCGGATAAAATTACATACAACAGCGATGAAAAATGTTAGACTAGCATTTATTTTTGACATTCTTTCTTTCAATTATTCAGCCGAGCATTTTCCATGTCTTTAAGCGTTGCAATTATTACCCCAACCACAGGGCGTGCTAGTTTACGCCGTACCATTGAAAGCGTGCGTAAGCAAACGTATCCGTGTAAACACTATATTTTTGTAGATGGCGAACAAT
>JAUNHS010000094.1 GCA_030523805.1 Acinetobacter sp.
CGGCTTTTAAGGTTAAAAAACGCCCATCTTTTAATAATACACCCACATAATGCCATAATTGTTGCTTAACATCTGTACCACTCACCAAAAGCATCGCACCAAGCCCCAGCAAGGGGTTAGTACTCATTAACACACCACCAATCGTTGCTCCTGTAATATTACGTTTAGTGCGTGCAAAATCATTATCGCCATAAACACTTTGCAACAAGGCAATACCCAAAATATCATTCGTGGGAATGATGATATTTTTACCCCAAAATTTTGCTAATAAAGCAATCCCTGTATCAGTCAGAGAGACAAAATAGTGTTGCCCAAAGCCTTTAGCATTAAATAACTTACAACTCATCATCACCTAAGTGATGCCACACGCCATAAAATCACTTAAATTTTGTGATAAACACACTCTATTTTTATTGCACAATGTGCAACATCATTACACAAACAAAAGCGACTATCACAGTCGCTTTTGTTCTATTCTAATCTTTAAAATTTAAACAACATATTATCTTCATACACGGCATCTTTATTGATATGTGTTTTAAAGCTAATTCGTTCAAAGCCACCAACTCTTTGCCACCTTGCATTATCATGTTGTTGTATAAATTGCATATAATCTAATAATTCGCTTTTAGTGCTACTAAAAAATATATAAGGCGGTTTAACCATGGACATGAGATGTAAAAATTTGGTCATTCCAAAGTATTTTTCATTCGCATAGCTTTGTTGCATGGTACATATATATGGTGGGTCTAATAATAGCAATACATTTGCTTGATGTTGATATTTGGGAATAAGTGTCTCAAAACCTTCACAAGCAATTTCTAAACCATCTAAATAATCATAATGTAGAACAGTCGTTGGCTGTATCCGTCCAAATCATTGTAAATGACTGTTGATTTAAGTATGTTTTCTATCTAAAGACAAGGGGATTAAAACCCCTTGTTTGGTTGTGCTAATACCCCTCCACCACCACATCAAACCGTACAGGTTCATCTGTACCTCCTGTTAAACGTCTAAAACCAAAATAAACATTGCTCTTTTCATTTAATCGGTGTTGAAAAATGGATTGCCATGAATAATTCCACTCCAAACTTTCTACTTCAGTAGAATGTGCGATGGTTTGACTGATTTGTAATCGTGCTTCAAGAATTTTGTTCGGCATCGCACGCCATAAGGGCAATTCCACAATTGGAAAATCTGATGGGGCATGAATATCTTGCAAGCCTAGCTTTTGCATATGCCAATTGCGTACATTGCTCTTGTGAAAATAAATTACTGGGCATTCAAAAGTAAAACGCTGTACGATGCGTCCGTCTGGGTAGGTTTCGTGCGTGCCTGTCATTTGGATAGGCATATTACTGTGAGAATTAGGCATAATAATGCCTGAACGTGTTTCTCGTACAACGGATTGTAGCGTGGTCGCAATTTGCACATTCTGCGAACCATCAAAATTGACACTGCCTGTAACTGCTCCTGTGAGTTGTATTTGGCGTGGTGTTTGCAATTTACTTGCCGATACAGCATTTTCAGTTTTGTCTAGTTTGCCGAGTGATAGGTTGCGTCCTTGATTGGCGGTTAGGGCTTGATTGTTTGCGGTGCTAGTAAGTGTGTCGTTGAGTTGTACGATGCCTGTTTGCGTGGTGCTGGCATGGCGTATGGCTTGGGTGCTTACACTGCTAATTAAACCTTTTTCATTGATGCTAATGCTTGGAATGCTGACTGAATTGCCATAAGTACCGCTTTGCACGCCACTATTGGCAAGGGTCAGTGTGCAGTGGCTATTTTGCGAACCATCGTAGCTGAATGAACCTGACACTGCTCCACCTATTGTTACTGTACGAGCCGTTTGTAGTTTAGTCGCTGTAGCAGCATTGCCTTGTAAATTGCCGATAAAACTGCCAGCAGTTTGTACATTGCCTTTGGCGTAAATGCCTTGGTCGGGGATTTTATTGGCATCGGCATAGCTGGAGCTGGCGAGAATGCCGCCTGTATAAATTTTTTGGGCATTGCCAGTGGGGGTATAAAGTGAAAGTGGCAATGTGTGGCGTATATCGCTAATGCCGAGTATGCCTGTAATGTTGAGATTGCCTGTGATTTCTCCGCCTGTTTTGTCTAGTTTGCGTTGGTATAGATATTGGGTGCGGTTGGCGAGTTGTTTGGTAGGACGGTTGGTAATGCCATTTTCGCCGCCATGGACAGGGTCATTTTCTTCAATGCGATAAATGCCTAATTCCCAAGTGTTTTGTTCGGTTAAGTTTGCCATGTTTTAGTTCCTATTGGTTGTGTTGTGGTTGGGTGTGATGTTTCTGCCTGTGTGTTTATCCGACCCCATAATTATACGAGCCGTCATATCGCACTTTGTTGTTATAGCGAATGGCGACGGCTTTATAATCCAGCACCGCCAAGGTGCAGCGTGCTGGGGCAAAGTTGCGTAAAATTTGGCGTATGCGTTGGGCTTGTTCATTGGTCATCGGTTGTTGTAAGCGTACCGAGTAATACGCCCAACGTTGGTTGAGTGGAATGTTTTGCACGATGCTGTTTTCATAACTACGTGCTTTTAAGCCTTCATCAATTTCTATCTCGCCAAAGCCAAGCTGGCGTAACACTTCACGGATTGCCCATACTGTGCCTTTGTAGCGGTGTAATTCTAATGCTCGTCGCATTAAGCCACGTTTGCTACTGGCACTATCGGCGAGTAATAAGCCATCTTCGCCAATCACACTCCATTTTTCTGCCAACAGCGGCATAAATTGGTCGTCCATCAGGTCAATCAGCGTGGTCATGATATGCTGATGGGGCAAGTCGGCAAAACGTAAACTTAAATCGGCAAGGGCGGTGTATTTTTCATCATTGGCAATGATGTCTGCATAATTTAATTTAGCCATGGCGTTGCTCGTCTATTGTTAGGTTGATGGCGGTGCAATTCGCCCATTCGTGTTCGGAAATGAGCATTTTTTGTGGTTGAATGAGTTCTACATCATATACGCCTTCTACACGCAAAGCGGCAATAATGGCTGATGGCACAATATCTACACCGAGTTTGCGAGTTTTGTCGGACAGGAATTGTTGTAAGGCGTTTTGGGCTTGGGTGCGTACCAAATCTTCTCGGTATTGGCTGAGCAGTTTGAGCCGTGCGTCTATGCGATAATCTCGTCGTGTAGCGGCAATCACTTCCACTTGGTCGCACAAGGGACGGAGTTTGTCCGCCGATAAATGGCGTTGAATGTCTTGTAATAGGCGGTTGTCCGCTGTGCCATTTTTGCTTAATACGGTAATGCGAACCTGTCCGCCTTGTGGTGTGCTGACTTTGACATCGGCAATGTCTTGGCTGACGGAGCGTGCATGGTAGTCATAGGCAGCGATTGAGCCACAACTGCTAAAGGCTTCTGGGGCGGCTAAAATGCGTTTACGGTAGGCATCGTCATCTTCTTCCACCAGTCCACCGCTGGGAATGTCAATGTTGTGTACGCTGATGTTGCTTGCTGCCACATTGGGTAAGGGGCTTTGTAGGCGGTTGATTTGTCCGATTTGCCAGCCATTGCCCACCGTGCCAGTCTGTGTGCATTCGGCTTCTATATCCACATAGTTAATCAAGGGCGTAATCACATCATCATTGAGCGTACGAAAGCGGATCTCGTCATTAACGGCAACTTGCGTACCTTTGGCAATGACGATGCTAGCGTGTTCGCCTTGTACGCTAAAGCGTAAAATGCAGCGTGCCGCTTTGTTTTGTAAGCGGTAGCAGCCAAAAGTTTCGCCACATAAGTCTAGGGCAACGCCTATGGCAGTTTGCGGAAAGGTTTGTCTAAAGGCTTCATTCATGGCTTGGCGTGTGAGCATTTCTCGGTAGGCATAGACGTGAATCAGCAGTTGTTCAATGTGTGCAGGTTGTAGCGTTTTGCCTGTGTGTTGTTCGTATTGGGCGATGCTGTCTTTGAGAATTTGTTTGACATCGGCATCCACCACTTGAATGTCGTTGCGGTTGGTGATGGTCATGTTAAATCTCCGTGTGGTAGATTTGGCGGTCTATGTCATCAACGGCGAGCCAGTAGATGTGAAAATGAAAATTGGGAGCAATGCCGCTAATGTCGATGCGTTGTACTTTGATGCGGTTTTCCCATTGGGCAAGGGCTTGATGGATTTCTCGTACCATGTGGGGAATGGCGATGTCATAGGGCTGGTCAATGTAGTGCAGATGGTCTGAGCCAAAATTGGGACGTAGTACATCTGAACCTTTGTAAGTGCGTAAGATGTTGGCGATACATTGGTGTATATCGTCTTCGCCTTGGGTATGGGCAATGCCTGTGGGTGGCAGTTGCCAGTGGGTGTGTTGTAAGGTTAAGTCATTCATGATGCTTCATTCCAGTCAATGCTTGCATCATGATAGTTGTGGCTTGGGGCGTGTGTCTTTTAAGCTGTTTTTTGGGTTGGGGCTGGTTGGGTAAATGTGATTGGGCGAATATTATTCGCCCCTACACCCCAAATGAATTACCGTAGGGGCAAATTATATTTGCCCAAATCTTGCGAGCGGGCAAAACGATGTTTTGCTATTCCGCTCTCAGGGCGAATGTCTTGCGAACCTATCGGTTCTCACCCTACACCCCAAATGAATTACCCCCACCCACACAATTCACATGATGATAAAAACCATCAATTCGGCGACGATGTTGTCCCCCCACTATCGCCACGGTGGGTATGATTAACCAAACTTTTGCCTTGAGCCACCACATCGCCTGTGGCTTGCAGTGAGCCATTGATGTTTACATTGCCTTGAATGACGACTTGCTCCGCCACAATGCTCACCTTGCCACTGGTCTGTACCTGTACATTGCCTGTGCTGCGGTCGTGGCTAATGATTGTGCCATTGCTAAATTTTTTCACCCACAGGTCAGCATTTTGCGTGGGCGTAGGGTCTTGTTCATTATACACCGCACCTAAAATATAGCCCTGCTCGCCACGATGGTCTAAAATCACCGCCACCAATTCACCGACATCAGGCAAGTTGTAAAATTGGTTTGCTCCTGCATTTGCCGTGTGCATGGGTAGCCAATCGGTTTCAAAATCATCTAAATGCGGTAATTTGACTTTGGCGTAGTGTAATTGAGCATCACATTGTGAAATGATGCCAAAATGAAAGGTCGCAGTAAAATCATGGGTCATGCGATATACTCCAGCATACGAATGTCTATATCGGTCATAAATCCTTGCCCATAGCTGAAGCTGTGGCGTGCGGATTTAATCAAGTATTTGCCATTAAATTTGCCAAAGGATTTGAGCAAAATGGTATTGCCAGCGACGAGTTTGGCATTGCCAATCAGTTGAATAGTGCCTGATTGTTGCTCATCTTCTTGCTTGGCGGTGGTGGCAGCGGCTTTGGCATCAATTTGTTGTTGGCTGTCGGCTCGTCCAACCACTTTTAGCGTGTTGCTCAATGGTGGTGTTTTGGCGGTTTTGCTTTTGCTGTTGCTATTTTTGTCCTTGCTTGGGCTTGCCTGTGGCGATGTGGCATTTTGTTTTTTGTTGTTTGATGTGTTTTGGCGTTTGTCTTTGGTAGTCTGCTTGGCGTGTAGGGTTTGTTTTTTCTTGACATGAAAGCCTTTGACTTCCACCACTTTTGCCATGTCTTTGACCGTATCGCTCAAGCGTATGGCAATCACTTGGCTTAAATCTAGCTCTACGACTGGCTCTCGCTGTTGTAGGCTTTGCATGGTGGTAAATACCAAGGTTTTATCCACGATTTTAAAGCTGTGATTGTACTCAGCTGCCAAGCGTGTGAGAAATTCTACATCTCGCTCTTGGTATTGCGATACTCGCTGTAGTGGAATGTGTTGGATTGTGCCTGTGAGATTGAGTTTGAGCTTGCGTGCCACATCTTCCACAATGGCTTTGAGCGTGGTATTGACATAGGCTTTGGGTTGATTGGTACGGTTGGCTTTGCTAATGCCTGTACTCAAGGCTTTTAAACTCACACTTGCACCGCTGTAATCGTAGTTAAATTCAATTTCTACAATTTCAAATTTGCCCAAATCCACCAAGGCTTGCCCAGCATAGCCTAGCTTGAGTTGCAACACATCGCCTTGTGTGGGAAACCATGTATCAATCCACTTTAAGCTACTGTCGGCAAAGCTCACTTGTAGCTCGTCGGATTGCTCGGCAAGGTGGTCGGTATAGCTCAAATCTAGCAAATAAGGTTTGATATTTTCGGTAATATTGCTTTTACCATAATACAGTTCAAATTCAGGTGTCATCGTGTTGCATCCAAGGTGGCAGTTGATGTTGGTCGGACGGTTGTATGCTAATGATTGGAATCAGCATTTGCTCGCCTTGATTGAGTTGTTCGCCTAGGGCAATTTGTGGATTGGCAGCCATCAAGCGTGGCATTTCGCCCACATCGCCATAGTAGCGGTAGGCAATGCTGTCCCAGCGTTCGCCTGCTTTAATGGTGTGTAATATGACTTTGTTCATTGCTGTTTCCTATGTTTCATTGAAAATAAT
>JAUNHS010000095.1 GCA_030523805.1 Acinetobacter sp.
GCTTTACGCTTTGCTTCAGCAGCAGCTTGCTCTTCCGCTTTACGTTTCGCTTCAGCAGCGGCTGCTTCGGCTTTTGCTTTTTCAGCGGCAGCTTGCTCTTCAGCTTTACGTTTCGCTTCTGCAGCGGCAGCAGCTTCAGCTTTTGCCTTTTCAGCGGCTGCTTGTTCTTCTGCTTTACGTTTAGCTTCAGCGGCAGCAGCTTCGGCTTTCGCCTTTTCAGCGGCTGCTTGTTCTGCAGCAGCAGTATTGGTATTGCTGGTTACGCTTGCTGTAGTGGTTGGGCTAATTTCTTTACCACCACTTGTTGTGCCACACGCACCAAGTGCAAGTGAGCAAGCAACCGTTAAAGCGGTTAGCTGTAGTTTATTTGAAGTTTTCATAAAAGCTCCTTTAAACAGGTCAAAGTTATTAATAACCATTGTCGTTCATAACATACGGTAAAAATAATAAGAGAAAAATTTTATTGTGTCAATAAGTAATAATTTTTATCATTACGATTAGCTAGGTTATTTTTATAGTTAATATTTATATAAATGTGTATATTTTTAATTCGGCATCACGATAAAGTGAAATTGATATTATTAAAAATAAGTAAAAAAGTGAAAAATATCTCAAAAAAATGATTAATCCCCCTATCATATTGATTGAAAAATGGCTATTATACTTGCCCCAAAGGTTTTTACTTTTTGCTTTGTCATACAATTGACATCTAAAAAGTGGAGAATGGAGCGACCGTTTGGTCATCGTGGTATAGCAAAAATGATGCACCAACGTGAATGAGGAAAATGCGATGAGCAATGAAAGTGTTCAAACGACTGAAGAAAATGTTGCAGCAAAACCGAAGCGTACACGCAAGGCAAAAGCAGCAACGGAAACCCCAGTAGCTACAGGTAGTTTGTTTGGTTATGCCCCTTATCAACCCAAGAAAAATGAAGAATATATGTCCGATGGGCAAATAGAGCATTTTCGTAATATTTTATTGGCATGGAAAGAAGAATTGGTCAATGAAGCTGACCGTACCATTCATACCATGCAAGATGAATCCAATGCCTTGCCTGATGTCAATGACCGTGCAACACAAGAAGAAGAGTTTGCCATTGAATTGCGTACACGAGACCGTGAGCGTAAATTATTGCGTAAAATTGAGCAATCTTTGGAAGATATTACGTCAGGCGATTATGGTTTTTGCGAAACGTGTGGCGTAGAAATTGGTTTGCGTCGTTTAGAAGCACGCCCAACGGCAACTTTGTGTATTGATTGCAAAACTTTGGCAGAAATTAAAGAGCGTCAAAATTTAGGTTAATGATGACCTAAGTTGCTGAAAAATAGATAAAGGGAGTACGCTCCCTTTTCTTTTGGCTACAATTTAAAAATGATAAGGTATGACGAATAGCACACATTATATTGGACGGTTTGCACCATCGCCAACTGGGCCTTTGCATTTTGGTTCGTTGATTACGGCAGTGGCGAGTTATTGTGAAGCGAAAAAACAGCAGGGGAAATGGTTTGTGCGAGTGGAAGATACGGATATTCCACGCATTTATCCGCACAGCGAAGCACATATTTTAGCGTGTATAGATGCTTTTGCCTTTGAATATGACGGTGAAATTATTTTCCAACAACATCGTTTACCGATTTATGAGCAAGTGCTGCACGAATTGGCAGAGAAAAATGCGATTTATGCGTGCCAATGTACTCGCAAGCAATTAGCAGGCATGACGGTGTATCCGAATTTATGCCGAGATTTACAGTTGCCGATACATAATAATGCCATTCGCTTAAAAGTGTCAGATGCAGAATTGTGTTTTGATGATGCTTTGCAAGGGCGACAATGTAGCTGTTTGGCACGAGATTTGGGCGATTTTGTACTCAAACGAAGAGATGGCATTATTAGCTATCAATTGGCAGTCGTGGTAGATGATTATTTGCAAGGAGTAACACACATTGTGCGTGGAGCAGATTTGCTAGACAATACCGCACGTCAAATGTGGTTACAGCAGGTGCTGGGCTATCCACAGGTGCAATATTGTCATTTACCTTTAGCGATGAATGCAACAGGGCAAAAACTGTCTAAACAAAATTTGGCTCAGGCATTAGATCTTCGCCAAGCTCCACAGCTTCTACAGCAAGCCTTTCACGCCTTGCACCAATTACCTGTTGCGTTAGATACCCCTGCAAAAATGTTGGCACAAGGGATTGCTCAATGGGATTTACAGCGTGTACCCAAGCAAACTATGCTGATGGGCGTGTATCAATAAATCGTCATAATTTAATGAAAATTAAGGCATTTTCACGAAAATGCTAACCAATTTCATGACGATTGGACGGACCAATAACACACAAAGGAACGCCACAGGCATAGCAATAATATAAGAATGCAATACACGCTCAAAAAAATTACCATGCAATCCAGTATTAAATGCAACAAGGCAAATAGACATTAAAAACGCCATAATGCCAGCCATAAAAAATGAAAAGACGATGGGGGTGTATTTTGCAGGAATGACAGCAAGTTTAGACATAAGGAGAATTTCTGAAAAAGGAAAAATTATAGCATGATGCGTGGTGTCATATTGTGAGATTTTACAATTATTCATCATGATGCCAAATGATGAAGAGTTATGGAAAATTATCCATTTTTTCTCCGTGATTATGTTTTACAATGCGTCAATGATTTTAATCAAGGTAAATCGTTATGAAAAACAGTATATTTAAATCGGCATTGGCTTTGGCAACGGTGAGTGTGGTAGCGTGTCAAAATGTATCATCACTCGCACCACAAGCGACATCATCACTGATTTTTGATGATCAAAATTATAGCGTACAAGAGCTGACGGTGAATGGTCAGACCTTTAAAGTGCGTGCTTATGAAAATATTGCTTATGTGAGCCAGCCTGTAGAAAAAGATTATCAGGTGATGAATATTTATATTCCTGAAGCCTATTATCAAGGTCAAACGATCAACGGTTTTCATGCACAAAATGCTCCTATCTTTTTCCCAAACCAAATTGGTGGTTATATGCCAGCCAAAGCTGGCACGGCACAGCCAAGCAGTACAGGGCGAAATGCAGGCAAGCAAACCACCATTGCTGTGGCTTTATCGCAAGGTTTTGTAGTCGCTTCGCCTGCTGCTCGTGGGCGAACATCGGCTACAGGTAAAGCCCCTGCAGCGATTGTAGATTTAAAAGCAGCCGTGCGTTATTTGCGTTTTAATGATGCAAGAATGTTGGGTTCGGCTGAAAAAATTATTTCTAATGGCACGAGTGCTGGGGGAGCATTATCGGCATTGTTAGGAGCGAGTGGCAATAGTGGCGATTATGCACGAGAATTGCAAAAATTAGGTGCTGCTCAGGCTCGAGATGATATTTTTGCGGTATCGGCATATTGCCCAATTACCAATTTGGAACACGCAGATGCAGCGTATGAATGGCAGTTTAATGGTCATCATGATTATAAAAAAATCAAAATTTCTATGCTGGATTATAACGTGAAGCGTGAAGAGCAGGCAGGACGTTTAACTGATGCAGAAATACAGCTTTCACAGCAATTAAAGCCATTGTTTAGCCCTTATGTCAATCGTTTGGCATTGAAAGATACGCAAGGTCGTCCATTGACTTTAGATGCTCAAGGGAATGGTTCATTTAAAGATTGGGTGAAGCATTATGTTATGCAATCGGCACAAAAAGCATTAGATCAAGGGCAAGATTTATCGGCATATTCATGGTTAAAAGTGAGCAATCAACGTGTGTTAGACCTTGATTTTAATCAATATATTGCTGATATTGGGCGTATGAAAACGCCACCAGCATTTGATGCGGTAGATTTAAGCAGTGGCGAAAATCAACTCTTTGGATCGGCTGAAGTAGATCAACGTCATTTTACCGATTTTGCTATGCAGCACCACACAGGGTCGCAAGTGGCTCAGCGAGCCGATGCACAAAGTGTGAAAATGATGAATGCGATGAATTATATTGGCACATCAGCTACCACATCAAAGCATTGGCGAATCCGTCATGGCAGTAAAGACCGTGATACATCATTGGCCATTCCTGTGATTTTGGCGACCAAATTACAAAATCATGGACATCAAGTTGATTTTGCTTTACCGTGGGGCGTGGCACATAGTGGCGATTATGATTTAGATGAGTTGTTTACATGGGCAATACAGATTAGTCGTGATAAATAATGCTGATATATCAATGATATAAATTAAAAACCAACGTGTTTTACATTTTCTTATCCGCCAGTGTCATGACAGATACAGGCGGATTTGTTATACTGCTTGCATTTTTATCAGATGATGGCGACATTGTCTAAACATTTACTTTAGAGTATAGATATGCGTTTTTTAACTCTTCCTTTATTGGCGATTAGTGTAAGCATGGCTTTGACTGCTTGTGCGAAAGAGCAACCTGTAGAAACTACTTTAACTGCGTCTGCACCTGCGGGCGAAGCATCAAACTTAACGGAGCGTAATGTAACGCATCGCTTAAAAGCAACTTTAGAACAGCAATTTAAAAAAGCAAATATTCCTGTCAAAATTGTAGATGTGCAAGAAGTTCCTAATTCACCATTTTATTGGGTGGCGTTAGAAAATCACCCTGCGGTATTTGCGACGGCAGATGGTCAATATTTGGTACAAGGCGATGTGTTACGCTTGGGTGGCTCGCAAGTGGAAGATGTCAGCCAGCAATTTAAAGCAAGTATTAATAAGCAAGCCTTGGCAAAATTAAAAGAGCAAGATTTGATTATTTACCCTGCGACTGGGGCGAAAAAGCATACTATTTATGTATTTAGCGATGTGAGCTGTAGCTATTGCCAACGTTTGCACCGTCAAATGGGCGAAATGAACGCCAAAGGCATAGAAGTTCGCTATGTTGCATGGCCACGTGGCGAGCAATTATTCCCAGCGATGGAGCAAATTTGGTGTAGTGCCGACCGTAAAAAAGCCTTTGATGATGTGATGAATGGTGCAACTTTAAATGTGGCAAACTGTAAAAACCCTGTGCGTGAGCAATTTGAATTAGGGCAGCAGATGGGCGTATCTGGCACACCTGCCATTTTCACGCCTGAAGGGGTGCAGTTGGGTGGTTATTTAAGCACCGATGACTTATTAAAGGCATTAGAGCAAAAGTAAAATTCTTCTATGCGAAAGCATAAGATAAATGCTTAAGCACAAATTTTGCTTGGCGTTTAATTATTTTTTCGCTATGATGAAGCGTAGATTAAAAAACTGTATAAATTGCTGATGCGATGTTATACAAATGAAATGAGCAACACAAGATATTTATGGAGTACACTGTGCAACCTGTTCGTCTCGCAATTTTAGGTTTAGGTACTGTTGGTGGCGGTGCTTTAAAATTATTACAAGAAAATGCGGCGGAAATTAAACGTCGTACAGGGCGTGAAATTCAAATTACTTATGTGGGTACACGTCGTCCACGCCCTGATTTAAATTTAGAAGGCATTAAGCAAAGTGCTGATTTACTTGAAATTGTACGTCAGCCAGATGTGGATATTGTTGTAGAAGTGATTGGTGGCATTCACCCTGCGTATGACGTGGTGTTAGAAGCCATCAAGCACGGCAAGCAAGTGGTTACAGCAAACAAAGCCTTATTGGCCAAGCATGGTAACGAATTATTCAAAGCTGCCGATGAACATAATGTACAAATTATGTACGAAGCGGCAGTGGCAGGCGGTATTCCGATTATTAAAGTATTGCGTGAAGGCTTGTCGGCAAACCGTATTGAATGGTTGGCTGGGATTATTAACGGTACAGGCAACTTTATTTTATCGGAAATGCGTGAAAAAGGCCGTGCATTTGACGATGTGTTAAAAGAAGCTCAAGCCTTGGGCTATGCCGAAGCTGACCCAACATTTGACGTGGAAGGGATTGATGCGGCACATAAATTGACCTTATTGGCATCAATTGCGTTTGGTATTCCACTACAATTTGACAAAGTTTATACTGAAGGCATTAGCAAAATTACCGCCCAAGATGTGAAATATGCGGAAGAATTAGGCTACCGTATTAAACATTTGGGTATTGCTCGCCGTGCAGAAAATGGCATTGAATTGCGTGTACATCCAACGTTAATTCCTGAAGATCAGTTAATTGCCAATGTGAATGGCGTGATGAATGCGGTATTGGTCAATGCTAATGCGGTCGGTTCAACATTATATTATGGTGCAGGGGCAGGTGCAGGCCCAACGGCTTCAGCTGTGGTGGCAGATGTGATTGATATTGTGCGTGATATTAGCTATACCGAAGATGGTGCAGGTACAATTCCGCATTTTGCCTTTGAAGCACTGGCAGATATGCCAATTTTAGCTGCCGATGA
>JAUNHS010000096.1 GCA_030523805.1 Acinetobacter sp.
CCCTTTTACATAAAAATGCACACAATAAAACTTGACTAATTTAGTCAGAATTAATAAAATGCCTTATCTCATTTAAAGTGGTGTACCGAATCATGCGTCTGACTACTCGTGGCCGTTACGCTGTTACAGCTTTACTTGACCTAGCTTTACAACCTACAGAGCAAACGATTACGCTAGCCGAAATTGCCGCACGCCAATCTATTTCTGTAGCTTATTTAGAGCAACTTTTTGCCAAACTCAAACGCCAAAAGTTAGTCGCCAGTGTGCGTGGTGCAAATGGTGGTTATTACCTTGCTCGCCCTGCCGAACAAATTACGGTATTAGAAATTATAGAAGCTGTCAATGAAACGGTAGATGCGACACGTTGCGATCATCAAGGAAATTGTCAAGATGGTGCAATGTGCCTTACTCATGATTTATGGCATGATCTTTCACGCTATATTTCTGATTATTTGGCAAAAATTACTTTAGCCGACTTATTGGTAAGAGATAAAGTGCAAGCCGTTGCCCTACGCCAAAAGCACGATGTAAAGCATACGGTACATGAAAGCGTAAACTAATTTTTTGTAGTGGCTTGCCATTACCCCAAAACGTATTTTTGTTAAACCTGAACAACACTAGGTATAAAATTATGACTCGTCCTATCTATCTTGATTATGCCGCAACGACACCTGTAGATCCACAAGTCGCAGAGCGTATGATGGAGTGCTTAACTTTTGAAGGCACTTTTGGTAATCCTGCTTCTCGCTCGCACGCTTATGGCTGGCAAGCAGAAGAAAAAGTGGAATATGCACGTGAGCAAGTGGCTAATTTAATTAAAGCCGACCCACGTGAAATTGTGTGGACTTCGGGTGCGACTGAGTCAAATAACTTGGCGTTAAAAGGTATTGCACAGTTTTATGCTTCTCGTGGTAAGCACATTATTACTAGCCACATTGAGCATAAGTCTATTTTAGACGTTACTCGTGAGCTTGAAGAGCAAGGTTTTGAAATTACTCTACTTGAGCCTGAAGAAAAAACAGGTTTAATTACTGCTGATATGGTAAAAGCAGCATTACGTCCTGATACGATTTTAGTTTCATTAATGATGGTAAACAACGAAATCGGTACAGTAACAGATGTTGCAGCGATTGGCGAATTAACTCGTGCGAATAAAACATTCTTCCATGTAGATGCAGCACAAGCAGCTGGTAAAGTGGAAATTGATTTAAGCCAGTTAAAAGTGGATTTGATGAGTTTCTCTGGTCATAAAGTGTACGGCCCTAAAGGAATTGGTGCATTGTATGTACGCCGTAACCCACGTGTGCGTGTAAAAGCACAAACACACGGTGGTGGTCATGAGCGTGGTATGCGTTCTGGTACATTGGCAACGCATCAAATCGTTGGTATGGGCGAAGCCTTTGAATTGGCTGGCAAACGCTTACAGGCAGAGCAACAACGTTTGCGTGCCTTGCGTGATCGCTTATGGAATGGTTTACAAGATTTAGAGCAAGTGTTCTTAAATGGCCACCCAGAGCATAATGTTGCCAACTACTTAAACGTAAGTTTCAACTTTGTAGAAGGCGAATCGTTGATGATGGCATTAAAAGATGTGGCTGTATCATCAGGTTCTGCGTGTACATCGGCAACTTTAGAGCCATCTTATGTATTGCGTGCTTTAGGTTTGTCGGACGAATTGGCTCACAGCTCAATCCGCTTTAGCTTTGGTACATATACAACTGAAGCCGATATTGACCATGTCATTCAAATTACCAAAGCAGCGGTAGAAAAATTGCGTGATTTATCGCCACTTTGGGATATGTACAAAGAAGGTATTGATTTAAATACTGTTGAATGGCAAGAACACTAATTTTTAATATTTATTTTATCTGAACACGATGTAAATGCCTGCCAGTCATTTACATCTACGCCGACCCCAGTTAGGAGAAGCAATTATGGCATATAGCGATAAAGTCATTGACCATTATGAAAACCCACGTAATGTAGGTGTGTTAGACAAAAATGCAGCAAATGTTGGTACAGGCATGGTGGGTGCACCTGCGTGTGGCGATGTTATGCGTTTACAAATTCAAGTGAATGACAGCGGTATTATTGAAGAAGCACGCTTTAAAACCTATGGTTGCGGCTCTGCGATTGCATCTAGCTCATTGGTTACAGAATGGCTCAAAGGCAAAACTTTAGATGAAGCTCAAGCCATTAAAAATATTGATATTGCCAATGAACTTGCATTGCCGCCAGTAAAAGTACACTGCTCAGTATTGGCTGAAGATGCAATTAAAGCAGCGATTGATGATTATCGTAACAAGCAAAGCAACGCTTAATCATCTATCATTCCAGATTATTCTTTAAACAGAATATTTTGCCGAACTGATGGATTTAGGGCTATAATATCTAAATCCATCATTCATTATAGGATTTCATCACAGGTGCAAGTATGATTCATTTAACTGAAAATGCCGCAAACCATATCCGTAATTTTTTAGAAAATCGTGGTAAAGGCGAAGGCATTCGTGTTGGTGTAAAAACGTCTGGCTGCTCTGGCTTGGCTTATGTGCTTGAATTTGTTGATGATGTAGATCCACACGATCAAATGTTTACGCATTTTGGTGTAAATGTTTTTGTTGATCCTAAAAGTTTGGTATATCTCAATGGCTTGGAAATGGACTATGTAAAAAATGGTCTCAATGAAGGCTTTGAGTTTAACAATCCAAATCAAAAAGGTGAATGTGGCTGTGGTGAATCGTTCACTGTTTAATCAACACGCCTGTTTCATTTTATCGCCTACTCTGTTGCTTGCCGTATCATCATGAATCATTTTGACTTATTTCAATTAGAAACACGTTTAGACCTAGACCTAAACCAATTAAAAACGCAATTTTTGGCTTTACAACAACAATATCACCCAGATAAAGCTGAAGATAAAGATGCGGCTTTAATCAAATCTAGTGAAATTAATCATGCCTATCAAACTTTACTCAATGTAGATAGCCGTGCGGCTTATATGTTGAGTTTGGTCAAGCAAGATCAGCAGTTAGATGTCTCTATCAATGATTTTGAATTTTTGCAATCGGCTTTAGAAATTCGTGAGCAATTAGACGAAGCACAAAACAACGAGCAACTTGCTGCACTTAAAGATGAAGTTGCTCAATGGATTGATGGCTTAACCAAACAATTTAAAATTGATTTTCAAGATGAAGATTGGGCAGAAGCACGAGATACCGTGCGTAAATTACGCTTTTTCCAAAAAGTATTAAATGATATTCACGCAGCTGAAGATCGTTTACTTGATGAAGAATTTAGTTTAGATGATGATTTAGACGATTTTTAAATCGTGTCTCATCATCAAACTTGATTTTTTGACCTTGAATTAACCCATTTATCCCCTATCGCACACAGCACAAGAGTTTATTATGGCACTATTGCAAATTGCAGAACCCAATCAATCCACTGCACCACATCAGCATCGTATTGCAATCGGTATTGATTTAGGCACAACGCATTCTTTGGTGGCTACCACTCTTTCAGGTAAAGTGAAAGTTTTGCCTGATGAACAGCAACGCATTTTATTACCATCTATTGTGCATTATGGCGAGCAAGTGCTGATTGGTGATGATGCGAAAAGCTATATTACACAAGATCCACACAATACGATTGTATCGGTAAAACGCTTTATGGGGCGTTCACAAGCCGATATTAAATTTCAGCATCCATATCAATTGCACGGCGATGCCAATGAAATGCCAGCGTTTGAAACGCAGCAAGGGCGTAAAACACCTGTAGAAATTTCGGCTGATATTTTAAAAGTATTGAAACATCGTGCAGAGCAAAGCGTACAAAATCCAATCAATGGTGCAGTCATTACTGTACCTGCATATTTTGATGAAGCACAACGCCAAGCTACTCGTGATGCGGCTCAATTGGCTGGTTTAAACGTATTGCGTTTATTAAATGAACCAACTGCAGCGGCAGTCGCCTATGGTTTAGACCAAGAGCAACATTTTGGCGAAAATCAGCATTATATTATTTATGACTTGGGTGGTGGTACTTTTGATGTATCATTATTACGCTTTAGTCAAGGTGTGTTTGAAGTTTTGGCAACAGGTGGTCATACTGCTTTAGGTGGCGATGATATTGATCGTTTGATTGTAAAATGGGCAAAGCAACAATTAAATTTAGAACAATTAGATGCTCATTTAAACGCACAATTTATTCAACAAGCACGCCAAACCAAAGAATGGCTGACCGATCACGAACAAGCAGATTTTCAAGTTGCTTCATATCAACTTAGCTTAAACCGTGCAACATTTGAGCAAATTATTCAACCTGTGTTGGATAAAACCATTCAAGTGTGTAAACGTGTCTTACGTGATGCACAAGTACAACTTGATGATATTCAGCAAGTGGTTTTGGTTGGGGGTTCTACTCGCTCGTATGCAGTACGCCAAGCCGTTGAGCAATTTTTCCAAAAAACGGCATTATGTAGCATTAATCCAGATGAAGTAGTTGCCATTGGTGCAGCAATGACTGCCGATCAACTGATTGGTAATCGTCCAGATGGTTCATTGCTATTAGATGTTACGCCATTGTCTTTAGGTTTGGAAACTATGGGCGGATTGGTAGAGCGTTTAATTTCTCGCAATACAGCAATTCCTGTTGCTCGTCGCCAAGAGTTTACAACTTATCAAGATGGTCAAACTGCCATGTTAATTCATGTGGTACAAGGCGAACGTGATTTGGTAGAACATTGCCGTTCATTGGGTCGTTTTGTATTGCATGGCATTCCACCAATGACGGCAGGTCAAGCACGTATTGAAGTTACTTTCCAAGTAGATGCCGATGGTTTATTAACCGTATCCGCCAAAGAAACGACATCAGGTGTACAAGCTCAAATTGATATTAAACCGTCTTATGGTTTATCTGCTCAAGATACAGAACGTTTATTGATTGAAGGTTTCCAGCACGCTGAAGAAGATAAGCGTTTGCGTCATTTGCATGAAAGCAAAACGGAAGCACACCGTGAATTGGAAGCCTTAACGCAGGCATTGAAAGTGGATCAACATTTACTTTCGCTACAACAACTTGAGCAACTGACACAGGCTCGCCAGCATTTAGAACATACTTTGGCAACAGATGATATTGATGCCATAGAACACGCTGTAACGCAATTTAAAGCCATTAGCGATGTATTTGCTGGCTTGCGTATGAATCAGCATATTAATAACGCCCTTAAAGGCACAACGCTAGACGATTGGTCTCACCCAACGCAAAGCAAATCACCCTAATATACTGCTAATAGGTAAAGACTATGCCCCGTATTAAAGTACTTCCACACGCACAATTTTGCCCTGAAGGTGCAGAGTTTGAAGTAGAACAAAACGCCAACTTATGCGAAAGTTTGCTAGAGCATGGCATTAAAATTGAACACGCTTGCGACTGCTCATGTGCGTGTACCACTTGCCACGTTGTCGTGCGTAAAGGTTTTGATTCTTTAGAAGAAATGAATGATGTAGAAGCCGATTTACTAGACCGTGCATGGGGTTTAGAGCCTGACTCTCGCCTATCATGCCAAGTGATTGTGGTTGATGAAGATTTGGAAATTGAAATTCCAAAATATACCATCAACCATGCGTCTGAAGGTAGTCATTAATACCATGAAAATGCCTAATCTGATGATTAGGTATTTTTTTGCATAGCGTATCGCAACTCGCCTTTGCAGTCTGTAGATAAGTTGATTATACTATCGTCATCGTTTTATTTTTCCTAACATCATGCCATTTACCATTGCCCAACTGACTGAATTTGAAGAAGAGATTAAAAAAAGTCGCTTCCAAGCCTTTGCTGTGCCTGTTGCCAGTGAGCAAGATGTGAAGGATTTTCTTACGCAAATGAAAGACCCAAGCACTACACATCAATGTTGGGCGTGGAAAATTGGGCATGATGTGCGTTTTAATGATGATGGCGAACCGTCTGGCACGGCAGGTCGTCCGATTTTAGCGACTATTGAAGGCAATGATTTAACCAATGTTTTGGTATTGGTCAATCGTTGGTTTGGTGGAGTAAAATTAGGCACTGGTGGTTTGGTGCGTGCTTATGGTGGCTGTGCAGGGAAATGTTTACAACTCGCTGAAAAAATTGAACTTATTCATAAAAAGATGGCTCATTTTCAGTGTGATTTTTCAGAATGGGCGATTTTGCAATATGAGTTACAACTACATCAAGTAGAGTTTCAAGAGACTTATACTGCGATAGGTGTAGATGTAGAAGTGTCGTTATTGGAAAATCAAATTGAGCATTTTATTAAAAAAATTCAAGATGTTACTCGTGG